>NZ_JBSGSS010000005.1:0-419570 GCF_053606985.1 Nocardia sp. NPDC055165
TTGAGGCGCCGTTGCGTAGGCGACGAAGGAGCAAGCAACGGTGCCTCAACGACGGGACCGGCGGGGCCGCGAACACGCGGCGCCCGCGCCGCCAAAAAATCAGCTCTTGCCGACCTCTTTGTTGTATGCCTCGGTGATTTCCGCCGAGATACGACCGCGGGCGGAGACCTTGTGACCCTTACGGCGTGCCCATTCGCGAATTGCGGCGCTCTGTTCGCGGTCCATGGAAACACGGCTCTTGCCCTGCGGCGCGGGTGCACCGGCAGCCTTCACCCGACGACGGCCACTCACACGGCGGGCGTTGGCGACCCACTCGTCCAGGCCTTCGCGCAGGCGCGCCGCATTTGCGTCCGACAGATCGATCTCGTACGACACCCCATCGATAGCGAACTCGATGGTCTCGTCCGCGATGGACTCACCGTCGACATCGTCGATCAGGCTAACGGTGACCTTCTTTGCCATGAGATGAACGTCCTCTCGAAATCGTCAAGCCTGCCTCCAGGCCGAATACCCGAGGCAAGAATACCCCGAAATGCGAAATTTCCAACACGGGGTCTTCACCCCGTGAATTCACTGGTCAGCGACTAGTGGGTCGCACAATCGGGAACAGGATCGTTTCCCGGATTCCCGAACCCGTGAGTGCCATCAACAACCGGTCGATTCCCATACCGGTTCCGGTGGTCGGCGGCATACCGTGTTCCATCGCGGCGAGGAAGTCTTCATCGAGCACCATGGCCTCGTCATCGCCCGCCGCGGCCAACCTGGCCTGGTCGACGAAGCGTTCCCGCTGGATCACCGGGTCTACCAGTTCCGAATAGCCCGTTGCCAACTCGAAGCCGCGAACATAGAGGTCCCACTTCTCGGTGACGCCGGGCTTGCTGCGATGCTGACGGGTCAGCGGTGAAGTCTCGACCGGGAAGTCGCGAACGAAAGTCGGCGCGTAGAGCTTGTCGCCATACGCGTGTTCCCATAGTTCTTCGACCAGTTTCCCGTGACCGTAGCCCTTGCCCGAAGGAATTTCCAGACCTACCCGATCGGCGAGCGCGAGCAATTCCTCGACAGTGGTTTCCGGAGTGACCTCGACACCGATCGACTCAGACAGCGAGGGATACATCTCGACGGTGGTCCACTCGCCTCCGAGATCATATTCAGTGCCGTCGGCAAGCGTCACCAGAAGGGTGCCGAATGCCTCGCGCGCGACTTCCTGGATCAATTCCCGGGTCATCGTCGCCGAGTCGTCATAGGTGCCGTAGGCCTCGTAGGTTTCCAGCATCGCGAACTCGGGCGAATGGGTGGAGTCGGCGCCTTCGTTGCGGAAGTTCCGGTTGATCTCGAAGACCTTCTCCAGCCCGCCGACCACGCACCGCTTGAGGAACAGCTCCGGCGCGATGCGCAGGAAGAGATCCATGTCCAGCGCATTGGAATGGGTGACGAAGGGGCGCGCGGCGGCGCCACCATGGATGGTCTGCAGCATCGGGGTCTCGACCTCGAGGAAGCCGCGGCGCTCGAGCGCGTTGCGCAGCGCACGGACCACGTTCACGCGGGTACGGGCCATTTCCCTGGCCTCGGGACGCACGATCAGGTCGACATAGCGCTGACGGACGCGCGACTCCTCGTTCATCTCCTTGTGCGCCACCGGCAGCGGGCGCAGCGACTTGGCCGCCATCGACCAGGAATCGGCCATCACGCTCAATTCGCCGGTACGCGAGGAGATGACCTCGCCGTGCACGAACACGAAGTCACCGAGGTCGACATCGGCCTTCCACGCCGCCAGCGCGTCGGCGCCGACACCGTTGAGGCTGATCATCGCCTGCAACTTGGTGCCGTCGCCTTCCTGCAGCGTGGCGAAGCACAGCTTGCCGGTATTACGAACGAAAATGACGCGACCTGCGATACCGGCCTGCAGACCGGTCTGAGTGTCGGCTTCCAGATCCGGGTAGGCGGCACGGATTTCGGCCAGGGTGTGGGTGCGTGGCACCACCACCGGATAGGCCTCACCACCCTCGGTGAGCAGCCGTTCGCGCTTGTCCCGGCGAATCCGCATCTGCTCGGGAACATCGATGTCCACAGCGGATGTGGCGGCGCGGCCGGGTGCGGCGGGGTTAGGAGTGCTCACGTTCGACAACATTAGCGGCACCCCGAAATGGATTTACTCCCGCCCACAAAGAACGAGAGGCAAACCCCGGCCCACACCGACCATTCCCCCGCGAGATGCAATCAACGTCACATAACTGAAACACACACCGCCCGTGACGACCTCTGATTCGCCTCGTGGACAACCGAACTCGCGGACGTCGACCCCCTACAGCGAAGCCAGCGCGTCGACCTCACGGGCGAAATGCGGGACGCCGACGCCCACGGTCAACAACCCCGCCGACTTCAACGCCTGGTATCCACCGATCACATCGGTGGCCCGGTGCAACCCCAGCTCCTGCAACGCGGCCGCCGCCAAACTCGACGTGTACCCCTCCGAGCAGAAGACGACCCATTCCACGTCGTGATCAACGGCGAGGGACAACCGAGCCGACGAGGTCGGATCCAACCGCCATTCCAGGACATTTCGCTCGATCACCAGCGCGCCGGGCAGCGAACCTTCGCGCACCCGCTGGGCGGCCGGCCGGATGTCGACCAGAATCGCGCCACGCTCCAGCGCGGCGGCCACGTCGTACACATACACCCGGTGCAATCGCGCGCGAGCGTTCTCGAGCATCTGATCAATCGTCAAACGGCTCATCACAGATCACCTTCGGGCTGGTCGGTGAGGACGGTTTTGGTTCGGCGCAACGTTCCGTGGCCGGTCACTTCGTAATACGACATCGCCGACAGCGGCGGGGAATAGGCATGCACGCTCAAGGTGGGATCGAGCGGACCGACGGATTCGGCGGCGGCGGGCGCGCGCACCACGTCGTGCACCCAGCCGATCGGGAACGACGCCTGATCACCCGCGGCGAGCGTGCGCCTGCGTAACTCCGTGCCATTCCAGCGGTATTCCGAAAGGGCGCCACTCAGCACGGTCAGGGCGCCGAGCGAACCGGCGTGATCGTGCAAATCGGTGAATTTGCCCGGCGTCCAGCTGATCAGCCAGACATCGACCTCGTCGTCGTGCGAGAGGCGGGTCGCCCAGCGCTCGTCGGCCGGCCAGATACCGTCGGCGGGCAGGAGGTGGTCGTAGCGACCGGAGAGGACGTCTTCGGCGCCTTCGTCGGTGAGTCGCAGCAGGTCAGCGGGCCGCAACCGGGTCGGCAACGCCGAGGCGATCGCCCGGTCGAGCGGGGGCGTCGCGGAGTACTCGTCGCGTGCGGACGGAAGGGAAAGGACAGAAGAACGCATGAGCGCATCTCCAGGAGGTGAGAAAACGGTCGAGGGAAAACGTCAGCCTCGAACGGTCGAGGCAGATTAGCCTCGACAACACTCCTGGGTGCTCACACGGAAGATCACGAGCGCTAGTTTAGCAGACACTACTTTTTGTTGCGCTCGTAGACATGGCGCAGGCCGGTGAGCGTGAGATGCGGGACGTGCTGGTCGATGGTTTCCGACTCCGGCACGATCAGCGGTGCGCCCGCCCCCGTCGCGACGACGGTGACATCGGTGCCCGCGAACGCGTCGAATTCGTCGCGGATGCGGTCGACCAGCCCGTCGACCAGCCCGGCGAACCCGAAGATCGCGCCGGACTGAATGCATTCCATGCTGTTCTTGCCCACCACCGAACGCGGCCGTGCCAGCTCGACGCGACGCATCGCACTGCGTTCCACCAGCGCCTCGGCCGAGATCTCCACCCCGGGCGCGATGACGCCGCCGAGGAATTCCCCCTTGGCCGAGACCAGGTCGACGCAGATCGCAGTGCCGAAATCGACGACGATCGCGGGCCCGCCGAAACTACGGAACGCGGCAAGGCAGTTGACGATGCGGTCGGCGCCGACTTCCTTCGGATTGTCGACCAGCAACGGAATACCTGTTCGCACACCGGGTTCCACCAGCACATGCGGCACATGGGACCAATAGCGCGCCAGCATGGCGCGCAGTTCGCGCAGCACCGGCGGCACGGTCGACAACGCCGAGACACCGGCGATCTGATCGAGATCCTCGCCGACCAGACCGCGCACCTGCATGGCGAACTCGTCCGCGGTGATCAGCGGATTGGTGTGAATCCGCCAGTGCCGCACCAGTGTCGCGTGTTCGCCACTACCGGAGAACAGGCCGAGCTCGATTCCGGTGTTGCGGACGTCGATCGTCAGCAGCATGGTCCTGGGTCCCCCGCCCGGCTCAGACGAACGACAGCGAGCGCGGCGAGGTGAGGCCGGAGCCCTCCGGTGCGTGCGCGGGGTCGCTGCCCAGCTCGACCGGACGGTTGTGGTCGTCGACGAAGACCACCTTCGGGTCGTACTCGCGGACCTCGGCCTCGTCCATCTGACCGTAGGCGATGAGGATGACCAGGTCACCGGGGTGCACGAGGTGGGCGGCGGCACCGTTGATGCCGATCACGCCCGAACCGCGCTCGCCGGCGATCACATAGGTCTCGAGGCGGGCGCCGTTGTCGATGTCGACGATGCAGACCTGCTCACCCTCGAGCAGATCGGCGGCGTCGAGCAGATCCTGGTCGACGGTCACCGACCCGACATAGTGCAGGTCGGCATGGGTCACGGTGGCACGGTGGATCTTCGACTTCATCATGGTGCGCAACATCGTCGTCGCCTTTCAGTGCGCCTGCGAGGCAGGGAGGGAGTTCGCGTCGGGATGCCCGTCGATCTGGGCGCCGAGTACTACGGGAGCGTTGTCGATCAGGCGGGTGTCGCCGACTCTGGCGGCGACCAGCAGGCGGGCGTTGCCCGCGGTGGGGGCCGGACCCAGGTTGGCATCGCGCAGTTCGAGGTAGTCGACATCGAGGCCCTCGACCGCGTCGAGAACCGAGCGAGCGGTCTGGACAACCGCCTCCGCGCCGAGGCCGGCAGCGTGACGACCCGCGGCAAGCGCGGCCGACAGCGCCAGCGCCGACTCGCGCTGGGTGGCGTCGAGGAAGCGGTTGCGCGAGGACAGGGCGAGGCCGTCGGGCTCGCGAACCGTCGGATAGGCCACGATCTTCGCGTCCATGTTCAGGTCGCGCACCATCTGCCGGATCAGCGTGAGCTGCTGGTAGTCCTTCTCACCGAAATACGCCTCGGAGGCGTGGGTGATGTTGAGCAGCTTCGCGACGACGGTGAGCATGCCCGCGAAATGCGTCGGCCTGCTGCCGCCTTCGAGCTCGGCGCCGAGTGGACCCGGCTGGACCGTGGTACGCATGCCGTCCGGGTACATATCGGAAACCGTCGGCGCGAAAACCAGATCGACGCCCTCGGTACGGAGCAGTTCGAGGTCGGCGTCGAGAGTGCGCGGGTAGGCGTCGAGGTCTTCGTTCGCGCCGAACTGCAGCGGGTTGACGAAGATCGAGACGATCACGACCTGGTTGTTGAGCTTGGCCTGACGGATCAGCGCGAGGTGCCCCTCGTGCAGCGCGCCCATCGTCGGCACGAAACCGACCGTGCGACCGGCGCCGCGCAGGGCCTTGGCGACCGTGTCGAGCACCTCGGGGTTGTGGTGCACGGTGAGCACGCCCGCCTTGAAAGCGCCGGTCGCACGAGCGCCACCCTGGTGGTGATGCACTTCTCGGGGTTCCATCAGTGGCCTTCCTTGGCGAGGAGCTCCAGCAGTGCCGGATCGGTGTGGGCGAGTTGGGCCGTGCGCAACGAATTGGCTCGGTAGGCCTCGGCCAAGCGGTCGTCGACCTGCTCGAGCGCGGCGAGATGGGCGGCGACGGCGTCGACATCACCGCGGGCGACCGGACCGGTGAGTGCGGCCTGGCCGCGACGCAAGGCGTTGTCGAGTGCGGCCGAGGCGAGCGGGGCGAGCAGCCGTTCGGGGAGGCCGCCGGGCTGATCGTCGACCAGCGGCTGGCCGAGCAGACCGGGGCCGGAGAGGGATTCGCGCAGGGCCGCGACGGCGTCGACGATCACCGTGACCAGGTGATTGCTGCCGTGGGCGAGGGCCGCGTGATAGAGCGAACGCTGGTCTTCCTCGACGCGAACCGGTTCGCCACCCATCTCGATCACCAGCGCCTGCGCGATGGCGTACCCGACCTCGTCGGCGGCGGTGACGCCGAAACAGGCATTGGCGAGCCGGGCGATGTCCTCGTCGTGGCCGGTGAAGGTCATGGCGGGGTGGATCGCGAGGCCGAGCGCACCCTGCTTCGTCAGCGGTTCGAGAATCGCGACGCCGTTCGCGCCGGAGGTGTGCACGACGATGGTGCCGGGGCGGACCACGTTCGCACCGGCGAGGCCGCGGACCAGCCCGGCCAGTTCGGCGTCGGGCACGGCGAGCAGGAGCAGTTCACTGCGCTGGGCGATCTGTTCGATCGGCAGCACCTGGGCTTCGGACAGCCGGGTACGGGCGCGGTGCACCGAGGCGTCGGAGATCGCGGCGACACCGAAGACCACGTGGCCGGCTCGCTCGAGCGCTACGCCGAGTGCGGAACCCACTCGTCCCGCCGAAACGATTCCTACCGTCAGTCGTGCGGGCGCTGGATCCATTCGTGCGGGCACGGAGTCGCCACTCGTGTTTGCGCCATCAGGGTTGACACTTCTCGAGGTCAACGTTGTCCTCTCGATTTGCGTTCCAGTCCCGCGGTGCGGGTACCAGACGTTCGCTTCGAGAATAGAGGGAGTTACTCGAGGACCGCCACACGCCCCCACCGTGATCTAGCGCTCACCTGGTCCGCCACTCCGTGTATTCAGGCCAGACCCAGGTGCGTGGTGACAGGGGGACGCGGCCGAGGGTTTGCCGGTGGGCGAGCCGGCTGTTGTCGGTGTTGCGACCAGCTAGGTACGCGGAGAGGCGGAGCCGGTGGACTCCGATTCGAGGTTGGCCATGATGTCTGCCACCGACAGCCGGGCGGTGCCCTCGGTTTCGGCGCGGCGGCGCCGACGAGAGCTGGTGCCCACCGAGGGGGCCTTCTCGGGGCGAGTGGCCGGGGGCTGGGCGGGCTCGGCCGTCGCTACGGGTGCCGCGACAGGTTCGGCCGCGGCGACCGGCGCCGGAGTCGGTTCGGCCGCCGCCGGGGTGGGCTCGGGGGCAGCGGCCGAGTTGCCGTTGGTGGTGGGCTCGGCCGGCAGGACCGTCTCCGTCACCTGGCGGGTGTTCGGCGAGGACAGGCGCGGCGGCGGCGTCTTTCCCGATGACGTGGTCGGTGCGGCGGGCTGCGCGGGGGCGGTCGACTGCTGGGTTTCGGCGTACTCGTCGAGCTGCACCGCCGAGGTCTCGGCGGTGACCGGATCGTCGTACGGGTCGGCGAAATTGGCCGAAACCGGTTGCATGAAGACAGGTTTCAGTGCGCTGGGCGGTTGCTGCCACGGGCCGAACCAGGCGGCGGTGGCATCCTCGGGGCTAACGTCGAAATCGTGGTCGGGCTCGTCGAAGGCATTGAAGCCACCGGCGGGCAACGCGTCGATCCGCACGGCATCGGCCTGCAGCGCAGGTTGCTCGTCGAGCAGGGCGCCGTCGAAGAGAACCTGCAGATTCTGGCGCAGCAGGGTCAGCTCGGCGCGCAGCGCGGCGATTTCGGAGGAGTCGGCGCCGACTTCGGCGCGCACCCGCGCCTCGACACCCATCTCGTACTCACGGCGCGCGTTGATCTCACGCTCGAGCTGCAACTCGTACACCGTCTGCAGATCGCGCACCTTCGCCTTGTCGACGGCCGCGTCCTTGCGGTAGCGGGTAGCCGCGAGCGCGCCGATCACCGCGGCCCACAGGGCTGCTACCAGGCCGATCCGCACGTATTGGACGTTTTCGCTGAAGATCAGGAAAACACTGGCGGTCAGACCGAGCAGGATGAGGAAACCGACGAAGAATTTTCCCGCGTCGTCCCGCCGTCGTCGGGGCGCCGTGCTGCGGGAGGGTGAAACCATGAGGGCCAGGGTAGCCGGAATCGGCTGGTCGGCCCACCAAAGGCTACGGAGATTCCATTCGCAAGTTGCTATGTAGTAGCGGGGTCGTCGGTCGGGTCCTCGGGTGCCCGGCAGCAATACTCCAGCCACAAAGCCGCAGCAACCAGGGCCGAACCGGCCAGCAGGCCGACCACCGCACCCGGCGAATCCGTAGCGGCGGCGGTGACGGTCCCGCGCTGTGGGAAAACCCACAGCAGGAAACCCAGCCACACACCCGCGGCCAGCGAACCCACCTGCAACGACGCCTTCGCCAGCGCCACACCCCTGGCCACGTTGATCGGATGCATCTGGCCCGATCCGTCGCCGATCTGCTCATCGGCGATCTTGGCCTTGATCGCGAAGCCGAGCGCCGCCTCGATCGCGGCGACCGGCAGCAGCGAGGCGCCCGCGGCCACCGAGATCGACGGGAAGCTGGAATAGGCGAACCGGGTGGCGACCCAGGCGACCGCGGCGGCCACCACCACATTCAGCGCGAGGTCGAGTACCCGGGTGGGTTTCAGCACGAGCCGGCGCTTTCCTCGCGTAGCACCAGGTCGGTACGGACCACGCCGTCTTTCTCGGACTGGTCGAGTCCGGCGAGCAGCTCGGCGATCGGGCGCGCGGCCCCGTCGACGACAAGGTGCGCGGACGGTTCGACAGCCAGCCACGGGATGAGGACGAAGGCCCGGTTGTGGGCCTGCGGGTGCGGCAGGATCAGCGTCGGATCGGTGTCGCGGGCGATCGCCGTACCGGTGCTGTCGGCGCACTGGACCACATCGACATCGAGGGTGCGCGCACCCCAGCGAACCTCGCGCACGCGGCCCGCCGCCTGCTCGAGCTCCTGACCGAAACGCAGCCAGGCGTAATCGTCGAAGGCCGGATCTTCCGCTGTGACAACAGCATTGAGGTAATCGTCTTGGTCGACGCCACCCCACGGCGCGGTCGTGTAGACCGGCGACACCGCCACGACCCGCTCCCCCAGCGCGTCGAGCACGCTGCGCAGATGCGCGAGCCGATCGCCCAGATTCGAGCCGATCGAGAGCACCGCGCGAGTCATCGGCGCTGCTCCGGGGCCTGCGTGCGATACCGGGTGGCCACCACGCGCACGTCTTCGAAGGTGTGCGGGATCGGCGCCGACGGCTTGTGCACGACCACCTCCACCGCCTCGATCCGCGGGTCGGCCATCACGTCGTCGGCGATCTCGGAGACCACTGTTTCGATCAGATCGCGCGGCGGACCGGTCACGATGCGCACGGCACGCTCGGCGAGCGCGCCGTAGTCGACGGTGTCGGCGAGGTCGTCGGACGCGGCTGCCGCGGCGAAATCGACCCACACCGTCAGATCGACGACGAATTCCTGGCCGTCACGACGCTCGAAATCGAACACTCCGTGCCTGCCGAAAGCACGCAGGCCGCGCAGCTCGATCCGCGACGAGGCGGGCCTGCCCGCGGGCGGCGGCAGCAAGGGCAAGTTCATCGGACAGCTCCTCGGAGGGTGACTCGGACGCCTGCGGCAGTTCGGGTAGCGAGGACGTTCACGGCGTGCGCCCAGCGGCCGATCGAGCGTCGGCTGCTCGACGCCAGGCATCGACGACGGCGATGGCGTCCAGGGAAGCCCGGACATCGTGCACGCGCACGCCCCAGGCGCCGTGGGTGGCCGCGAGGGCCGACAGGGTGGCGGTGGCGGTTTCGCGGCCGTCGGGCGGGCGTGGGCCGGCTTCGTCGGCCAGGAGGGCGCCGAGGAAACGCTTGCGTGAGGCGCCGATCAAGATCGGGAAACCGCCTGCCACCAGTTCCGGGAGAGCGGCGAGGAGTTCCCAGTTGTGCTCGGCGTTCTTGGCGAAACCGAGGCCGGGGTCGAGGATCAGCCGGTCCGGGGTGACCCCCGCGGCGACAGCCAGGTCGACCTGGGCGCAGAGTTCGGCGTTCACCTCGGCGACCACGTCGTCGTAGTGATCGGCGGGGCCGGTATGGCGGTAGTCGGCGCCCGCCCGCCAGTGCATGAGGATCCACGGCACGCCCGCTTCGGCGACGACTTTCACCATGTTCGGGTCGGCACGGCCGCCGGAGACGTCGTTCACCACCGAGACACCCGCCTCCAGCGCGGCCTCGGCGACCTCGGCGCGCATGGTGTCGACACTGGTCGGCACCCCGGCGGCGACCAGTCCGCGGATCACCGGAGCGACCCTGGCGGCCTCGGCGGCCGGGTCGACCCGGTCGGCGCCCGGCCTGGTGGATTCACCACCCACGTCGACGATGTCGGCGCCCGCTTCGTACAGCTCCACACCGTGCGCGATCGCGAGTTCGGGGTCGAGGTAGCGACCACCGTCGGAGAAAGAATCAGCGGTCACGTTGACCACACCCATGACCACGCAGGAGCGGTGGCCACGGGCGGTCACCAGTGGCTGGCTCATTTGCGCAGGATCAGGTCCAGCGCCTCGGCTCGCGAGGCGGAGTCGGTTTGCAGCTGGCCGCGCACCGCCGAGGTGGTGGTGCTGGCGCCGGGCTTACGGATTCCCCTCATGGCCATGCACAGGTGCTCGGCCTCGACCACCACGATCGCGCCGCGCGGATCCAGTCGGCGCATCACCGCGTCGGCGATCTGGCTGGTCAGCCGCTCCTGCACCTGGGGGCGCTTGGCGTAGAGATCGACCACGCGCGCCAGCTTCGACAGCCCCGTCACCCGGCCGTGCGAGCCGGGGATGTAGCCGACGTGCGCGACGCCGTGGAACGAGACCAAGTGATGCTCACAGGTGGAGAACATCGGGATGTCACGAACCAGCACGAGTTCCTGGTGACCCTCGTCGAAGGTGGTCGCGAGCACCGCGTCGGGCTCGGTGTAGAGCCCGGCGAACATCTCCCGGTAAGCACGCGCCACCCGCGCGGGCGTGTCGAGCAGGCCGGGACGGTCGGGATCCTCACCGACCGCGAGCAGCAGCTCGCGCACCGCGTTCTCGGCGCGCTCCTGATCGAACGGCAAACCGGTCGCCAGCGCCGTCAGCACCGACGGACTGGTCGCACCCAGCTCACCTGCCGGATCGAGTTCCTGCTTGTTGGCCGACAACTTCTCCGCACCTCCGTGATATTTGCGGCTGGCGCCGCGGGTTCTCGGCCCTGTTCTCCGCTCAGTCCAGAGGCGGGCGGGCCGAGAACGAGAGCCGAAAGCCGGCGACCACCCGACATTCGACGGCCGAGCGTGATCCGAGAACCAGTGCCGAATGCCGGTACTTGTTCGACATTCGACCTCCGAGCGTAGTTGGCCCCCGGTCAGTGGCGGCCGTTCGGCCCGTCCCACTCCTTGTTCTCCGGATCGGCGTCACGCACCGGCGGCTGCGGCTGGGCACCCCACGGCTGGAAACCGTCGCTGGCGTGCCGCGGCTGCTGCTGCTCGGGCCTGCCCCAGGCACTGCCCTGGTCCTGCGGCGGTTGGGGCTGCTGCTGCGGCTGTTGCTGCTGCGGCTGCGGCTGCTGCTCCTCGCGCGGCGGCCAACCCGGAGCCGACCAGCCGGCCGGTGCGCCGTAATCGGGCCGCGAACCGTGCGTGCCCGACTGCCGGGGGAACGCCTGGGTCGGCGCGGCGGGCAACGGGTAACCGGCCGCGGGCGGTGCGGGCTGGCCGTAGGGCTGACCCGGGTAGCCGTTGGGCTCCACCGGCGGTGCACCGTTGGGCACCGGCACCGGCGCGGGCTGCACCGGCGGCCACGGCTCGCCGCGCTCGACGGCCAGCTCGCCCGGCGTCTTCACCGGCGGCTTGTCCGACGGGTGCCGGTCACCGAAATCGTTGAACGCGGTGATCCGCGGACGCTTCTCCACACCGGCCAGGATCGTCTCGAGATCCTTGCGGTGCAGCGTCTCGCGCTCGAGCAGCGCGGTGGCCAACGCGTCGAGCTGCTCGCGGTATTCGCTGAGGATCGACCATGCCTCGGTGTGTGCGGCCTCGATGAGGTTGCGCACCTCCTCGTCGATCTCGCGGGCGACCTCGTGCGAGTAGTCGGCCTGCACGCCCATCGAGCGGCCGAGGAACGGGTCGCCCTGCTCCTGGCCGTAGCGCACGGCGCCGAGGCGGGCACTCATGCCGTATTCGGTGACCATCCCGCGGGCGATCTTGGTGGCCTGGTCGATATCGGAGGACGCGCCGGTGGTGGGCTCGTGGAACACCAGTTCCTCGGCGGCGCGGCCACCCATCGCGAAGACCAGCCGGGAGATCATCTCCGAGCGGGTCATCAGGCCCTTGTCGTCCTCGGGCACCGTCATGGCGTGCCCGCCGGTGCGGCCGCGGGCCAGGATGGTGACCTTGTAGACGGGCTCGATATCGGGCATCGCCCACGCCGCCAGGGTGTGGCCGCCCTCGTGGTAGGCGGTGATCTTCTTCTCGTGCTCGCTGATGATGCGGCTCTTGCGGCGCGGGCCACCGATCACGCGGTCGACCGATTCCTCGAGCGATTCGCCGGTGATGACCGAACCGTTCTCGCGGGCGGTGAGCAGCGCGGCCTCGTTGATCACGTTGGCCAGATCGGCGCCGGACATGCCGACGGTGCGCTTGGCCAGACCCTCGAGGTCGGCTTCCTGCGAGATCGGCTTGCCCGCCGAGTGCACCCGCAGGATCGCGCGGCGACCGGCCAGGTCGGGGTTGCCGACCGGGATCTGCCGGTCGAACCGGCCGGGGCGCAGCAGCGCGGGGTCGAGGATGTCGGGCCGGTTGGTGGCCGCGATCAGGATGATGTTGGAGCGATCGCCGAAGCCGTCCATCTCGACCAGCAGCTGGTTGAGGGTCTGCTCGCGCTCGTCGTGACCGCCGCCGAGGCCCGCACCGCGCTGGCGGCCGACCGCGTCGATCTCGTCGACGAAGATGATGCACGGGCTGTTCTGCTTGGCCTGCTCGAACAGGTCGCGCACGCGGGAGGCGCCGACACCGACGAACATCTCGACGAAGTCCGAACCGGAGATGGTGAAGAACGGCACCCCGGCCTCGCCCGCGACCGCGCGGGCCAGCAGCGTCTTGCCGGTTCCCGGCGGCCCGTACAGCAGCACGCCCTTGGGGATCTTCGCGCCGAGCGCCTGGTAGCGGGCCGGATTCTGGAGGAAGTCCTTGATCTCGTAGAGCTCTTCGACGGCCTCGTCGGCACCGGCCACGTCCTGGAACGTGGTCTTGGGCATGTCCTTGGTCAGCAGTTTGGCCTTGGACTTACCGAAGCCCATCATTCCGCCACGGCCACCGCCCTGCATGCGCGACATCACGAAGATGAACAGGCCGACCAGCAGCACCATCGGCACGATGAACAGCAGCAGCTGCGACAGCCAGCTCTCCTGCTTGACCACGGTGTCGTACGGGGCGCCGGACTTCTGCACGGCGTCGAGGACCTGCGCGGAGTTCTCCCCACCACTGGGGTACTTGGCGACGATCTTGGCGTTGTTGCTCGTGGCTTCGTTGCCGTTGTTCAGTTCGATGCGGAGCTGCTGCTCCTTGTCATCGATCTGCACGTTCTTGACGTTCGCTTTGTCCTCGAGCTGGGCCAGCGCAACGGAAGTGTCGACACTCTCCCAACCGCGCGTGTCATCGCTGAGAAAGCTGAACAGCCAGATCATGAGCATGATGCCCGAGATGATCGCCAAGGTGCGAAACACTGTCTTGCGGTTCATAGAGCGTCGGCCGGACGGCCCAGTCCTTTCCGGTTATTACTCCGGGTGTGCTTGCGAAGCGTCGAGATCGGCGGGTTTCGGATGCGGACATGCCACGTTACCGCGTACGGTCTAGTTCGATACATCGCGCAGTTCGGCTGCTGGTGCAGTTGCACTGGTAAACGGCCGGAGAACGCAAGAGGTTCCCGAACGCTCCGACCGGGTTGTGGCAAGTGGCCACAATCATGTCATGCCCGCCTTATCGTGGGCGACGACACAACTACAGCGCAGGGGGTATAGACATCGTCGAGCTACGAACACCCACAGCGATTCTGCGCCACGGCGGTGGACGGCTCGTTGTCCTCCGGCCGGGTACCGACGGCGAACGTGTTCTCGACGTTCCCATTGCCGACCTGCTCAAGGTGCGCCTCAATCGGCGCGCCGACGAAGCGGTGGTGATCGAGATCTATCTGCGCTATCCCACGGCGGTCCTCACCGGCGTTCCCGCCGACCGCACTCCCCTTCCGGTGCTCATCGCCGAGCACGACGTGCCTGCCGCCCTCGGCATCGTCGACCGGATCAACGACCAGATCATGGTGACCCAGCGCATCGACGTGGCCGCGCCGGATCTCACCCCGCCCGCTCCCGAGTGGGGCAAGTCGGGTCCCACCCGCGCCGATGTCGAGCGCGCCGTGCGCCGGATGGCGCCGCGCAAGGACGCGCGTTCGGCCGTCACCGCGCTGAACCGGTATGTCACGCCCGACGAATACGTCTTGGAAACGGCCATCGCCGTTGCCGCCCCGCCTGCGGGATCGGGCATCGGCCTGCTCGCCGCGACCACTTCCCGCGTGCTGTTCATCTCCATCGGCAGCGGCGAGCGCTATGCCTTCGAATTGGCGGTGGCCGCGATTCTCGGCGCCCGCACCGTCGAAGGCGCGCGCTCGGCGCCCGGCGAGGTGGATACGCGCCACGGCGGATCGGGCATCGATATCAACGACGGCAATCGCACGCTGCATTTCGCGGGCGTGGATCGCGCCGACACCGAACGGGTCACCTGCGCGGTGAATTTCGCCATCCGCAGGCAGGCCGCCGACGGCGCCGCCGGTCCCGCCGACCCCGGTGTCAACCAGCTCTACGCGGAATGGGAATTACTCGTCGAGCGGCATTCGCTCGGCATGGTCGACGACACGCAATTCCAGCGCTACGGCCGCGGTATCCTGCGCAGCCTGTAGTGCCGGTGGCCGGACCGAATGCTCAATTCGGTTCGGCCGCTTCGGTTTCCGCCTTCTGCTCCGGTTCGTTGAGTTCGATCCGCCGCCACGGGCTGGTGGGCCGGGTCCATAGTCGCACCAGTTCCATCCGGCGGTCGACGCCGCCGTTCTTCAGTTCGGCGAGGTCCTCGGTGGCCTGCCAGTAGGTCCAGCCGGTGAGGTAGGCGTCGCCGAACTGGCGCCAGTTGCGGTAGCGGCGCTGCGCGGGCACCAGCGCGCGCATGCAGTATTCCCACGCCACGTCGGCGTCGATGTAGCCCGCGGTGAACGCCATGCGGGCCACCGCGACGACGCGGGCCAGATCCCAGGCGTGGATGTCGTTGGGTAACGGGCGCGAGAGATGGTCGGTGAAGCCGATCTTGATGGCCTGGGCCCAGATGTCGTAGTCGCGCACCAGCGCCTCGGGATTGTCCATCCCCCGAAACGAACCGACCTGCCGCAGGAACGCGCGCTGCTTGTCGGCCCGCTCACCGAAACGGTCGCGCTCGCTGGCGTTGACCGAGGCCATCACCAGCGGATGCACCAGCGAATACAACGGCGCGTGCATGCCTTCGAGCAGCTGTTCCATCGAGGCGCGGGCTTCGGTGCCGTCGGTGATGCCCCAGGCGCCGGTGAGCGTGTCGATGGCGAGTTCGCGGCGGTCGCCGAGCGGGTGTTCACGCTCGGGGCCGAGCAACATCGCGTCGTGGAAGGCGTCCCAGCGGGTGGAGTAGAAGGCGCCGAGGGCGAGCGCGCGCAGTTCGTCGTCGCTCACCCCCGCACCCGACCAGTGATCTTCTTCGCGCTCGTCCAGTTCCGGGTAGGGAAAAGTGGTCAGCGCTGGTACTCCCCTGGCAGGCATGCGGCCGAGTCTAGTGCCGTGACCGCGATCACGGGTGGCGTGCGAATCTCACGTGCATCACGAGATTTTCAGATCCCCCTATTCTTCGCCTGTCGTGTCATGCCTCACAGGTCTATGGTTCTGTCATGTGTAGAAATATCACCGTCTTGCGTGGTCTGGAGCCTGCCGCCACCGAGCAGGAGATCTACGCTGCCGCCTTGCAATATGTGCGCAAAGTCGGCGGCATCTCCGGCCTGAGTAGCGCCACGAAACCCGCGGTCGACAAGGCTGTCGCGGCCATCGCCGCGGCTACCACGGCACTGCTGGCCGAACTCCCCGATCGCCGGGTCCCGCCGCCCACCGAGCCACCGCTGCGCCGGATCGCGGCGCGCGAGAACGAGGCCAGCGAAGCACCGTAGGAATCAGCTCGATCCAGAACTGCAACGTGTTCTAATTGTCGGAGCAGGCACGCCACTTCCTCTTGGCCGCGCCGCGATAGTCGGTGAACCGAATTCAGCAGACGCACGAGGAGAACGACCAGTGAGCGAACTCGACAAAGACGTCGCGGTGATCGAAGTACACAATCCGGCCACGGGCGACCTCGTCGGCACCGTACCGGTCACCACACCGGACGACGTGGCGGCCGCGGTCCGCGAACTGCGCCTCTACCAGCCAGAATGGGAAGCGATCGGGCCGTCCGGGCGCAAGCAGTGGTTGCTGAAGATGCAGGACTGGCTGATCGACAACACCGAGCACCTGGCCGCGGTGCTGCAATCCGAGACCGCCAAGCCGCGCGTCGACGCGATCATCGATCCGGCGTTCGCGGTCGACATTCTCGGCTACTACGCGCGCCGGGCGGGCAAGTTCCTCGCCGACGAGCACCCGTCGCCGCACAGCCCGCTCGCGCGGGTGAAGTCGCTGACTGTGGCCTACCGCCCCTATCCCGTGGTCGGAGTGATCACGCCGTGGAACTTCCCGCTCGCGATGCCCGCGATCGACGTGTTCCCCGCGCTGGCGGCCGGCGCCGCGGTGATCCTCAAGCCGTCGGAGGTGACGCCCCTGTCCGCGGTGGAGCTGGCCCGCGGCTGGGCCGAGATCGGTGCGCCGCCGGTGTTCAAGGTGGTCACCGGCGCGGGCGCGACCGGCGCGGCGGTGGTCGAGAACGCCGATTACATCCAGTTCACCGGTTCCACCGCGACCGGTCGCAAGATCGCGGCCACCTGCGCGGAGCGGATGGTGCCCTACAGCCTCGAGCTCGGCGGCAAGGACCCGGCGATCGTGCTCGCCGACGCGGACCTGGACCGCGCCGCGCACGGCATCGCCTTCGGCGGCATGTTCAACGCCGGGCAGGTGTGCATCTCGGTCGAGCGGGTCTACGTCGAAGCGCCTGCCTACGACGAGTTCGTCACCAAGCTCACCGCCGCGGTCGCCGCCTTGCGTCAGGGCGCCGACGATCGCGAGTCGAAGAACGACGTCGGTGCGCTCGCCAACGAGAATCAGGTGCTGATCGTGCAGCGCCACGTCGACGAGGCGGTGGCGGCGGGCGCCCGGGTGACCACCGGCGGCAAACGCACCGGCGTCGGCACCTTCTTCGAGCCGACTGTGCTCGTGGATGTGGACCATTCGATGTCGTGCGTCGCCGAGGAGACCTTCGGCCCGACGCTGCCGGTGATGAAGGTGGCCGACGAGGCCGAGGCCATCCGGATGGCCAACGACTCGATCTACGGGCTTTCGGCGTCGGTGTGGACCGGCGACAAGGCGCGCGGCGAACGCGTGGCCAGGCAGCTGAACACAGGCGCGGTGAACATCAACGACGTGTTCTCGAACCTGTTCAATCCCGCGATGCCGATGGGCGGCTGGGGTCTGTCCGGCGTCGGCGCACGCTGGGGCGGTGCGTCGGGGCTGCGGAAATACTGTCGCGCGCAGGCGATGACGAAGCCGAAGCTGCCGACCATGGGCAAGGAATTGTTCTGGTACCCCTACGACATGAACAAGCTGGTCGTCGCGGTCGCGGCGATGCGGGCGGCCGGTGCGCGCGGGATGCGCCGAATCGACCTGCCCGCGGTGCTGCGTCTCAAGAAGAGCAAGTAGTCGATTCCGGCTGCGACACCTGTTGGTGCGCAGCCGGATTCACCGCTTCGAAACTTGTTTGTGACTAACATCACTTCGACGAAGTTGCTGGTCACGGTCGCCGTGGTCAGCGGCACCTTTCGGCGCGCACGACAGCGGCGCGGTGCGGCCCACATCGGAGCAGGTGATGTGAACAGCGACGCATTTTCGCTGGTCAGCCGCCCAGATATGACGTCGATCCACTCGGTGGCAGATCGCCACGAACAATAGACAATCCGATGGTGCAGCTCACCATGTCAGGCCATATGCTGTGCGATACCAACCTGGTGACTGTTTTGATCCACTTCCGCGAACTTCCTTGCCCGTTTTGGCTGGATTTTCCCGACCGATTCTGATAGCAAGGTGCTATGGACCCGCATTTGCGCGATCTGCGGTATTTCGTCGCCGTCGCTGAGGAACTGCATTTCACGAACGCCGCCCAGCGGCTGCATATCGCTCAGCCGACGTTGTCACGCCAGATCCGCCAGCTCGAACGCCAGCTCGACGTGGTCCTGTTCGACCGCAACCAGCGCAGTGTCGCCCTCACCGTCGCCGGTAAGGAACTGCTCGAAGGCGCACGCAAGATCCTCGAGCTGTGGGAGGTGACCAACGTGTCCCTCCAGGAAGCAGGCGAGGTGCTGCGCGTCGGAATCCAGTCCGCGCTCGGCCGGGGTCTGCTCAACGACCTCGAGAGCGCGAGCGGTCACCGCCTCGCCCTGCACGCCGCGTCGTGGAACGACCCCTCCAGTGGCCTGGCCGGTCGACAGGCCGACCTGTCGCTGGTCTGGCTGCCGCTGCCCGACCCCAACCGTTATCGCTGGCAGGTGCTGCGCACCGAGCCGCGCTGGGTGCTGCTGCCGGAGTCGCATCCGCTGGCCGAACAGGACAGCATCGAATTCGCCGATCTGCTCGACGAGCCCTTCGTCGCCCTGCCCACCGAGGCGGGCGCGGTCCGCGACTTCTGGCTCGGCAACGATGCCCGTGGCGGCAAGGCGGCCAAGATCGGCGCCGAGGCGGCCACCCCCGAGGACAAGCTCGAGGCCGTGAGCCTCGGCCTCGGCGTGTGCCTGCTGGCCGAGAACAACGTGCCGATGTACCGCTGGCCCGGGCTCACCGCGCGTCCGGTCGCCGGTCTCACCCCGTGTGAGCTGGCGGTGGCATGGCGCGCCGACGACACGCGCCCGACCATTCTGGAATTCGCCGGTCGCGCCGTCGACGGCGGTTTCTCCGAGCCGACACCGCAGCCGCAGCCGATCGCGGTCTAGTTCGACAGTTCCAGTTGGGCGGCGAGACCGAGCAAGGTGGACTCGCTGCCCGGCGGACCGACCAGCTGCGCGGCCAACGGGGTGTGCGCTTCGGGATGGGTGCCCATCGGTAGTGACGCCGCGGGCCAGCCGAGCAGATTCCACAGTCCGGTGAACGGCGCGTAGCGCGCCGAGGACACGACATTCGCCGCCCACCCGCGCCCGCTCCACTGCCTGGCCTTGGGCGGTGGCGCGGCGAGCGTCGGGGTGATCACCACGTCGAAGTCCTCGAAGAATTCGAGCAGCCTGGCTTCGGTCCGGTCGATCTGGCTGGGGCGGACCAGGCCGAGTCGCCGGATCACCCTGCCGATCGCCAGGTGACGTTTGGTGCGTTGCTGGAGCAGTTCGGGGTTCTCGAGTGTGTCGGCGTCGGCCAGGCCCGCGGTCGGCCAGCGCAGCAGCATCAACAGCGCCGTGTCGCCGTAGGGCAGTTCCACCGGTTGCACCTCGTGCCCGGCCACTGCCGCGCGCGCACCCGCGGTGCGCGCCGCCGCCGTCCAATGCCGATCCATCCGGACCAGACGCGACGGCGGAGCCACGGCCAGTCCGATGCGTAGTCGCTGTGGCTTGCGTAGTTCGGCCAGGTCGGAACGGCCTGCCAGCACCGACAGCGCCAGCGCCGCGTCCGACACCGTGGTCGCGAGGACGCCGTTCTCGGCCAGTCCCGCCCAGGAATCGGCGCCGATCTGCGCGGGCACCACGTGTCTACCCGGCTTGATCCCGAAGACCCCGCATGCCGCGGCGGGCACCCGGATCGAGCCGAGACCGTCGTTGCCGTGCGCGATCGGCACGAGTCCGGCGGCCACCGCCGCGGCAGCACCACCCGAGGATCCACCCGTCGACCGGCCGACATCACGCGGATTGCGGGTGACGCACCCCGCGGAGTCGGTACTGGCCCACAAACCGAGCTCGGGCATCGCCGTCAACCCCACAACGATCGCGCCTGCGGCGCGCAGCCTGGCCACGACCGGGTGATCGACGCTCGCCGGTTCGGCGGAGGTGGCCGCCGAACCGGCCCGGGTCGGTTCGCCCGCCACCGCGATGTTCTGTTTCACCGCCACCGGCACACCGGCCAGCGGCAGCTCGTCGAGGTCTTGCCGGGCGGCCAGTTCCCGCGCTTCGGCCCTGGCCCGCTCGGCTCGCACCACCGTGAAGGCGTTGATCTTGCGATTCTCCGAACCGATTCGGGCGAGCGCGTCGGCGGTGACGTCGGCGGGCGTGATGGTGCCCGCACGGACCCGGGCGGCCAGCGCCGCGGCGGGGCCGCCGATGGGGTATTCGTCGGCAGGAGGGCGAGACGAGTCCATCGTCACCTCAGCGTCCGTTACGCCGTCGTCGTCGACGGACTCCCATGCTACCGCTGTGAGGTCTTCGTTCATCTGCGGATTCGCCCCCGTCGCATGGTCGTCGAAATTCGGGTGATCAGCTCTAGAGGCGCAAGTTATCATTTCAAGTACAGCTCTCCGGCGATGGCGGTGGGTGTGGCGGAATGAATTTCGCACCGATCCGCGCGAACTCTTTAGGTCGGTTGATGAGCGATAACACCGGAAGCGGGGAACAACCCGACGCAACGGCCGGTCGGGCCACGAATGTGCGCGTCGACATGGTCGAGGCGTTCGCCGCCGCGTGGGGCGCGGTCGACGAACGCCCGCCCGACATCGCCGAGTTCCTCCCCGACGCGGCCACCCTGCGCGCGCAGGCGCTGCACGAGCTGATCCGGGTCGACCTGCGCCATCGCTGGCTGCATCACGCAGGCACCGGCATCGACCGCAAGCGGCTGGTCAACTACTGCGCCGAGTTCCCCGAACTCGACGTTGCCACGCTGCCCGCCGGGCTGGTGTTCGAGGAATTCGTCATCCGCAGGCACAGCGGCGAACGTGTCGACCCGCGCGAGTGCCTGCGCGAGTACCCGGAGCAGGCGGCCAGTCTGCGCGGCCTGCTCAACACCGAGGAACTCGACCAGAGCACCCACCGGACCGACGATCCCGACGCGACGATGAACCAAACGGCGGACTCGACTCGTAGTACCCAGATGACCCGCCCGCAGCTCGACCTCACCGCGACCGCCACCTCGGCCGCGACGTCGTCGACGGACGCACTCTCGAATCCCGGCGCGTTCGAGCCGCTCGACCGCATCGAGATCGGCCAGCGCATCGGCGATTTCGAGCTGCTCACCGGGCTCGGTTCCGGTGCTTTCGCGCGTGTCTTCCTGGCCAGGCAGACGTCGATGCAGCGTCTGGTCGCGGTGAAGATCTCCGCCGACCGCGGCACCGAGCCGCAGACGCTGGCCCAGCTCGACCACGACTACATCGTGCGCGTGTTCGACCAGCAACTGATGGACACCGACTCGGCGCCCTCGGGTTCGCGGCGCCTGCGCCTGCTCTACATGCAGTTCCTGCCCGGCGGGACCCTGCTCGGTCTGCTGCGCTGGGTCCGCGCGACCCCACCCGCCGAACGCAGCGGCAAACTGCTGCTCGACGCCGTGGACGCCGCCATGGAGGAGAAGGGCGAGATCCGCCCGACCGATTCGAGCGTGCGCGCCGAGATCGCCGCCCTGAGCTGGCCGGAAACAGTGGCCTGGCTGGGCAGGCGGCTGGCCGAGGCGCTCGACTACGCGTCCTCGCACGGTGTGCTGCACCGTGATGTGAAACCGGCGAATGTGCTGCTCACCGCCGAGGGCGTCCCGAAGCTCGCCGACTTCAACATCAGCTTCAGCCGCACCGTCGAGGGCACCAGCCCGGTGGCCTACTTCGGCGGTTCGCTGGCCTACATGTCGCCCGAACAGCTGGAGGCCTGTCACCCCGGCCTCAGCCGCACCGCCGCCGACCTCGACACCCGCAGCGATATCTACTCCCTCGGCGTGGTCCTGTGGGAACTGCTCACCGGTGCGAAGCCGTTCGACGACGACACCGCCGCGGCCGAGGGCCGGGGCGACGAAACCACCCTCGAGGCCATGCTCGAGCGACGGACCGGCGGCGTCGATCCCGCCGCGCTCGACCGGGTTCCGGCGAACTGCCCCGCTGCCCTGCGCCGGGTGCTGCTGACCTGCCTCGACCCGGACAGGTCGGGTCGCTGGGCCGAAGGCGCGGTGCTGGCCAAGCAGTTCGATCTGTGTCTGGACGCCCGGGCCCGCGACCTCGTCGACCCGCCGCCGAACAGCTGGCGGATGGTGTGGCGCAAGTGGCCGCTGCTGGTGATGATCTTGGCGATCGGCATCCCCAACGCCCTCGCCTCCTGGTACAACATCCAGCACAATCAGAATCTGGTGGTGAGTCGGCTCAGCGAGTCGGCCCAGCAATCGTTCGTCGTGATCACGGCGGGCGTGAACGTGGTCTTCTTCCCGCTGGGGGCCGCGGTGCTCATCTACCTCGCCCGTTTCGTGCTCTCCGTGCCGCGCGGCCTTCGCCATGGCCGCCGTTACGACCCACAGATTCTGCGCCGCACCAGACACGACACCTTGCGCATCGGCGACCGGGTGGTGATCGTGGTGTTCTCGCTGTGGGCGATCTCCGGACTCACCTTCCCGATCGCGCTGCAATTGGCCGCCGGCGATGTCCCCGGCCACGCCGTGGTCCATTTCCTCGCATCCCTGCTGGTCTGCGGGGCGATCGCCGTCGCCTACCCGTTCTTCCTCGTGACGTTCTACCTGGTCCGCTGCATCTACCCGATCTTCCTTCGCCATGGCGAGATCAGCACCGACGACAGCACCTGGCTGCGCGAGCTGAGCCGCCGCTGCACCTGGTACCTCGCGGTGGCCGCCTCGGTCCCCCTCCTCGCGGTCGCGGGCGTCACCTTCCTCCCGCCCGGTGATATCCCGGCCGTGATCGTCGCCGTTCGGGTGCTCTGCGTCGGCGGCATCGTCGCCTTCATCGGCTCCTACCTGCTCTTCCGCGCGCTCGAAGCCGATCTGAAAGCCCTGGAACGCGTCGTCAGCTGACGATCTGCGGCGCGGATGAACTTCCGTGCGGGTCCGCGCGTATGACCCGTCGTGAGCTCGACTGTCATCACCGAGGCGACCCGCCCCTCGCTCGACCGCACCGCCACCATGCACTCCACCGATCGCCGCGGGCTCGACCGGTTCGAGGTGGGCGACCGCGTCGGCGACTTCGAGCTGCTGACCGAGCTCGGCGTTGGCGCGTTCGCCCGGGTCTTCCTCGCCAGGCAACGGTCGATGCAACGTCTGGTCGCGGTGAAGATCTCCGCCGACAGCGGTACCGAGCCGCAGACCCTGGCCCAGCTCGACCACGACTACATCGTGCGCGTCTTCGATCAGCTCGTCCTCGATCCACCCGGCGACGGGTCGCCCCGGCTGCGCCTGCTGTACATGCAATTCCTGCCCGGCGGGACTCTGCTCGGCCTGCTGCGCTGGGTCCGCGCGACCCCGCCCGCCGAACGCGACGGTCGGCTCCTGCTCGACGCGATCGACGCCGCGATGACGGAGAAGGGCGAGATCCGGCCGGCGGATTCGAGCGTGCGGCGCGAGATCGCCCACCTCAGCTGGCCCGACACCGTGGCCTGGCTGGGTCGGCGCCTGGCCGCGGCACTGGATCACGCGGCCGATCGGGGTGTGCTGCACCGTGACGTGAAGCCGGCGAATGTCCTGCTCACGGCCGAGGGCGTGCCGAAGCTCGCCGATTTCAACATCAGCTTCAGCGAGACCGCGGGCACCAGCCCGCTCTCGTATTTCGGCGGGTCGCTGGCGTACATGTCACCCGAGCAGCTCGAGGCCAGCCATCCCGGCTACGACCGCAGCGCCGCCGACCTCGAAGCACGCTCCGATCTCTTCTCACTGGGTGTGCTGCTGTGGGAACTGCTCACCGGCACCAAGCCGTTCGACGACACCGGCGCCGACGACCCCGACTGCGGCGATCGAACCAGACTCGAAGCGATGCTCTCCGCACGCAGCACGGGCGTCAGTAATTCCGCGCTGCAGCAACTCCCGCCGGACTGTCCGCCCGCACTCCGCCGGGTGCTGCTGCGTTGCCTCGAGCCGGACCGAAACGACCGCTGGCCCGACGGCACCGTCCTCGCCGAACAGTTCGACCTCTGCCTGGACCCGCGCGGCAGAGACCTGGTCGACCCGCCTGCCGGTTCCTACCGAATTCGCTTGCGGCCCTTCATGGTTGCGCTGATGACACTGGCGATCGCGGTACCCAACGCACTCGCCGTGAAATACAAGACCTGGCAGAACTCCGGCCTGCTGGTGCAGCGGCTCGAGCCCGCCGCTCGCGAAGCGCTGCACATAGTCTCGGTGGTGACCAACGTGATAGCTTTCGCGCTCGGCGCGGTGATCCTGGTCTATTTGTCCCGCCACGCGATCCTGGTTCCACGCGCGTTACGGGCCGGGCGGCGCGTGAGTACCGCGACGTTGGGCCTGGCAAGCAGGCAATCGCTGTACCTGGGTGACCGGGCGGTTGTCGTCGCCCTGTTGTTCTGGGTCACCGCGGCCGCGATCCTGCCCGCCACGGTGAAGGTGAGCACCGGTGAGCTGGAGACGCGCACCACGGTGCAATTTCTGACGTCGAACGCCATCGGTTGCGCCGTGGCGGCGACCTACGCGTTCTTCCTCATCACCTTCTACATGGTCCGCTGCGCCTACCCGGCCTTCCTGCAGCAAGGCCACCGGTTCCACACCGATGCCGCGGCGCTGCGCGGACTCCTGCGGCGCTGCGGCTGGTATCTGGCGGTCGCCGCGTCCATCCCGCTGATCGCGATGGTCGCCATCACCTTGCTGCCCACCGAGGACCTGCTGCCGACCATGGTCTCGCTGCGTGTGGTCTACCTCGGCAGCGTCGTGGCCTTCCTCGGCTCGTACGCGCTGTTCCGTGCGATCGACGCCGATATCCGGGCCTTGATCAGAGTCGTCGATCCCCAACCCCGACCGCCCCGACCTCGAGGAGGGGCCGCCGACGCAGTCGGCGGTTCGCGCCCGTCCCGCCGATCAGGTGCCGTTGCGTAGGCGACGAAGGAGCAAGCAGCGGTACCTGATCGGCGGGACCGCCGGAGGCGCGAACTCGAGCGCGCCAGCGCTCCAAAACTACGAGTACACCGCCGGGTTGAGGGTGCCGATGTAGGGGAGGTCGCGGTAGCGCTCGGCGTAGTCGAGGCCGTAGCCGACGACGAATTCGTTGGGGATGTCGAAGCCCACGTGCGCGACGTCGACGGGGGTGCGCAGCGCGTCGGGCTTGCGGAGCAGGGTGACTACTTCCAGCGAGGCCGGGTTGCGGGTGGACAGGTTGCGCTTGAGCCAGGACAGGGTCAGGCCCGAGTCGATGATGTCCTCGACGATCAGGACGTTACGGCCCGCGATGTCCTTGTCCAGGTCCTTCATGATGCGCACCACGCCAGAGGACGAGGTAGACGAACCGTAGGACGACACGGCCATGAATTCGAGCTGAGTGGGGATCGACAGCGCCCTGGCGAAGTCGGTCATGAAGAAGATCGCGCCCTTGAGGACGCAGATCAGCAGGAGGTCACCTTCGGGGGAATCGGGCGGGTATCGCTTGGCGACGAGCTCGGCCAGTTCCTCGATCTTGGCTTTGATCTCGTCTTCGGTGATCAGCACCGATGCGATGTCGTCTCCGTACACGGAAGTGGGTGTCCCTTCGTGGCATCAAATGCGCGGCTGTGCTCGCACCGCCAGCGTGCCATGTTCGCGCGTCACGACCAACCTGTGGTCCCTCGAGCCGCCCGCCACCGCCACCCCGCCCTGTCCGTGCCAATTACTCACCAGCTCGTCGATCGCCTGTAAATGGGCGTTCATGAGCCCGCTCACGCCCTCATCCGCAAGCCAGGCGCGCACCGCCCTGCGACGCAACGCGGGCGGGGCAGTGGCCAGGATCTCGATCGACAGCGTGGGTCGATCGGTGTCGTCGCGGCCACCGGAGCCGGATCGATCATCGAGATCGGGACGGCGCGCCACGGCGCCATCGGGACGTGCGCCCGCGCGGTGCGAACGCGCATTCCGCAGCAACTCGGCCGCGTAGACATCGAGCACCGCGCCGTCCGCACGCAACTGCTCGGCCGTGCGGACGAGTGCCTGCGCGACCCCACCACCGAGGACGTCCTCTAGTAGTGGCAAGACTTCGTTGCGCACCCGCACGCGGGTGTACCTGAGGTCGACGTTGTGCGGATCGTCCCACGGTTCGATCCCCAGATCAGTGCACATCCGCACCGTGTGAGCCCGCCGCACACCCAGCAACGGCCGCCCCCACGGCGCATTCCACGCCACCATCCCCTGAATGGACCGCCCGCCCGAGCCGCGCGCCAACCCGAGCAGCACCGTCTCGGCCTGATCATCGAGCGTGTGTCCGAGCAACACCGGCCGCCCGTCCCGTACCGACCCCAACGCCGCGTACCGAGCCGCCCGAGCCGCCGCCTCCACACCCCCCGCACGCCCGACCTCGACGGGTACGACCATCGCCCCCACACACCCGAGCCCCATCGCTTGCTCGACCGCCCGATCGGCCACCGCCGCTGACCCCTCCTGCAACCGATGGTCGACGACCACCGCGGTCACCGCACCCGCCTCGACAACGGCGGCGGCCACCAAGGCCAGCGAATCCGCCCCGCCGGACAACCCCACAACCACCGGCCCCCGCCCACCGTGCGCGGCCACCCACTCGCGCACACCCCGCCGCACCGCGAGCACCGCCGCTGTCTCCGGCAGGCGCATCGGACGAGGCGATGTCATCGGCCACACCGAACAATCGCCTCTCGATCATCGGACGGCAGCCGCGATCCACGAGCAGGCTGCGCGGCCCTGCTCGGCGGTCGACCGTCCGCGTAAGTCACGTGTGCAGGTTACCGAGACCTATCCCAGCACCCGGCGAATCCACCGTTCCGGATCGTCGACCTCGTCCAGCAACGGCAGCGTGTCGGCGTTCGTCCACACCGTGTTGAATTCCGCGACCCCCACCCGCTCGACCACCGCGTCCACGAACTTCTTGCCCCGTACGTATTGCGCGACCTTCGCGTCCACGCCGAGCAAGGCCCGCAGCAGCCGCTGGATCGGATTGGACGGCTTCTGGCGACGTCGATCGAACGCGGCCCTGATATCGGCGACGGTCGGCACCACAGCGGGCCCGGCGGCGTCCATCACATGATCGGCATGCCCTTCGAGCAGCGTACCGAGCATCAACAGTCGATCCAGTGCCTCGCGCTGCGGCGGCGCCTGGGCCGCACGCAACAGTCCGACCACCCCTCGACTGTTCGGATCGTCGGTGTTGTCGCCGTTGCGCCGCGACCGCACCTCGCTCAGTAATCGGGTGAGCATCTCGCTCATCGGTTCCTCGCCGACCTCGCTCAAGATGTCCACGTTGGTGCGCATGTACCCGGCCAGCCAGGGCGCCGACGAGAACTGCACCCGGTGTGTCACCTCGTGCAGGCACACCCAGAGCCGGAAGTCGCTCGGATCTACGCCGAGCGCACGCTCGACGCCGAGGATATTGGGCGCGACCAGCAGCAAGGTGCCGTCCTCGCCGGTGAACGGGTCGTACTGCCCGAGAATCGCGGTCGACAGGAACGCCAGCATGGTCCCCGCCTGGACACCCGCGGGTTTCCCGACGAACTTGCCCCCGTCGGCGGATTCGATGCCGGTGAGCACAGCCATCGAATCGGCGGCCGCGGAGATCCACCCCGGCCGGTCGACGATCCGCGCCTCGGGAACCGGCCGGTCGTCGAGCAGCCCACTGACCTCACGCACCGGCAGTTCGGCCAGTATCGAGGCAGACGCCAGCTCGGCGACGACCTGTTCGGCCGTCTGCCGGGACACGCGCGGCCCGGAGGGAGCGAGCACCGCCCCGGTTCGCGCGGCCAGCCGCCAGTCCACAGCTCCGCTGAACCCGGAACTCTTGCGCTCGGTCTTGTCGGTCATAGTCACCCGTTCTCTACGAGCATCCACAGTTGCGCAGGGCACCCGCCACCGCGTCGAGCGCCGGCCTGCTCTGCTCCGGCAATCGGTCGTTCGACATGAGTGCGAAGGTGAGTACCCGCCCGTCGCGGTCGAGTACATATCCGACCAACGCGCTGGCCACGCTCAGAGTTCCGGTCTTGGCGCGCACCCACCCCGCACCCTGCCGGTTCTGTGTGACGAAGCGCGGCGCGAGTGTGCCGGTGCCGCCCGCGACAGGCAGGTAGTCCAGCATCGGCGCGAGAGCCGCTGCGCGCGGGTCGTTTTCGGGCCTGGCCTGTGTTCCGGCCGGTACCAATGCGGCGTTGCCGGTCGGTTCCGCCGCGGTCGCGATGATCGAATCGAGCAGCTTCGGGGTCACCCGGTCGTCGACGGAGAGCCCACTGTTGTCGGCCAGATGCAGTCCGGCGATATCGAATCCGGCCGTCGACAGGGCGGCCGTGGTGGCGGCGACCGCACCGGCGAAGGAGGCGGGCTGGCCCGACGCCACCGCCAGCTCACGTCCGATGGTCTCGGCCAGCACATTGTCGGAGTGAATCATCATGTCGTGCAAGCGAACCCGCAGCGGGGCCGATTCGACCTTCGCGATCTGAGCGCCGGTCTGCGCGGCCGGTCCCACTCGCACCGCGGCGGGATCGATACCCAGCTCGGCGGCGAGCGCTCGCCCGGCGTCCAGCGCGGGATTCGCGGTGCGCGGGGAATAGTCGGCCGAGGGGTCGAACCGGCCACCGTCGAGCATGATCGGCTCGATCGGGGCGATCGAGCCTTCCGGGATGTCGATCGGGTCCCAGCCCGAGGCCATGGTCGGCCCCGAGTAGGCGGACGTGTCGACCACGATCGCGTTCACCTGGCGGCCCGCGGCCCGCACCTGCGCGGCCAGATCCGCGATCCGGGCGCCGTCGGTGTAGTAGCCGCCCGCTGCCCGTGTGGTGAGCGTGGGGTCCCCGCCCGCCACCAGCACCAGCTCGCCGGGCGCACCGGCGAGCACCTCGGTGGTCACCCGCTGATCATCGGGCAAGGTCAGCAATGCGGCCGCGACCAGCATGATCTTGGCCGTCGACGACGGGATCATCGCCTTGGCCGGCTCCTGACTCCACAGCACCGTCCCGCTGCCCGGATCGGTCACCTGACCCGCGAACGCACCGAGATCAGGGTTGCCGACCACCGCGGCGAGCGCCGCGGCGATGCCCGCCACCGTGGGCGCGGGCGCGTCCGATCGGGCCGGAGCCACCTCGGGAAACACCTGACCCGTGTCCGGCGGCGGCGCCACGGTGAGTCCGCCGTGGCGGAATTCCGGCGTCCACGGCTGCGCGATCGCCGCGAAACCGCCCGCGATCACCAGTAGCGCGACGACCACTGCCGACAACCAGATCCAGCGGGACCTCCGGCGCCCCTGCACCGGTGATCCCGGATTGCCGCCTGCATCGACCACGACAGTGTCTCCCTCAACGCCGACCGACACGCCTCGACTGCGCGACTACAGCCGCCTGCCGCACCGGTGTACCAGCACACCACACTATCCTCGTTGCGCAACGGTTCCCCAGAACGATCTGGCGATTCGGCACAGACCAGCACTCGAACGAGCAAGGAGATGGCGTGGAGTTCGACGTCACCATCGAGATTCCCAAGGGTTCTCGGAACAAGTACGAGGTCGATCACGAGAGCGGTCGGGTCAAGCTCGACCGGTACCTGTACACCTCCATGGGCTACCCGGCCGACTACGGCTTCATCGAGAACACCCTCGGCGAGGACGGCGACCCGCTCGACGCGCTGGTGCTGCTGCCCGAGTCGGTGTTCCCCGGCGTGATCGTCGAGGCCCGCCCGGTGGGCGTGTACCGCATGACCGACGAGGCCGGTGGCGACGACAAGGTGCTGTGTGTCCCCGCGGGCGACCCGCGCTGGGATCACATCCAGGACCTGGGCGACGTCTCGGAGTTCGAACTGTCGGCGATCAAGCACTTCTTCGAGCGCTACAAGGATCTCGAGCCGGGCAAGTACGTCGAGGGTTCGGAGTGGCTCGGCCGCGCCGAGGCCGAGAAGATCATCGACGAGTCCTTCACTCGGCTGAAGGAATCCGGCCACTGAGCCGATAGACCTACGAAAAACGGGAAGTCCGAAGAGTTTTCGGACTTCCCGTTTCGGTGTCAGTACCAGATGTAGAGATCCCAGCCGTCCCAGCTCTCCGTGCACTCCCAGTAATACCCGCCGGTGTACGGATCTTCCCCGGCCGCGCGGCACTGATAGAGCTCGTAGTAGGTGCCGTAATACGTTCCGTACGGCGCCGCGGCGGCACTGCCCGCACCGACCGCCGACACCCCGGCGACGGTCGCGACGGCCAGCAGGGCAGCGGCGATGGTGGATTTGATGCGCATATTGATTCTCCTGACGCGGACAACTTCGACTTCTCGAAGTTATTGCGGCGCAGAGGTTTGAACAGCCAACCCTAGGGGTAAGTTCACTCTCCCCTTGGTCGCTTCACCTACCCCACCCCAAGGTTGGTAGCGCAGGCACCACCTTCGATTCGGGTGTGCGCGGCATGGGCACGGCGCCCGCTCGTTCCTAGGCTCGAATCATGCAGCTCAACACCACTTTTTCGAGCAAGTCACTGCGTGCCTTCACGGCCGGAACCGGCCTGCTCGCACTACTCACCGTCACCGCGTGTGGGCCCGAGAACAGCGCCACGGCGGCGCAACCGGGTCGGCCGGAGATCCGGCAGGCGCTCGAATCGGTGGTGCAGGCGGGATTCCCCGGCGCCCAGGCCGTGATCACCACCGCGGCCGGCGAACAGACCGTCACCGCTGGGGTCGGTGATATCGAGACGGGCGCACCGATTCCCGATGGGGCGTACGTCCGAATCGGCAGCAACACCAAGAGTTTCGTCGCGACCGTGGTCATGCAGTTGGTCGCCGAGGGGAAGGTCGAACTCGATGGTCCCGTCGAGCGGTACCTACCGGGCGTCGTGCAGGGCAGTGGCAACGATGGCAACCGCATCACCGTGCGCCAACTGCTCCAGCACACCAGCGGGCTACCGGACTATCTGGCCGGCGGCGATCCCAGCCTGCGTGCCGACCCCGGCACGCAGCAGATCGAGCCAGACCCGGAAGTCATCCGCCTGCGCCACTTTTCGCCCAGCGAGCTGGTCCGCATCGCGATGACGATGCCGCCGCGGCACGAACCCGGCGCCCGCTCGGTCTACACCAACACCAACTACATCCTGCTCGGCATGCTGATCGAGCAGGTCACCGGCCGCCCCGCCGCCACGGAGATCACCACCAGGATCATCGAGCCACTCGGCTTGCGCGACACCTACTTTCCCGCACCCGGCGACATCGGCCTGCGCACACCACACCCGCGCGGCTATCAGGAAATCGACGGCGCCCGTGTCGATTTCACCGACTTCGATCCCTCATGGGGCGATACCGCGGGTGCGATGATCGCCACCGGCTCGGATCTGAACCGCTTCTTCCTCGCACTGCTGGACGGCAAGTTGCTGCCCGCCGCACAGCTGGAACAGATGCGGCAGACGGTGCAGTTCGACCGAATGCCTTCGGCCGGTTACGGATTAGGCCTGGTCGTGCAGACCACCTCGTGTGGCAGGACGACCGTCGCCCACGGTGGCAGCATCCCCGGTTTCGATACCCGCACCGGGGTCACAGCCGACGGCGTCGCGGTGACCATCACCGTAAACGAGCTGCCGAACAGCAAAGACCAGGCAGAGGTTGTCGAGCGGGCCTTCGACACCGTGGTCTGCGCCTCATGAAACGCGCGATCCTGGCCGTCGCGGTCGCCGCGACGGCCGCCGGATTGCTCACCGCCACCACGGCATCGGCCGATGTCGACCCGCTCGATCGTTTTCGCCATCAGTCGCTGACCTGGCAGTCCTGCGATGATCCGCGTCTCGATCCGGCGGGCGCCCAGTGCGCGCAGGTGAGGGTACCGGTCGATTACTCGGCGCCACAGGCGGAAACGATGACCGTGGCCATCTCGCGGCTGCCCGCTACGGACCCGGCGAAACGTCGCGGCGTGCTGCTGTCCAATCCGGGAGGCCCCGGCGCTCCCGGTCTCGACTTCATGATCGACGTGCGCGAGGCGATGAGCTCCGAGGTCCGTGACCGCTACGACCTGATCGGCATGGATCCGCGCGGCATCGGCCGCTCCACCCCGGTGAACTGCCACTGGCAGCACGGATTCGGGCTGGAATCCGCCGGTCTCGACGGCGTCGGTTTCGCCGAAGGCGTGGCCCAGCAAGCCGAACTCGCCGCGCTGTGCGCGACGAACGAGGGACCTCGGCTGCACCACATCACCACACGCAACACCGCCCGCGATATGGACGTCATCCGTGCCGCCCTAGGCGAGGAGCGGATCAGCTACTTCGGCACCTCCTACGGCACCTACCTCGGCGCGGTCTTCGCCCAGCTGTTCCCCGAGCGCAGCGACCGGTTCGTCCTCGACAGTGCCGTCGACCCCGAGCACTACGGATCGGTCGGGATGATCCGTGCCATGGGCCCGGTCAACGAGGCGGCATTCGACCGATGGGCCGATTGGGTGGCCGCCCACGACGGCGAGTTCCGTTTCGGCGCGGACCGTTCCGCGGTCAGGTCGACCGTGCAGACCATGGTCCGCCGCGCGAACGACCGGCCGATCCGGATCGGCGAGTTCACCGTCGACGAACACAGCCTGCCGATGGTGCTCTACCGCGGGCTCGACGACCCACGCAACTATCCGCTGCTGGCACGCCAGATCCGGCAACTCGCCGATGCCGCCGACGGCATCGAGGTGCGGCCCGAACCCGAGCTTGCCGCCTCGCTCGCCTTCATGCTCACCGCGCGGCCACGCGACTACTCACCGGCGTTGGCCGTCCTGTGCGGCGATGTGGAAGTACCGCGCGATCCAGCCTGGTACTGGCGCAATATCGAGGCGAGTCGCGCCGATCAACCGCTGTTCGGCGCGTTCGCGAACAACATTCCGCCGTGCGCGTTCTGGGCGCCCCCGGTCGAGCAGCCGACCGTGATCGGCAATGCGGTGCCGAGCCTGATCGTCCAGTCCACCGACGACACCCGCACCACCCACGCGGGCGCGCGTGTCATGCACCGGGCAATGACGGGGTCACGCATGGTGACCTTGGAAGATGTCGCGGTGCACTGGATCTACGGCAACTACCCGAACACCTGCGTCGACACGACCGTCAACGCCTATCTCCGCGACGGCACGCTGCCCGACACCGACCCGGTCTGTCAGGACGATCCGGGGCGCGCGTTCAGGTAGGCCAGTACGGCGAGGACCCGGCGGTGGCCCGATTCGTCGGCGGCGAGGCCGAGCTTGGCGAAGATGCTGCGAATGTGTTTGAGCACAGCGCCTTCGGTGACGACCAGGCGTGCCGCGATGGCGGAGTTGTCCTGTCCTTCGGCCATCAGCGCGAGCACTTCGCGTTCGCGGGCGGTCAGCGTGGACAGCGGATCGTCGACCTTGCGGCGCACCAGCAGCTGTGCGATCACTTCCGGGTCCATCGCGGTGCCACCGGCGGCGACGCGGTGCAGGGATTCGAGAAACCGGTCGACCTTGCCGACCCGTTCCTTGAGCAGGTACCCGACGCCACCGCCACCGTCACCGAGCAGTTCGGAGGCGTAACTGTCCTCCACATAGGACGACAGCACGAGCACCGGCAGCCCGGGGTGGACGGTCCTGGCACGCACCGCAGCGCGCAGGCCGTCGTCGGTGAAGGTCGGCGGGAGCCGCACATCCACCACCACGGCGTCCGGCCGGTCGGCGGTGACGACGGCGAGGAAATCGTCGGCATTGTCGACGGCGGCCACCACGTCGATCCCGGCCGTCTTCAACAGCAGGACGAGGCCTTCCCGCAGGAGGGCGTCGTCCTCGGCGATCACGACCCGCACGGCAACTCCACCCGCACCACAGTAGGCCCACCGGCGGGGCTGCTCAGCGTCATCTGCCCGTCGAGCGCCTCGGCCCTGCGCCGGATGCCGGCCAGACCACCCCCATCGGTCGCGCTCGCTCCACCCATACCGTCGTCGCGGATCTCGACGGTGAGCAGATCGGGCGGCCCACCCAGTTCTATCGACAGTGTGTCGGCACCGGAGTGTTTGGTCGCGTTGGTGATGGCCTCGGCGATCACGAAATAGGCGGCGGCCTCCACCGCCATCGGCCGCCGGGTGATGCCGTTGGATTCGAGCACGCACGGGATCGGACTGCGCGCGGCCAGCGCGGAGACGGCGCTGTTCAGGCCCCGATCCGAGAGCACCGGCGGGTAGACGCTGCGCACCACATCGCGGAGTTCGGACAAGGCCGCCGAAGCCGTGTCCTGCGCGGTCCGCACCATCCGATCGGCGGCCGCGGAATCACGGTCGCGCAATTGCTCGGCCAGTCCGAGTTGCATGATCACCGCCGCGATTCTGGCTTGGGCGCCATCGTGCAGATCGCGTTCGATGCGGCGCAGTTCGGCACCGTGCGCGTCCAACGCGGCGGCCCTGGTCACGGTCAGCTCGGCGACCCGATCGGCCAGCACGGCGTTCTCGTCCGGCGCGAGCAACGCCCCTGCCACGCGGGCCTGCGCGTTCGCCGCCTCGGGCGCGCGCAGTGCGAGGGCACCGTAGACGATGCCGACCGCCACGCTCACCACGGCGGCGGTCCAAGAATCGATGACGATGCCGCCGCTGGACACCGTGCCGTCGGCCCGCGCACTCCAATAACTCGCGACGGCGAGATGCTGTACCGCGCTCAGCGGCAGTGCCACCGCCAGCGCGGCCAGTGGCAATCCGATGATCGCGTGCAGCACCAGCCAGGCCAGATCACGCCGATTCGCCGGATCGGCGGCCAGCGTCGCGAGCTGATGACGCAGGTCGCCGGTCAACGGCCGGTAGGCGGACACGATCGGCGTGCCGAGCAACCTGCCCGCCCTGCGCCGTTCGAGCCCCAGCAGCGGCCGGATCAACTTGACCGCCTCCGGCAGCGCGGGAATCCCGATCCCGATCAGGCTCGCGGCCGCCACGATCGCCAGCGCGACCACCGCGAACAGCGACGCCACCCCGGTCAGCCCGCCCACCAGCAGATAGCCGACAGCGGCGGGCAGACGACGTAACCGCCGCACTACACCACCGCTGCCGAATCGACTCACCCGATGATCATGCCGGGGGCGCACCCGCTCGGACTCGACCACCCTCGTCCCCGTCGCGCGGGTCCCCGGCTGACGCGGCGGACTGCGCGGCGGTGTCGACCAGCGCACCCACCCCTTCGGCGGCCTTGGCATCGCCGTCGGCTTGGATTCCCCCCGACATCCGCAGCGGAACTTCCTTCCAGAACAGCACCAGCAGCAGGGCGATCAACGCCACCGCGGAGGCGACGAGGAACACCGTCGACATCGAGTCGGCGAAGCCCACCTGGAAGGGCTTGGCGAGTTCGGGGTCGAGCTGCTGGATGATCGAGCTGTCCTGGAGGACCTTGCCCGCGGCCGACGTGTCGTGCGCCAGCAGGCCCTTGGCCAGCGCGGCATCCGCCGGGTTGGTGCTCTGCGCGCCCTCGATCACGGCCTGCTGGTAGGCGGGGTCCGCCGCCGACTGCTGCAATTCGGTGGTGATGTTCGGGGTGAGCAGCGAGAACAGGATCGACAGGAACACCGCGGCGCCGAGGGTGCCGCCGATCTGACGGAAGAACGTCGCCGACGCGGTCGAGACGCCCATGTCCTTGGGCGGCAGCGCGTTCTGCAAGGCCAGGGTCAGCGGCTGCATGAGATTGCCGAGGCCGAAGCCGGTGGCCGCCATGAACAGCATCGCCAGCCACAGCGGGCTGTCGGCGTCGAGCAGGTGCAGCAGGAACAACCCGAGCGTCAGCATGATCGCGCCGATTATCGGGAATGCCCGGTAGCGGCCGGTTTTCGAGATCAGCCGACCCGAGACGATCGAACCGGTCATCAGCCCGAGCACCATCGGCAGCATCTGCAGACCTGCCTCGGTCGGCCCGGCGCCGCGCACCACCTGCAGGTACTGCGGCAGCAGCAGCATGCCGCCGAACATCGCCGCACCGACGACGAAGGAGATCACCACGCCGAGCGCGAACGTCACATTGTCGAAGATCCGCAGCGGAATCAAGGCCGCGTCCCCCATGAACTTCTCGACCACGACGAAGCCGGCCAGCCCGATCGCGCCGATCGCGTAACAGATCACCGAAGAGTTACTGCTCCAGCCCCATTCGCGACCCTGTTCGGCCACGATCAGCAGCGGAACCAATCCGACCGCGAGCACGATCGCACCCGCGAAGTCGATGCGGTGGGTGGCATGCGGCTTGCGCGGCAGGTGCAGCACCCGGGTCACCACCACCAGGGCGAGCAGCCCCAGCGGCACGTTCACCAGGAACACCCAGCGCCAGCCGGTGATGCCGAGAATGGTGTCCTGCCCGGCCAGCAGCCCGCCGAGGACGGGCCCGAGCACACTCGAAATGCCGAACACCGCAAGGAAATAGCCCTGGTAGCGGGCGCGTTCACGGGGTCCGATGATGTCGCCCATGATGGCCAGCGCCAGCGACATGAGTCCGCCCGCGCCCAGACCCTGGAACGCGCGGAACGCGGCCAGCTGATACATCGACGTGGCCAGCGTGCACAGCAGCGAACCGACGATGAACAGACCGATCGCGGCCAGGAAGAACGGCTTGCGGCCGAACATGTCCGAGAGTTTGCCGTAGAGCGGGGTGCTGATCGTCGCGGTGATCAGGTAGGCGGTGGTGGCCCAGGCCTGCAGCGAGTAGCCGTCGAGGTCGTCGGCGATGGTGCGGATGGACGTCGACACGATCGTCTGATCGAGCGAGGCCAGCAGCATGCCGAGCATCAGCCCGGACAGGATGGTCAGGATTTGGCGATGGGTGAAGCCTGCCGGTGATTCCACCGGGGCCGCGGTTGTCGTCACGAAACGTTCTCCGTAGTGCTCAGTGCGGGCGGCTGGGCCAGCAGGACCGGGCGGGCCGCGTCGTAGTCCTCGACGAACCGCGTCAGCAGCCCGGCGAAGAGCGCGCGATCGTCGGTGGACCAGTTCTCGGTGACGATCGCGATGGAATTCCGGCGCCGCGCCCGGATCCGGTCGGCGGTCTCGCGCCCGTAGTCGGTGGCCTCCAGCACGGTGGCTCGCCCGTCGTCGGGGTCGGCGGCGCGCACCACCAGGCCACGCTCCACCAGCTGCGCGACCTGCCTGCTCACCGTCGACGCGTCCGAATGCACCGCGTCGGCGAGCGCGCCCGAGCGCATCGGCCCGTCACACACCAACCGGAACAGCACCATGAACCCCGCCGGGTCGATCCCCGAGTGGTCCTTGATCTGGGCCATCGCCCGATCGCGCAGCCGGTGCAGCCGCACGAGCTGGATCGCGATCGCGTCGATCGCGGGCTCACTCTCACTCACACGTTTACCTTTACTTGCATCAATCAATTAGTTGTGTGATGCAAGTATGTAGGCAGAACGGTCGCCGTGGCAACCGTTTGAACTGCCTTTACTCGCCCTTGAACTCCGGCGCGCGCTTCTCGAAGACCGCCGCGATCGCCTCGGGCAGGTCCTTCGACGGCAGGAACGCCGCGTTCCACGTCGACACGTAACGCAGGCCGTCGGCGATCGCCGGGCTGGTCCGCTGCTCGAGCACGTCCTTGATGCCCTGCACCACCAGCGGCGGGTTGCCCGCGATCTCGCGCGCCATCGCGTGCGCGGCGGCCTGCACGGCCTCCTGATCGGCGAACACCTCGTTCACCAGACCCATCCGCTCCGCGCGGGCGGCGTCGATGTCCTTGGCGGTGAAGGCCAGCTCCCGCAGATTGCCCTCGCCGATGATGCCGGGCAGGCGCTGCAGCGAACCGATGTCGGCGACGATCGCCACCTTCGCCTCACGCAGGCTGAACTTGGCATCCGCGCTGGCCAGACGAATATCGGCAGCGGCGATCAGGTCGAGACCCCCGCCGATGCACCACCCGGACACCGCCGCGATCACCGGCTTGGTGCACTCGGCCAGCGCCGTCACCGAGGCCTGCATCCGGCGGACCTCCTTGAGGAACTCCGTGCGCGGCCCCGCCTTCGCGTCGTCGGCCAGCACCGGAGCCAGCGTGCCCGCGGTCGCGGCCAGGTCGAGACCGAACGAGAAGTGCTTGCCCGCCCCGGTCACCACCACCGCCCGTACCTGCGGATCCGCGTCGAGCTCGGCGAAGACCTCGGGCAGCTCGCGCCAGAAGTCGGGTCCCATCGCATTGCCCTTGCCCGGTCCGATCAACGTGACCTGGGCAACGTTGTCGGCGATCTCGACGGTAAAGGCCTTCCATTCACTCATGCCCTGATTATTGCCACCGCGCCAACATGCCGCCCACCCAGCCCCGACCCCCGACCCCTAGGGAGGGGCCGGACGCGCAGCGGCCGGGTTCGCGGCCGTCCCGTCGATCAGGTGCCGTTGCGTAGGCGACGAAGGAGCAAGCAACGGTGCCTGATCGACGGGACCGGCGGGGCCGCGAACTCGAGCGCGCCAGCGCTCCAGAAACTCAGTGCGCGGAAGGGCCCCATTCCAGCGGCACGCCCTTGGAAGCGAGGTACGGAATCGGGTCCATCTTGGCGCCGCCCTGATCCCAGATCTCGAGGTGCAGGTGCGGGCCGGTGGACTGGCCGCGGTTGCCGACGGTCGCGATGACCTGGCCCGCGTTGACCCGCTGGCCTTCGCTGACCAGCATTTCGTTGACGTGGCCGTAGACGCCGGTGGTGCCGTCGTCGTGCAGCACCCGCACCCACAGGCCGAAGCCCGACGCCGGGCCCGCCTCGATGACGGTGCCGTTGGACACGGACTTGATCGGGGCGCCGATCGAGTCGGCGAAGTCGAGGCCGTAGTGCATGGCACCCCAGCGCGAGCCGAAGCCGGAGCTGATCGGGCCCGCGACCGGGCGGGTGGCCTGCGGCGGCGCGACCTGGTGCTGGATGCCCTGGAGGATGTCCTCGACCTGCGACAGCGGGCCTGAGATCTCGGGGGGCAGGTTGCCGATCCCGAAGGGCGCGGCCACGGGGGCGGCGATCGGCGCGGCGACCGCGGTCACCGGCGCGGGGGTCTCGACGTGCGCGGCGACTTCCTGCGCGGCGACGAGGTCGACATCTTGGCGGGCCGACTCGGGAACGACCGATTCCTCGACGCTGTCGTCGTGGGTCGGCAGCAGCGGTGCGGCGAAGGCCAGGGCCGGGGCGATCTGAGCGGTGACGCCGACCAACGCGCCCGCGGCGACCGCGGCACTGGCGGCGACCCGAACACGATCGGAACGCGACGCCTCGGCGCGGTGCCTGCTCCTGCTCGGGCTCCGGCCATCCGCGTGCGCAAGCAGGGCCTGCACGGAGATGGATTCGGGACCCACACGGTGCTGCGACAAGATCTCGTCCTAGCGTCCGACAACAAGGAAACGAAACCGGTCTGCGACCGGGCCGGAGACCACCTGGGTGTTCTCCGATGCCGAACTATGTGTAACGGTTCGGCATCCGTTGTGACGCGAACTCTACCCGGCCGTGACCATTCCGCAACCTTCTGTCACGAATTCGCAGGTAGATGACGTGCCGCACAGTAACAATCACAGTGTCCGACCCATCACACGCGCTGTCACCGGGCCTGAACACGGTCCCGACCGACCAGACTCGACCCATGGTGATCGAGACCTTGACCGTCCCCATCGTCGCCGCGCCCATGGCGGGCGGCCCGTCCACACCCGAGTTGGTGGTCGCCGTCGCGGCCGCGGGCGGGTTCGGCCAGCTCGCCGCCGGATACCTCGGCACCGAGGCGGTGGCAGCGCAGATCGAGGCGACCAGAGCCGCCACCACGGCGCCGTTCGGGGTGAACCTGTTCGCGCCCGGCGTGGTGGCCGATCCGGCCGGCTACGCCACCTACCTCGCCGAACTCGGCGCCGAATTCCCGATCGGCACCCCTGAGCACGACACCGACGGATGGGACGACAAGCTCGATCTGCTGGTCGCCGATCCGGTCGCCGTGGTCTCGACGACCTTCGGCTGCCCCAGCGCGGTGGAGGTGGACCGGCTGCACGCGGTCGGCTCGGAGGTGTGGGTCACGGTCACCTCCCCCGCCGAGGCGCTGATCGCCGTCGAGGCGGGCGCCGACGTGCTGATCGCCCAGGGCGCCGAGGCGGGTGGGCACCGCGCGAGCTTCCTCGACGATCCCGCCGACGACCCGATCGACCCGCCCGGCCTGCTCACCCTGATCCAGCTGCTCACCGCCGTCACCTCCCGCCCGCTCGTGGCGGCGGGCGGGATCGCCACCGGCGCCGGTGTGGCCGGGGTACTGGCGGCCGGTGCGTCGGCGGCGCAGATCGGCACCGCGCTGCTGCGCTGCCCGGAAGCCGGCACCAACGCCGTGCATCGTGGTGCGATCGGGACGCCGGAACCAACGATGCTCACGCGCGCGTTCACCGGACGTCGCGCGCGCGGGATCCGCAACCGTTTCCTCGTCGACCACACCGCCGACGCGCCCGCCGCGTACCCCGAAATCCATTACGCCACTGCCCCCTTGCGGGCGGCCGCGCGGGCGGGTGGCAACACCGACGAAGTGAATCTGTGGGCGGGGCAAGCGCACTCGCTGAGCACCGGGCAACCGGCAAGCGAACTGGTCACCGATCTCGCCGCCGACGCGAAAAGCGCACTCCGGAAAGCACTTTCGGAACGAATTCAGGGTTATTGACAACGGATTTCGTTTAGACTCGGACCTGGCATCGCGTCCCGCCGACCACCCCCAAGCAGGAGGAGAGCCATGTCCCTCGATGTTCCCGCCGCATTACTCGAACGCGCAGAACAAGGCAATATCGACGACGCCGAATTCGTCGAATGTGTCCGTACCTCCCTGCCTTACGCGTGGGAGGTGGTGAGCCGGGTGGCCGAAGACCTGCGCACCGGCACCGACGAGTACGCCGACAACCGGATCCCGCCGCCGGACGAGGTGGCTCGCGGGCAGCTGCTGCGCGCCCTGGCCTCCGACGCCATCCGCGGCGGCCTGGAACGGCATTTCGGTGTCAGGCTGGCCTTCCAGAACTGCCATCGGGTCGCGGCGTTCCCGCTGTCGGCCGTCGGCGGGGAGACCTACACCACCTACATCAGCCCTCGCGCCCAGCTCTTGAATCAGAGCCCCGAGCTGCGCAACTGCTGATCGACGAAAAAGGCGGGCGTGGAAGCAATTCCACGCCCGCCTTGTCGTTTTCGCTACACCGTGACGACGTCCAGCTCGCCCTCGGCGTACTGGGCGCGCAGGCGCTTCTTGTCGAACTTGCCGACGCTGGTCTTGGGCACCTCGGCGATGAAGGTCCAGCGCTCGGGCAGCTGCCACTTGGCGAACTTGTCGGCCAGGTAGTCGCGCAGCTCGGCTGCCTCGGCGGCAGCGCCCTCGGCGAGCACGATGGCGACCAGCGGGCGCTCGTCCCACTTCTCGTCGGGCACACCGATGACCGCGGCCTCGGCGACGGCCGCGTGGCCCATCACCGCGTTCTCGAGATCCACCGAGGAGATCCACTCACCACCGGACTTGATCACGTCTTTGGAGCGGTCGACCAGGGTGAGGTAGCCGTTGGCGCTGATCTTGCCGACATCGCCGGTACGCAGCCAGCCGTCGTCGAACTTGTCCGGGTCGATCTCCGCGCCGGTGGGCGAGTAGTAGGAGCCGGTGATCCACGCGCCGCGGACCTCGAGCTCGCCGAGCGACTCACCGTCGTTCGGGACGACCTTGCCGTCGTCACCGACCAGCCGGGCCTCGACGTTGGCCGGGAAACGACCCTGCGTGTAGCGGTACTCCCAGGCATCGTCGTCGCTGACGCCCGCGGGCGCGTGCGCGACGCTGCCCAGCGGGGAGGTCTCGGTCATGCCCCACGCGTGCAGGATGCGCACGCCGTGCTTCTCCTCGAACGCGCGCATCATCGCGGGCGGCACCGCGGAGCCACCGACGACCGCGGTACGCAGGTGCGAGATGTCCTGCGGCGCGGCGGCCAGCGCGGCCAGCACGCCGCCCCAGATGGTGGGCACCGCGGCGGCGAAGGTCGGCTTCTCGGCCGCCATCATCTCCAGCAGCGGGCCGGGCTGCAGGAAGCGGTCCGGCATCAGGACGTTGGCGCCCGACATCAGCGCCGCGTACGGCAGGCCCCACGCGTTGGCGTGGAACAGCGGCACGATCGCCAGCACGTAGTCCGAGCCCTGGAAACCCATGCCGTTGGGCGAGTTCACCTGCATCGCGTGCAGCCAGTTGGAGCGGTGCGAGTAGACGACGCCCTTCGGGTCGCCGGTGGTGCCCGAGGTGTAACACATCGCGGCGGCCGAACGCTCGTCGACGACCGGGAAGTCGAAGTCGGCGGACTGGGCGTCGAGCAGCTCGCGGTAGGAGTGCACGGTGACGCCTTCGGGCGCGGTGAGCGCGGCCGGATCGCCGTTGACGACGATCACGTGCTGCACGGTCTTCAGGTTCGGTAGGTACTGCGCGAACAGCGGCACCAGCGTGCCGTCGACGAGCACGACCTTGTCCTCGGCGTGGTTGGCGACGAAGACCAACTGCTCGGGGAACAGCCGGATGTTGAGCGCGTGCAGCACCGAGCCCATCGCGGGCACCGCGATGTAAGCGACCATGTGCTCGTTGTTGTTCCACATGAAGGTGCCGACGCGGTCGCCCTCTTCGATGCCGAGACCCCGCAGCGCGTTGGCCAGCCGGGCCGAATCGGCGCCGAGCTCACGGTAGGTCATGGTGCGAACACCGTCACCGGTCCATGTGGACACAGTCGAATCGCCCTGGAATGTTGCGGCATAGTTGAGCAGTTTGGCCAGCGAGAGCTGGTCGTCCTGCATGGTGCTCAGCATCGGTGCTCCTTCAAGTCCCTGCCGTGGCATGAGCCACGTCACAACGGATGCTACCGAAAGGTTTGGGGCTCGCAATCGTTTCCTCCGACAACATTCCTGCAGGTCGGCTCGTCATCACACACCGGGCGGCCGCGCGTGCGGCGGCTGACCATCGGGCCCCCTATGGTGCGATGGCACCCCGGGACCGGCATGTTCGGCGTTGTGTACCGCGTCGACGACCAGGCTGCGGACATGGTCGTTGTCGAGGCTGTAGTAGATGGTGGTCCCCTCGCGACGAGTACGCACGAGCCTGGCCATCCGCAGTTTCGCCAGATGCTGGGACACCGAGGGGCCCGGCTTGCCCACCCGGCTCGCCAATTCGTTCACCGAGAGTTCTTGATCGGCCAGCGCCCAGAGGACTTGAACCCTCGTCGGATCGGCCAGCATTCGGAACACCTCGACCACCAACCCCACCTGATCCTCGGCCAGAGGCGAGCGGGCATCTGCATTCATGCGCAGATAATAGATCGCCGATGCCGGTTCCCCCGTAGCCGCCGCTCCGGACGTTGGTCAGGCCGACATGCCGAGTGCCGAGGCGAGCGCCGGACCGAGGGCCGGAATCCGCTCAGCGCAACGCGATCTCGGCGAGCGCGGTCCAGTCGGCCAACACCTTTTTGCGACGAACGCGGTCACGGCCGACCATCTCGTCGAGAGTGGCGCCACGGACCAGGTTTATGGTGAGCCAGAAGGTGCTCTCCAAGCGCTCACCGGTGATGGCGGGGTCGATCAGCCCGGCACAGCGGTCGAGCAGCTCGACGGTGAGTTCGTGCTGCACCCGCAACATTTCACGGCGTAGCGCCGTGTCGTTGGCGATTCCCACATACAGCTCCACCGCGGCACGACCGAGCTTGCCCGCGAAGGTAGCGGTGACCAACTCGACCAGTACAGCGCCCGCCGACCTACCGTCCGGCACCGCTTTCGCCTTACGCAGCATGGCTTCTCGCTGACGATCGGTGAGATGGCCGATCGCCTGAGCTAGAAGTTCACCGCGCGTGTGGAACTGATGCAGCTGCGCGCCACGCGTCACCCCCGCCCTGGCCGTGATATCGGCGATGGAGGCACCCGCATAGCCGACCTCGGCCAGGCTCTCGATGGCGGCATCAAGCAGCAGCGTCCGGGTCCGCAGACTCTTCTCCTGATGCTTGTTCGGTGGGAGCGCAGGCATCACTCCAGTATAGGGCTACAAAATTACATGTCACATTGCACGCAATTCAGTGCTCGGCGTACTGTCATGACATGGCTGTAGACCGGATGTTGCCCACCGCCGAGGCACGTGAGCTGATCGATCTGACCCGCGACATCGCCGACAAGGTGCTCGAGCCGCGTGTCACCGAGAGCGAGAAGACCGGAGTCTTCCCGGACGGCGTGTTCCCGGCGCTCGGCGCGGCCGGGCTGCTCAGCCTGCCGTATCCGGAGGAATTCGGCGGCGGCGCGCAGCCGTACGAGGTGTACCTCCAGGTGCTGGAGGAAATCGCGAGCCGCTGGGCCGCCGTCGCCGTGGCGGTGAGCGTGCACGGCCTGTCCTGCCACCCGCTGTTCACCTACGGCACCGACGAGCAGAAGCAGCAGTGGCTCGACGGCATGCTCTCGGGCGAAACCATCGGCGCCTACAGCCTTTCCGAAGCGCACGCCGGTTCCGACGCGGCCGCCCTGCGGTGCCGGGCCACCCCCGTCGACGGCGGCTACAACCTCAACGGCACCAAGGCCTGGATCACCAACGGCGGCCGCGCCGACTTCTACACCCTGTTCGCCCGCACCGGCGAGGGGTCGCGCGGCATCTCCTGCTTCCTCGTCCCCGCGGGCACCGAGGGCCTGAGCTTCGGCAAGCCCGAGGAGAAGATGGGCCTGCGCGCCATCCCCACCACCACCGCCGCCTATGACGACGCGTTCCTGCCCGCCGAACGTCGCATCGGCGAAGAGGGACAGGGACTTTCGATCGCGTTCAGCGCGCTCGACGCGGGCCGCCTCGGCATCGCCGCCGTCGCCACCGGTGTCGCCCAGCGCGCGCTCGACGAGGCCGTCGCCTACGCGAAGGAACGAGAAGCCTTCGGCCGCAAGATCATCGATCACCAGGGCCTAGGGTTCGTCCTCGCCGACATGGCCGCCGCCGTCGACACCGCCCGCGCCACCTACCTCGACGCCGCCCGCCGCCGCGATGCGGGCCTGCCGTATTCGCGCCAGGCTTCGGTCGCCAAACTGGCCGCAACCGACGCGGCCATGAAGGTGACCACCGACGCGGTCCAGGTCTTCGGCGGCTACGGCTACACCCAGGACTTCCCCGTCGAGCGCTACATGCGCGAAGCGAAGGTCATGCAGATCTTCGAGGGAACCAACCAGATCCAGCGCCTGGTCATCGCCCGCCACCTCGCCGGTAGCTAATAGGCAACGCGCTGATCAATAGGGGTCAGCGCGTTCGGGCAACCGATCAGTAAACTGGACGGCATCTCGACACCTCGACGAAATGAGGCGCGCGATGCTGTGGTGGTTGATCGTGATCGTGATCGTGTGCGTCGGTGCTCTGCTGTACCTGCGTGCCGAACAGAACAAGCGCAACGCGCGCGAGCTCGAGGAAGCACAGGCCGACGCGCGGGTGACCATCGAGCGGCTCGGCGGACAGGTCTACCAGCTGACTCCGCGCAACGAAGCCGCACGACAGGCCCTGGCCGACGCGTCCGAACGGTACAACGCCGCAGGCGGTCAGATCGACCGCGCCGGCTCCCCCGCCCAAGCCCGCCTGGCCAAGCAGTCCGCGCTGGAGGGCCTCTATTACATTCGCGCCGCCCGCACCGCGATGGATATGGACCCCGGCCCTGCGATCCCGGCCATCGAGGGCCAGGACATCGCCGGCCAGGTCGACGAGCAGCGCACCATCGCCCACAACGGCCGCTCGATCACCGCCTCCCCCGCCCCCTCCGCGGGCACACCGAACTATTTCCCCGGCGGTCGCGTGGCGGGTCGCCCCGTCCCCGCCGGGTGGTATTCCGAACCGTGGTGGAAGCCCGCGCTGATCGCCGGCGCCTGGGGCGCGGGCTCGGCACTGTTGTTCACCACGCTGTTCGCCGGAATGGGCGGGGTCGGCTACAACGCGCAAGCCTTCGAGGACGGCACCGGCGAAGCGGCCGCCGATCCCGGCACCGACCAGGGCGGATTCGACCCCGGCGACACCGGCGGCGACTTCGGCAACAGCGGGGGTTATGACACCGGCGGCGGTTTCGACAGCGGCGGCGGCGGCGATTTCGGCGGCTTCTGACCCCGCCCAACGGGCCTCTGCCACCGACCCCGGCCCCACGCTATACTCAGCTCGGCCAGCCCAGCCTGGCCACGCCTTCGTAGCTCAGGGGATAGAGCAACCCTCTCCTAAAGGGTAGGTCGCAGGTTCGAATCCTGCCGAGGGCACCAGAACTTCTCAGTCAGGCATTGCCGAGTAGGTCACCACGAGTGGGGCGTGATCGGAGAGGCGCTCGGCGGGTGACGGTTCCTTGTCGACGACGACAGACGTGGCGAGGCGGGCGAGACCGGGTGTCGCGAGTTGGTGGTCCACTCGCCAACCCACATCCTTGGCGAACGATCGACCCGCCCAACTCCACCAGGTGAGTGGACCCGGGCGATCGCCGTGCACCTGTCGCACCACGTCGATGAGCCGGCGCGTGCCGAGAATCGAACTGAACCACTCGCGGTCGGCAGGCAGGAATCCGTCCATCGTGCGGGCGGCACGCCAGTTGGTCACATCGTGCCGGGTGTGCGCGATGTTCAGATCCCCGGTGAGGACGAACTCGCGTCCCGCGCTCAGCGCCGCGAGCCGGTTCCGGTGCACTTCGCGGGCGAACGCCGCGAGGAACCTCTGCTTGCGTTCGTACTTGACCCCACCGTCGGGCTGTTCGCGCAGAGATCCCGGGCGCTGCAGATGCGAGGGCAGACCACCCTTGGGGAGATACAGACAGGCCACCGTCACCGGCCGGTCGGCCAGGTCGACCTCGATATAGCGTCCCTGTGCGGCGAACTCACCGAGTCCGCGGGCCCTGGGTGGGTGGGTCACCCACGTCCGCACGGCAGCGGCGCAAACCCTCGTCAGTACGGCCACACCGTTACGACCGGCCACCGAACCCACGTCCACCGCCGCCGAATAGCCCGGGAAGGTGCCCACATCAGATGCGGGACAACGCAACTCCTGCAACGCGACCACGTCGACCGACCGCGCCCGCAACCACTGGTCGAATCCACGGCGACGTGCCGCGCGGATTCCGTTCACGTTGAATGTGGCGACAGTGAGAGAATCAGCGACCGACGAACCCATGGCAACACTGTGCCGGAGTCCCCCGTCACCCGCTCGGGCAGCTCCGGTACGCGACCTCGGTGGGGCCGGGGAGATCGGCGAACTGGTTTTCCCTCGCGCAAGCCGATGGATGGGACCGCGCGTTCTCGCCTCCCCCAACGGCACTCGGTTTATCGACGCCGAAGCACCGGCAGCTCAGACCGAATATCTCGGTGCGCACGCCGCCACGGACACGAGATGTGAAGGCCAGGCAGGAAGCCGAGGCCGAAGCTGAGCGAGCACGGACTGGACCCCGCCGATCTAGCTCTGATGTCGTCACGTCCGTTTCATCTCGGATGTACGCCGCCCAGGATACGTCCAAAAGTTGGAGCAGCAGGCGACCTGCCACACCAGGGCGATAGACTCAGATCAGATAATGACCAACTATGACTAGGCGTTTTCCGGTTGCCTGTGTTTTGCGTGTCCTGCCGAGGGCACGACAGCGCACTGCGGCTGCCAGCCCGGTGACCTGATGCTCGGCGAAGTTCGAGTAGCCGACTACTCTACGACGCGATTACGTCGGAGCCTACTGTTGATTCGGTACTGAACGCGTTCTCGGGACATCCCACGCTGGTGCTGCGCCACCCGGCGTGGCCGGGCGTTTTGTGGCGCAATCCGGATCGAGTGTTTGGGCATGAACGACGATTTCTGGGACGATCTTCTCGCGCATATCCGGCAGCGGGTTCTGGTGCCGGTTGTGGGGCCCGACGTGACCAGGGTCGATATCGGCGACGCTGATCAGACATTCACCACACTCATCGGCCAGCGCCTGGCCGAACGCTGGAACCTCTCCGTGCCGCCCGGACCGACCACCATGGATGCGGCGGTCGCGGCGTTCCTGCGCGAGCGCGGCCAAGACGAGATAGAGCGGTTGTATCGCGTCATCAACGACATCATCGTGGAGGTCGATCCAGAGCCCGGCGACGCACTTCGAAACCTCGCCGCGATCGATGACCTGCGCTTGTTCGTGAGCACGACGCCCGACCGTGTGCTCGCGAAGGCAGTGAACGAGGTCCGTTTCCAGGGAAGGCAAGGCGCGCGGGAGATTTCGTTCTCTCCCAATCAATCCACCAGTGAACAGTCGCGAAATGCCCAACCGGCCACGGCCGCCGATACCGTCGTTCTGAATTTGTACGGTCAAGCGGCCTCCACCCCTCAATATGCGATCCATGAGGAGGACCGGCTGGAGTGGCTGCACGCATTACTCAGCGAAAAGGCGAGCCTTCCCGACTGGGTCGGTTATCAACTGAAGGAACATCCCCTACTCTTCATCGGCTGCGAGATCCCCGACTGGCTCGGACGGTTCCTCCTGCGGATGTCCAGCAATACCCGGCTGTCGCTGGAACGCATTCCCTTCTTTCTCGCCGGCTGCTCGGCGTCACGAGAACCTTCCCTCTCGAGTTTTTTCGCGACGTACTGCCGCAAGACGCTGGTCCAGCAACTGGACATCGACCCGGCGACCTTTGTCGCGGAGTTACGCGCACGCTGGGTGCAGCAGACCACTCCGAGGCGCCATGACGCTGTTGGCGACGCCCTTCGCCCGCTTCCGGACGCTCCGACGATCTTCATCAGCTATATGCGGGAGGACGCCGACGCGGCCAAGCGAGTCTGTGACGCCATCACGAGTCTCGGCGGTGACGTGTGGCTCGACGAGCGGCGGCTCAGCCCAGGAGATGCGTGGGAACACGAGATTCTGTGCAGCATCCGCCGAACCGTCCGTCTGTTCGTCCCGATCATCTCCGCGAACACCGAGCACGCGGAGGAAGGCTACGTTTTCAAAGAATGGTACGAGGCGGCAGATCGCGCACGCTCCATCCCGAGCCGCCGTTTCATCGTGCCCGTGGTTATCGACGACAACTACGATCTCAACCCGAGCCGTTACCGGCAGATGCCGGACAGCTTCGGGCGCTTGCACTTCGGCAGGGCACCCGGCGGTGAGCCGGATGCGGGGCTCATCGCCGTGCTGAAGGACGAAATCCGCGCGATGCGGCGGACAGCGGCATGACTGCCGTCACGCGAGCGGGGCAACTCGACAGCGAGAACCCGTGGCCGGGCCTGGAGTCCTTCGAGGAAAACGGGCAGGCGTTCTTCTTCGGGCGCGACCGTGAAGCGGAGTCCTTGCTGAACCACGTCCGCGATGCCCCGGTCACGATCTTGTACGGGCGGTCCGGTCTCGGAAAGACCTCGCTGCTGCGAGCCGGCCTCTTTCCCGCACTGCGCAACGAGCACTTCCTGCCGATCTACATACGCTTGGATCTCACACCGAACGCGGCGGCACTGTCTCGCCAGCTACACCGATCGGTGCGCGACTCGATCCGGGCCGAAGCGCCCGATGCGATATTGCCCGGCGACGATGAATCGCTCTGGGAGTATCTGCATCGCAAAGACTTCGAGCTCTGGAGTGCACAGAACTATCCGCTCACGCCGGTGATCGTTCTCGACCAGTTCGAGGAACTGTTCACCCTCGGTGAGCGCGTTCCAGATCTCGTCCGGGAATTCATGCACGACCTCGGCGACCTCGCCGAGAACCGGATTTCCGACGATGTGGCTGCCCGGATCGACAACGATGAGGCCGAGGCAGGCCGGTTCCGGTTGCGGTCACAAGACTTCAAGTTGCTGATCACGTTGCGGGAGGACTTTCTGCCCAACCTCGAGGAATGGTGCCCGCTCATTCCCGCGCTGGGACGGTCACGGATGCGGCTGCTTCCCTTCCGCGCCGATGCGGCGTTCGAGGCGGTCCACAACCCGGCCGAGCATCTGATCACCGAGGCTCTCGCGCATCGAGTGGTGAGCATCATCGCCGGCGAGGACCTTCACCTCGGCCGGGATACCTCGTGGGTCGACATCGATGACAACCTCGCGGCCTCCGACGTGGAGCCCGCGCTGCTGAGCCTGTTCTGCCGCGAGCTCAACGAAGAGCGCAAGCGTCGTGGGCGCGCGCACTTCGACGAGCAGCTGGTCGAGGATGCCAAGCGCGACATTCTGTCGAACTACTACGCGTCGTGCGTGCGTGATCTGTCACCGCGAGTCGCGGAGTTCATCGAGTCGGAACTGATCACCGAGAAGGGTTTCCGCGACAGCTACGCCCGTGAGGACGCGGTGCCGTCACGGCTGACCGACGACGAACTCGCTCGGCTGATCGGCTCGCGCCTGGTGCGGCTCGAGGAATACCACGGCGCGCAACGGATCGAACTGACCCACGATGTGCTCACGGGCGTCGTACGCGACCACCGCGACCGGCGACGCGCGGAGGAAGTGCGCGCGGCGCAGGCGGCCCATGCGGAAAGGGAAAAGCGAGCCCTGCTCGACGCTGCCACTCGGCGTGAGGCCGAACTCGACGACGAGCGGCGGGCGGGACGGCGACTCAGGCGGCTGTCAACTGTCCTGGCAATGGTGTGCGTCGTATCCGTCGTGCTCGCTGTCTTGGCCGCGATCAATTGGCGATCGGCCGACATCGCCCGCGATGATGCCGCTGCTCGAAGCAGAGAGATTTTCGCCGGGCGCCTGACCTCGCAGGCGCAGGCGATGCTGGCCGGCGACCGGCCCGGCGGCAAATTGGAGGCGCTCGACAAATTGCTTGCAGCGCAGCAGATCTCGACCGATCCCGACCTCGGCGCGCTGGGAACGACGTTGCGGAACGAGGCGCGCTTGCACAAGGTCATCGACCTGGTTGCGCAAGGTGGTGTGCTCAGCGCCGACGGTCGGCGGATTGCCACGCACACACCGTCCGGAATCAAGCTGGTGGATACGGAGACGGCGAAGCCGCTCGGAGAGCCGCTCGCTGCCGACGGCACGGTCGTGGCGACAAGCCCGGACGGGCGGTATCTCGCGTTGAGTCACCGCGACGACATCATTCGAGTATGGGACTCGGCCACGGGCAAGCCGATCGGGCCACCGGTGACGGGCGGCAAGAACTCACTGCGAGCCGCTGCCGTCAGCCCGGACGGTAACCGGGTCGCCGCAAGCTGGGGCGATCACGCAGGTCTGTGGGATGCCCGGACCGGGCGCAAGATAGGGCCATCGCTGGGTGGGCGCGTCACACAGGTGCTGGCGCTGGCGTTCAGCCCCGATGGGAATCGCCTGGCTTCAGCAGGTACCGAGAAGACGGTAAAGCTCTGGGATGCCCGCAGCGGCGCGACACTCGGCGAAACAGTAGCTGCCGGCGACCCGCGCATCAGCCGCAGCGAAGCGATACGGAGTCTGAGCTTCAGTCCCGATGGACACTTCATCGCCGCCGGCGGTAACACCATCGGCCTCGGTACATTGCTGGGCGCGGGCACACCGTTGCGGATCTGGAACGCCGATACCGGCGCCGCAGTCGGGAACCCGGTGACGGGCAATTTCGGCAACGTCCAATCGGTGGCATTCAGTCCGGACGGTGGCCGGATCGTCACAGGGGGCAGCGACAAGACCGTACGACTGTGGGACTCGAAGACCGGTCAGCCGGTGGGCAATCCGCTCGGACTCAATGCGGCCGTCCGGTACGTCGCCTTCACCCGTGACGGCGACCGGATCGTCGCGGTGGCCGACGATACCGGCCAAGTAATTCACGCCGATCCCGCTGCGGCGTTGACCACCAGGGTAGGAGGCAGCAGGGCGATCGGGCCGGCGTCGGTGGATACCAGGCAGGGGGTGGACAGCCACACGGATCGTCCGCGAATTCTGGTCCTTCGTGATGATGTACTGCGACGGCTGGACGTCGACACCGGTGAACAGATCGGGGACGTGATCGTGTCCGAGGCACTCCGAGGAGGCACCCAGATCTCGTTCAGCCCGGACGAACGCTGGCTCGCGGTGGTGGGCCGGGACAACGATATCCGAGTCGTGGATGTAGCGAATGGGCGCCAGCGTGGCGCGCCGATGAAGGGGCACAACGACACGTTGAACACAGTGGAGTTCAGCCCGGACGGGAAGACACTCGCAACGGGAGGCAGTGACAATACGGTTCGACTCTGGGACTGGGCAGAGGGGCGGCAGATCGGCGATCCCTTGACGGGTCACAAAAATGGCGTGCACAAAATCGCATTCAGCCAGGACGGCCGTCGGCTGTATTCCCTCAGCAGCGATTCCGTCCGCATCTGGGATACCACCACAAGGCAACCGGTCGGTAAGGCAATGGAGAGCCACTTCTTCGCGAGCATGACGCTCAGCCATGACGACCGGCGCATCGCGGTCGCGGACAACGAGACGATCCGCCAATGGGACGCCGAAAGCGGTGACGCCGTCGGCGAGCCCTTCACAGGCCACGACGATCCCATCGATTCCGTCGGTTACAGCCCCGACGGCAGGTACCTCGTCTCCGCCTCGACAGACCGCACGCTGCGGTTCTGGGACGCCTACACCGGAGGTCAGATCGGACAACCGATCGTCACCGCCCCGGTCGGCCAAACCCCGCTGCTCGAATTCAGCAAGGACGGTCGTCGCGTTTTCATTATTGCCCAGGGGGTCTCCTTGGACGGCAAGCCTCCGTTCGTGGGCGGTGGGATATGGCAGCTTCCGGCGCCCGCCGCGTGGTGGGACGCGCTCTGCGACAAACTCACCTCCAATCCCAGCGACGAGAAATGGAAGAACTGGGTTTCGGACGACATACCGAACACCGAGCTGTGCCAGGGCAAACCCCAGGCATGATCCGTTGTGTCGCACCGGGACCTCCAGAGCTGATTCCACGCTAAAGTCACCCCGAAGGGCAGAATTGAAACACGTTCTAATGGGGGCTTCATCATGTCGAAATGGCGAATCAGGTCGTTGCTGTGCGCGGCAGCAGTGACGGTGGGTGTGGGCGCCGGTCCCGCGCAGGCGGAACTACCGGTGGAATACAGCACGTGGAGTGGCATTCGTGCCGAGCTGGCTCATCCCGGCGGCTCGCTGCCCGGCAGCAATGACTGGGACTGCAAACCCGGTGCGGCACACCCGAATCCGGTGGTGATGGTGCACGGCGGAGCCGGAGCCGGCGCCCAAACCAATTGGGGCACCATCGTTCCGCTGCTGGTGAACGAAGGCTACTGCGTCTTCGCGCTGACCTACGGCGCTCTCGACCTGCCATGGCCGGTTTCGGCGCTCGGCGGGATGACCGGCACCCCGGAGCAGAACGCGCGCACCATCGGCAGTTTCATCGAGCGGGTACAGGCCGCGACCGGCGCCGAGAAGGTCGATATCGTCGGCCATTCCCTGGGCACGCTGCTGCCGAACTATTACGCGAAACGATTCGGGGGTGCGTCCCTGATCGAGAACTATGTCTCCTTGGCTCCGGTATGGAGTGGCACCTTCGGCGATCAGTTGGCCACCGCCCGCGAATACGCCGCCCAACTCGGTGTCGGCCCAGCCCTCGAAGCAGCGTTGGCCGCCCAGCCCTCCGGGAAGGAAGCCCAGACAGGTTCGCCACTGATGGTCGACCTGCATTCCGACGGCATGTATGTCCCCGGCATCAGCTACACCAATATCGTCACCATCCACGACCAGGTCGTCCTGCCCTATACGTCAGGTCTGCTGCCCGGCGACGGGGTGACGAATATCGTTCTGCAAGAAGGCTGTTCGCAAGACAGGGCCGATCACCTCGGCATCGTCGCCGATCCCCGCGCAGCCGCCTACCTGCTCAACGCCCTCGATCCACAACACCCTCGCCCGGTGCCCTGCCCGGCCGGATAATCGGCCCGAAGGCCGCCGGTCTATTTCTCGCAGAGCGCGTGGTCCACCAGCTCGCCGACCGTCCGCAGTTGCGCGAATCCCTTGCTCTGCGTGACATCCTCACCGACAGCGAGCGTGGCCGACAGTGAGACCACGGCGCTTCGGCCACCGTCATCGGTCACTCCGGCGTTGGTGAGAAATCCCGTCTGACCGCCGTTGTGCATCCAATACGCGCCGCCGCACGACAGCGGCACCGCGAACAGGCCGAGACCGTAGCTCGCGCCGGGCCAGACCAGCCCGGTGACACCCTCGACCGGCACCGTGGTCCGCATCTGGGCCAGTTCTTCGGGTCGCAGCAGTTTTCCGCCGAGCAGACTTCGGTAGAAGGTGCCGACATCGGCGGTGGTGGAGACGTAGCCGGCGGAGGCGTCGGCGTCCACCAGTTCGGTGACATCGATCAGCGGACCGCCGACCTCGAATTGCTGATACCCGTTCGCGTGCGGGTCGGGCAGCGTCGGCGCGTCGCCGGGCCAGCGGGTGTCACGCAGTCCGAGTGGTTCGAGGATCCGTGCGGAGATCTCGTCGTACCAGGGCCGGTTTGCCACCTGCTCGATGATCAGGCCGAGCAGGACATAGCCGACATTGGAGTACGACCACCCCGCACCCGGCGCGAAATCGGGTGCGTGCCGCATGGCGGCCGCCACCGTGTCGCGCGGATCGCGCACCTGATAGCGGAGCCGGTAATAGTCCTCGGCAGTGGCCATTTCGGGCGGGCTCTCGTGAATACCGCTGGTGTGCTGGAGAAGGTGCCGAACTGTGATTTCCGCACCGTCATTTCCGTTGCCGCGCACCATATCCGGCAGCCAGTGCTGAACGGTGTCATCGAGCGAGAGACGACGTTCACCGACCAGCATCAGGATCACGGTGGCGACCATCGTCTTGGTCAAGCTTCCGATCCGGAAGTATCCCTCGGGCGAAACCGCCGCCAGGGCAGAAGTATTCGAGTGACCCGCTACCGCGGCCTGATCGGTCCCGACGCCCACGACCCTGGCCTGCACTCCCGTAGTTCCCAGCGCCGCGATCGCATCGACGTCGCGTCGCAAAGTGTCCGCGCGGGGTTCGGCGTCGCACCCGCAGACCGTCGAGACCAGCGCGAGCACCGCGGCCAGGATCGTGTATCGCATCGTTCCCCTTTCGCATCACCGGGAACCTATCGATGCAGAACACCCCTCGACATCCCACTGCGGTACGGCAACGCACTCACCCCGCGGTATCGACTCGGCGTTCGCGCGCCGGCCCGAGTCACGGCACGAGCGCGTCGGCGAGATCGGCGAGGTCCGGTCCGCATCGTCGCTATCCGCACCGCTGACACACCCGGGTGACGGCGGATTCGGTGTATGACCGAGTCACACCCCCGGGTTATCCACACCGTGTACGGGGAACATCGTTAGCGAGGTTAACGGACAAGCTCGACGTCTCGATCTACCCACGTCCCGAATCGAAATCTGCACGAAAGGAAACTTCACGGTGAGAACGAAGCGAGCGATAGCGGTTGTGGCAGTGGCAGCTCCGGCGATGTTCATGATCCCGGCCGTCAGTTCCGCACAGCTGCCGATCTGTTCGGCCGAGATGTTGACCGCGACCACCCAGCACGACTCTGCGCCCTCGACCCAGCAGAACACCCTGCGGATCGTGCTCACCAACACGTCCCAGCAGAGCTGCCTGGTCCAGGGCTACCCGGGCGTCGACCTGGCCGGGCCCGACCATCCGGCCTACGGGCCGAACTACTCGCTGCCACGCCAGGAAACCGGTTTCGCCCCCGTGACGGTCGCCCCCGGCGCGGCCGTGAGCAGCGAACTCACTTATCTCTCGGACGGACCCGAAGGCTGGACACCCACTACGATCGTCCTGACCCCGCCCGACACCACCACCCAGTTGCAGGTGCCGTGGCCGCAGGTCGGCAGCGTCGTCCGTCAAGACGCCGCCACCCACGCGGGTACCTTCATCGGCCCACTGCGGCCGGCCTGATCATGCGAATGTTGAACCACGCGCAGAAGGGAAATCCCATGAATCTTCCGATTCGCCGATTCGGCATCGCTGTGATGCTCGGCGCCGTGCCCGCCATGCTGACCGCCGCACCGAATGCGACCGCGGCAGTGACCGGAGTGAGTGTGGAGCAGCCTGCCGAGGGCCTGCGCACCGGCTGCGCTTACACGGTCACCGTCGGTGTCGACGCACCGGTTTCCGAGGCCGGCGAGGTGACCATCGGCATCAGCGGTGGTTCGGTGCCCGGGAACGGCAAGCAGCTCGGGGTCGCCGTCTACCATCCGGAGAACGGCACCGCGACGTTCGACTGGACACCCGAGTACACCGGTCGTCAAAACCTTGTCGCCCAGCAGTTCAAGCCCGGGCAGTACACCTCCACGGACTACATCACGGTCGAGGTCGTAGGGCGCGGTCTGAATACCGGAAGCTCCTGCCTGCCGCTCCCATAGAACTCACCGACCAGGCCGACTTCACCTTAATCCGGCAACCCGCGCGATTAGGATCGCGATGGTGGGATTGGTGTTCGAGACCCGATTATCGGACTCGCCCTGGGTGGAGTCGGTGTGGACCTGCCGCAGTGAGCAGGTCGCGGAGATGACATCCGTGGCGACCGAGACCTGGGGATTGGTGTTCTGGGAGCAGCAGGGTGTGCCGTTCGCGGCGGTCACCGGGCCGGAAGTCGCCACCAGCACCGCACCCGTTCCCGAGGGGGCCGACTTCGTCGGCATCCAGTTCGCCGTCGGCACCTCGCTGCGCGCGGTGACCGCGACAACCCTGGTCGACAGTGGGATCGTCCTGCCCGATGTGACCGCACGCGGGTTCTGGCTGGACGGCGACCGATGGGAAACACCGCGCGTCGACGACGCGGAAGCGCTGGTCGAGCGGCTGGTCGGCCAGGGCGTCGTGGTCCGCGATGCCCTGGTCGCCGACACGCTGCGTGGTCTGACACCCGCGATCACCGAGCGCACGCTCGAGCGTCGCTTCCGGGCGGCGACGGGCCTCACCCAGGGCGCGGTCCGTCAGATCGAGCGGGCCCGCACCGCGGCGGTGCTGCTGAGCGCGGGCGAGGCGCCGGGCGATGTCATCGACAAGCTCGGCTATTACGACGAGCCCCACCTCGCCCGCGCGCTGCGCCGCTTCGTCGGCCGGACGGCGGGGCAGCTGCGCGAGGGTGCCAGTGGTGCGATCGCGCTGGACCTCACTCAGCGCACCACGTCGTAGACCATCTTGGCGACGCCGTTGGAGTATGTTGCCGAGTCGCGCAGGCGCAGCTGCTGTTTGGGCCGGTCGGCCCGGCCGAACAGGCTCTTGCCCGCGCCGAGCAGCACCGGGAACACGAGCAGATTGTATCGATCGATCAGGTCGGCGTCCGAAAGCCGCTGTGCCAGTTCGGCACTGCCGTGGATGTAGATCGGGCCGCCGTCGGTCTGCTTCAGCTTTTCGATGTCCTCGGTCGAGCGCAGAATGGTGATCTCGCCCCAGCCCTCGATCAGCGCGTCGTCGGTGAGCGAGGAGGAGACAACATATTTGGGCAGCTCCTTGTAGGCGGCGTGATCCTCGGAATCGCGCCAGATCGGGGCGAACGCCTCGTAGCTGCGGCGGCCGAACATCAGCGCGGTGGTGTCGGCGAGTTCCTCACCCTTGAGCGAATACGCCTCCGGCACGAACTCGGTCTCCATCACCCACCCGCCACTGCGATGCCCCTCGACCTTCCCACCGGGCGAGTCCACCACGCCGTCGAGCGACATGAATCCCGTGTAAACCAGTTCGCGTGCCATCACAATCCTCCTGAATACGAGCGTCGGAAACTGCCTGCGGCCAGCCTAGGGAACGCTCCCCCACACTGTCTTGGACGAAACCGACACGGACCTGTGAACTCGACACCGCCGAACTCTCCGATGTCCTGCGACGGACCCGAGCGGGGTTCCACCGCGCTGTCGCCGCGATGGCCTCGGCGGGCAACGACATCGTCATGGACCACGTCCTGAGCGAGCCGTGGCGGCTGCGCGACTGTCTGACGGTCATGCACGGCATCGACGTCGTCTTCGTCGGCGTGCACTGTTCACTCGACGAACTACAACGCCGAGAACAGCAACGGGGCGATCGCCGCGTCGGCACCGCGGCCGGCCAGATCCATTCGGTTCACGCCCACCGGGCCTACGACCTGGAACTCGACACCAGCACCGGCACTGTCGAGAACTGCTCGGCCCAGATCGCCGCGTTCCTCGACCCTGCCCCCACACACCGAGCATTCGATCGCCTTCGCGCCGAACTGACGAGGTGAGATGCGTTGCGACCCGACGCCGACTGCACCCAGCCCTCGACCTCCGCGCGCCTTGCGTGGACAGGCGTTGCGGTGGGCGGCACTACGGGCCGAGCGGCGGCTTTCGGCCGGTGGGCACCAGCAACGCGGGCGGTGCCCGATCAGCGTTGGCGCCAGCTCAGGGGGCCGGGGAGGTCGACGCTGTTCTTGCGGGTGCGGGAGTTCCAGGACCAGGGGCCGATTTTGATCCCCCAGGACGACAGGCCCGCTTGGGTGAAGTTGAACTTCAGCGGTCCGAAGGATTTGCGCTGACGGAACTTGATGGGCATGAGCAGCCTCCCTGATCGCCACCAGGATAACCGATCCGGTTACGCCCCACCGGTTTCCGCAGGTCGCTAGGACGAACCGGAACGTCGGCGACGACGAGCAATGGCGAACATGGTGAGGGCGACGATGATCGCGAGGGCGATGGCGAGGGTCAGCAGGATCAGGGGGGCGCTGGGGTGGGTTCGGCCCGCGCCGCTGCGGCGGATCAGCAGCGCGGCGATCAGGGGACCGACCATCGTCAGCGCCGCCGCTGTCGACAGCAATCCGCCGGTGATCAATTCGACGGGTCCGAGCCTGACGCTGGACAGCGAACGCACAGGCCGGAGATGTACTGACATGACCTCCCCTTTCGTTGGTATCTGAAAGGTACCGCGCCGGAGGGAATAAACCGCAACCATGCGACCGGGCCGTCGCGACCATGCCACCAGCAAACCAAGAGCGACTGACGAGTCGGGCTATTCGGCCGCGCGTCGCTCGGATCGGGTGCGTGCCCGGTCGTGGGCCTCGCGCAACAACTCGCGAACCCTCGCTTCGGTGGCAGTCGACGGATTCACCACCGCGAGCCAGTTCGCGGCCGCGTAGAGGGGGTGGGCGACGACGGTGTCCTCGATGCTCGCGTCGGTCGGGGCGGCCGCTGCGGCGAAGGTCGTCTTGCTCACGGCGATATTGACGCGGAAGCTGCCGGGGCGGTTCAGGTCGGATGTCTCGTCGCCGGGGTAGTCCTTGGTCACGATGGTGGCGAAGGGCTGACCGGCGGGAACGACGCCGTCGGGGGCGTAGTAGAAGAAGGTGTCGCCCCAGCTGATCTCGGGAGCCTCACTCCCCTCGGTCGGCCGCAGCACCAGCACTCCGCCGAGGCCGGTCACGTAGTCGGTTACTTGCTCGATCGTCATGCTTCGAGCGTCTCATTCGCGAGCAAGCGGTTCCAACCCCGGTGTGAACTGCCCGGTCAGCTGGCGCCGACCAGTTCCCGCGTACCCAACGCGGCGACCGCCTGGCTTGCCGCCGAATCCGGGTGCACGGTGTACACCACCAGCAGCTGATCCAGATCACCCGGCAAAGCCAATGTCTCGTAACCGAATTCGATCCGGCCGACCAACGGATGCTGGATCAGCCTGTCGCCGTGCGTATTGCCTGCCGGGGTGTGGATCGACCAGATGCGGTGGAACACCGGGTTGGCGGCGGTGAGTTCGTCGATGAGTGAGGTCAGCCTGCGATCGCGCGGGCAGCGGTCCACCTGGCGACGGAGATAGGCGGCGGTCTCCGCGGCAACCGGTTCCCAGTCGGGATAGAACACACCCGCCGCGGGGTTCAGCACCGTGAAGCGAGCCAGGTTGCGTTCGGGGTCGGTGACCGCGTCGAAGCCGAAGATCTTGTCGCCCATGTCGTTCCAGGCCAGCACTTCCATGTGGCGCCCGAGCACGAACGCGGGCGTCGTGATCGAGTGGAGCAACTGCCGGGTGCCGGGGCGAACGGTCGGGGCGTAGTTGTAGTCGGGGTCGGCGGGACGGACCAGCGTGTAGAAGTGGTCGCGCTCGGCGGCGTCGAGACGCAGGGCGCGGGCAACGGAGTCGAGCACCGAATCGGGGTAATCCTCATCGCGCCCCCGCTCCAACCGGGTGTAGTAATCCACACTCATGCCGGCCAGCTGCGCCACTTCCTCGCGACGCAATCCGACCATCCTGCGGCGACCGTATTCGCTCAGTCCGACGGCGGCGGGTTGGATGCGGGCGCGCCGGGTGCGAAGGAACTCGCCGAGAGCGGGTGACGACATGGCAGCCAGCGTAGAAGGTAGCGGCGGGTACGCGTGCATCGCATCATGCGAAGGGAATTGTTCGGTTGGTTAACGAGGTGCGTCGGGGCGGCGAAATACCGGGTACAACAAGTCGAGGGAGGACGTCCATGTTGATCCGATCCACACTCACCGTTCTGTCCGGGGCCGCGCTGGCCGCCGGTTTCCTGGCCGCGGGACCGGCCGCCGCGCAGTCGGGGCTCGGTGATTACACGCCGGTAGACCCCGTCGACTACCAGGTTCCCGAACCCGAATACGCGGGCACCGTCTTCTTCACCACGCCCGACGGACGGCACTGCGCCATCTACTGGAACAACGGCCCGGCCGGGTGTGACGCGGTCCCGATCGACGCCCCTACCGGTACCGACCAGCTCCGGGTCGGGATCCTCGAAGCGGCGCACTTCGTCGACGCCGACAGCCCGATCTTCACCCACCCGGCGGCGAGGGTGCTCTCCGAAGGTCACCGGATCACGCGGGAGAACACCACCTGCGGCGTCGGCTATCAGGGGACGGTGAGCTGCGAGGTCGGCGAGCACGGCTTCACCCTGTCGGCCACCTACAGCGTGCTGCGCTGACGCGTCTTCAACAGCTCGATCACCGCCATCGTCGACGCGGGCAGCCCGCGCGAGGCCGATACCGCCGCGCCTTCGAGGAAGCCGAGCAGTGGGCGAAGTCGCACCGGCAGGTAAGCGACCAGGTCACGGGTTACCAGGCATGACGGCGTTGTGCCAGGTGTCACCGGCCCGGATTTATGAACGTTGCCAATGTGGAGACGAGGATGCCTGTCACTCGCGCGGCGCAGTCGTAGAGTCTGAGTATGTCGGAGCCCGAGATGACCGAATTGGTGCAGCGCAGTATCGAGGAAGCGCTGCTCGGTGGGCCGCGTCGATATACGCGCACGCAGGTGGCCGAGCAGTCGGGAGTGCCGGAGTCGGAGTCGCGGCGGCTGTGGACGGCGCTGGGTTTTCCGGCCAATGAGGACGACGAGGTCGACTTCACGCAGACCGATATCACCGCGGTCACCAACTTTCGGAGTATGAAAGTTGTTGCCTCGTCCGATATTCGGCAACAGGCCGCGGCCGCGCGGACGATCGGCCAGGGCATGGCACGGCTGGCGGAGTGGCAGGCCGACCTGGTGCTGGCCGAGATCAAGGCGCGCGTCGCCGCGGCCGATCCCGCGATTCCGCTGACGGAACGGATCAGTGCCGCAACGGAATCCACCATGGCGAGCATCGACCAGTTGCAGTCGTACGTGTGGCGCAGGCACCTGGCTGCCGCGGTCGCCAGGTCGAGCGAGGCGCAGGGCGAAGGTTCGATGCGGACGCTGGCGGTGGGATTCGCCGACATGGTCGGCTTCACCCGGCTCACCAGGCACCTGCACCCCGACGAATTGTCCACGCTCCTCGAAGCTTTCGAATCGACCACCACCTCGGCGATCACCGACAACGGCGGCTGGGTGATCAAGAACGTCGGCGACGAGGTGATGTTCGCCGCCGAGACCGCGGCCGCCGCCGCCCGCATCGCGCTGGCCATCCAGGAGTCGACCATGCTCGTCGGTGGCACGCCGGAACTGCGCGTGGCGTTCGCCTACGGCGAGGTGCTGCAACGCTTCGGCGACCTCTACGGCTCGGTGGTCAATATCGCCGCCCGCCTGACCGGCGTCGCCCGGCCGGGCAACATCCTCATCGACGACGCCGCGGCCTCGGCCCTCGACGACAACCCCGAATTCGCCATCCGCCACCTGCGCAGCGTCCGCGTTCGCGGTTTCAACCGCCTACGCCCCCACCGCCTGCGGCAGGCATGATCGCGACGTGCACAGCTTCGAGGTGCACAGCTCCGGCGGGGCGGCCCGCTGACCAGCCGTCGAGCGGCGCCGGCACACCGTTGCCTAGGGTGTTGTAGTGGACTTGGATTGGCGCAGCGTGCGCGAGGAGTACACCGTGTTCGCCGATGACGCGGTGCTCGCGTTGAACAAACCGTCGGGGATCTCGGTGACCGGGGAGCGACACGACACCGATCTGGTGGAGTTGGCACAGGCGGCGGGAACGCAGTTGTATCCGGTGCACCGGATCGACAAGGTGACTTCAGGACTCGTCCTACTGGCTACCGATCTGGCCGCGCACGGACCGCTGACCAGGCAGTTCAACAATCAGACCGCACGTAAGGCGTATCTGGCGATCGTGTCGGGCGCCGACCTGCCCGATGGCGGTGAGATCGATCTACCGTTGAGCGTGGGGCGCAAGAACCGGGTGCGGATCGCGGCGCCACGGGAGGCGATCCAGCGCGAGGGTGACCGGTGGTTCGTCGACGAGGCGGATCTGCTGCCCGCGAAAAACTATCCGTCGTGCACCTTGTTCAGCACGGTCGCCCGGCACGGCGAGCACGCACTGCTCGCCCTGCGGCCGGTGACCGGGCGCCGCCATCAGATTCGCGTGCAGCTGGCCTGGATCGGCCACCCGATCCTGGGCGACCCGCTGTTCGACCGCACCGCCGCGCTGCCCCGCACCCACCTGCACTCCTGGCGACTCGGCCTCGACGCCGACTGGCTCACCCCACCGCTGCTCGATCTGGAGGCCACCCCCGGCCCCGATTTCTGGGAGCCGTTCACGTCCGACCCGGACGAGAGCGCGCGGCTTCTCCACACCGCCGCACAACTGATTTCCGGCTGACACCCTCACGCCCGGCTCGGCAGCCACTCGGGCGCACGGCCGAGAACGCGCAAGATGCGGTCCAGAGTTGCCGTCGTGTCCGCGACCTCGAGCGCGGGGCCGAACGCGGCGCCGGGGCGATGGCGAGCCGTGCCGGTGGGGACCGCTTCGGCGATCCGCAGAGCGGTCGGGGCCAGGTCGGGATCCAGGTCGATCGCTCGGCCTACCGACCGGGCGACATCCCAGGCATGGACGACGCTGTCGATGAGATGGAAGCCGAGGGCGGTCGCGACCGGGAACTCGCCCGGTGGGATTTCGGGGAGATGCAGGGTGCGGGCCTGGCAGGCGGCGAAGGCCGCGACGACGTCGTGGGCGGACCGGATGTAGTCGCCGATCGGATCGATCGCGGGGCGTACCGCCCAGACCGCCGGGTCGTTCGCACCGCGAGCGGCGGCGGCGAAACCACGATTCTGGGTGCCCATGTGGTCCAGCAGGGCACGTAGATCCCAACCGGCACAGGGTGTTTCGGTCGATAGTGCGGAATCGGACGCCGCCTCGACCGCGTCGATACTCAGCCGCACCGCACGCTCGTGCCGGACCAGGAGAAGTCGATCTTCCTCAGAGATAGTACGCATATGCTGACCGTACGCTCATGCTTATGATCTGCCAAGGGTCATCGACCGACCCGTCCGGCGGTAGATTTCGACCATGCCGAAAGCGACCCGGCCGGATCTCGCGGCCATGCTCGTCCCGCTCGGCCGTGCGCTGACGGAGGCGGAGCGGCCCGTCCTCGACCGGCACGGGCTCACCATGTGGGCCTACGTGGTACTGCTCGGACTCGACGAAGGGCCCGTCCACACCCAGGCCGCGCTCGCCAAGACGATCCGGGCGGACAAGACCCGGATCATCCCGGTCCTCGACGACCTCCAGCAGCGCGGCCTGATCCTGCGCGACCCCGATCCGGCCGACCGGCGCGTCAACCTGATCCGGCTCACCGCCGACGGCGCGAAGCTGCGCGACCGCGCCCAGCACGACATCCAGGAACAGGAGGAGCGACTACTGGCCGACCTACCCGCCGCCGATCGCCACACTTTCCTGCGCGTACTACAACTGCTCGCCGACCGCACCCGAACCGCGAAATCACCCGGGTGAGCGGTGACACAGACCACCTCGTGGGTTTCGGTCCGTGGCACGGCTCATGAAGACGAATAAACGCAGGTCATCTAGCCTGGAGAGGTGCCGATGAGTCATACCGGCGCACTCTGACGCAACGGAGCGATCCCAGAGAAGAAAGCGACTGCCGATGATCCTGGCGGCTCAGCTCAGCGATACCCACTTCGACCTCAGCGCGCGCAACACCGAACGGGTGGAGGCGGTGATGGGTTACCTGGCGGACCTGCCACGCAGGCCCGACGTCATCCTGGTGACCGGCGACATCACCGACTCCGGCACGCCGGAGCAGTACGCGCAAGCACGCCTTGCCCTGCAAGCAGACATCCCCGTGTACCTGCTGCCCGGCAACCACGACGACCGCGCGAACTTCCGCACCGCACTGCTGGGCGAGCCCGCCTCGACCACTCCCGTCAACAGCGTCCACCGCGTCGGGCCGCTCACCGTCGTCATGCTCGACTCGAGCATCCCCGGTGAATCCGCGGGCCTGCTGGGCGAGGACACCTTCGACTGGCTGCGCGCGACACTCGCCGAGGCGCCGGACGGACCGATCCTGGTGGCCCTGCACCATCCGCCCAAGCACGTGTTCAGTCCCGTGGTCGATGTCATCGCGCTCGCCGATCCCGGCCGGCTGGCCGCGGTGGTGGCGGGCGATCCACGCATCGTCGGCATTCTCACCGGCCACGCCCACGCCCCCATCGCGACGATCTTCGCGGGCAAACCCATGATCACCTGTCCCAGTACGGCTTCCGTCCTCGGCGGCGAATGGGAAGTGACGCCACCCCATCGCGTCATGGACTACGCACCCGACCCGGCTATCGCGCTGCATGTCATCGACGAGAACTTCGGCCTGACAACTCATTTCCGGACAGTCGCGATGGGCGGCTGGCTGTCCGAGCCCCCACCCGACTGACCGCCCGGCAAGCCCGCGGCCATCCGCAGCAACTCCATCGTCCGGGTGACGACCGGGTTGCACGACTCGGAGTCCTTGATGTGCGCGCAGATCGTGCGGCGCGGCGTCGGATTGGTCAGCTCCAGCGCGCGCGAACCGGGCGGCAGGTCCGTGGCGCCGAGGCGGGGGACGACGGTGATGCCGACACCGCGCGCCACGAATCGCAGGGCGGACGGGTAGTCGGTGGTCTCCACCACGAACCGAGGCGTGAAACCCGCTGCGGCGCAGGCGTTCAGCATCGCCTGCCTGCACGGTCCGTGGCTGGTGTCGTTGTCGATCCAGCGGTATCGCTCGAGTTCGGCGACGTCGACGGTGGTACGTGTCGCCAGTTCGTGGTCGGCGGGGACCACGGCGACGTAGGGCTCGGTCATCAGGTCGCGGTGGGTGTAGCCGGTGATCTGCGCCGGTTTGCCCAGGCGCACCGTGAGGGCGATGTCGGGACGGTTGCCCGACACCGGGGCCAGTTCGTCGACGATGCGCAGGCGAACCCTGGTGTCGGGGAATTCGTGGGTGAGGGTGGCGACCACGTCGGGCATCCAGTTGGTGCCCGCCGAGCTGAACGAGTTGATCGTGATCCGGGTGGCCTTGCCCGCGCGCAGGTCCGACACCGTCGACCCGAGCGCGGTCAACTCGTCGAGCACCTTGGCGGCCTCCCCCGCGATCACCCGGCCCGCCGGGGTCGGCACCACGCCGCGACCGACTCGTTCCAGCAGCTGCAAGCCGGTCTCGCGCTGGAGTGCGGTCAGGTGCTGGGAGATCGCCGACGGCGAGTAACCGAGCGTCGAGGCCGCCGCGGCCACCGAGCCGGTCGCGACCACGGATCGGAAGATCATCAAGCGGTGCGTGTCGATCATGCGAATTCCTCGATTCAGTTCTACTGAATATTAGATGGCGAATACCCGCTTGTGCTTACCTCTTCACGGGTCCACCGTAGAGGAATGAAGTCACGCCTGCCCGCTCTCGCCCTGGTCGCCGTGATGCTCGCCTGGGCATCGTCGTTCGTGATCATCCGCGGCATCGCGCCCTACGTATCGCCCGCGGCGATGGCATCCGGACGGCTGCTCGTCGGCGCCGTCGTGCTGGTGCTGGTGCTGGCGTTTCGCGGCGGCCGGATGCCGCGCGGCACGGCGCTGTGGCTCACGATGGCCTACGGCGCGCTGTGGTTCGGGCTTTACACCGTGCTGGTGAACGCCGCCGAACAGCATCTCGACGCGGGCACCACCGCCCTGCTGGTGAACATCGCGCCGATCGTGGTCGCCGTATTGGCCGGGTTGTTTCTGAACGAGGGGTTCCCGCCGCTGCTGGTAGTCGGCATCGCGGTCAGCTTCACCGGCGCCGCGATCATCGCGTTCACCGGACCAGGACAGCGCGACCGCATCGGCGTGCTGCTCGCGGTGGCGGCCGCCCTGCTCTACGGCATCAGCGTGGTGGCGCAGAAGCTGGTGCTGCGGTCCACCGACCCGCTGACCGCGACCGCCCTCGGCGCGGTCGCCGGAGCCGTCGTCCTGCTGCCGTGGGCACCGACAATGACACAGGAACTGGCAGAAGCCCCGCTCTCCGCCACCATCGGCGTCGTATACCTGGGCGTCGTCTCGACCGCCCTCGCCTTCCTGCTGTGGGCCTACGCCCTGGCCCACACCCCCGCGGGGGTCACCGCGTCGTCGAGTTACGCCGTTCCCGCCCTCGCCATCGTCATGTCCTGGATCTTCCTCGCCGAAGTCCCCACCGCCACCGCGCTCCTCGGCGGCGCCCTGTGCCTGACCGGCGTCGCGATCGCGCGCTTGCGGCCGAGCATGTTCCGGCGACGCCCACAGGTCGCCGCCATGCGCCAGGACGACGCCGCCCCCGTGCTTCGATAGCCGACACGCCTGCCGACAACCCCACACAACCTCCACATCAGCCCCACACCCGCACACCCGACCCCCTGGCAGACTGGACACGTGAGAGACAAGCCCGCGGGTCTGCCCAGCGGTCCCCTGCGCCCGATCGAACTGGCGAGCGGCGCGGTGATGGCCGGGCTCACCGTCGGCCTCATCACCGTCGGCTCACTCGTCCCCATGGCGGCCGCGTTGCAGCTCGTCGCAGCAGTGCCGTTGGGCCTGCTCGCCCAGCGGTATCGGTTACGAGCACTGGTCACGGCCACAATCGCGGCCACGCTGGTCACCTTCGTGGCGGCCGGCGTGATGCCCGCGCTCGGCGTCATGGGCGCGGCCACCCTGGCGGGAATCATCGGGACCGTGAAGCGCCGGGGCGGCGGATTCCCCACGGTGTTCGCGCTCGGAATCGTCGCCGGTGTGGGCTGGGGGCTGTTCTCCGTCGGCAGTCTGCTGCTCTTCTCACGAACCAGAGACCTGTTCTTCGACGCGATCCGCAATACCGCGAAGGGCATCGAGAATCTGGCGGGCCGGTTGCCCGCGCTGGAGCCGCTCGGCCGGATGGCCGCCGAAGCCGTCGACGTGGTGCTGCGCTGGTGGTGGATCTACGTCGGCGGCACGGTGGCGCTCGGCGTGCTGGTGAGCACGGTGATCTCCTGGTTCGTGCTCGGGGCGGTACTCGATCGCCTGGCGTGGTTGCCGGGCAGCGATCGACTCGACGCGCCGCTCGACGATCGGCCGGTCGGGCCGCTGCCGGTATCCCTGCACGGCGTCGGCTACCGGTACGAGGGCACGAATGTCGACGCACTGGCCGACATCGACCTCACCATTCGCCCGGGCGAGTTCGTCGCCGTCGTCGGCCACAACGGCTCCGGCAAGTCGACCCTGACCCGGGTCCTGGCAGGCAGGCCGCCGACCACGGGTGCGGTGGACCGTCCGGGTTCGGCAGGCTTGGGCGCACTCGGCGGGACAGCACTGGTCCTGCAGCGACCCGAGAGCCAGACTCTCGGCGTCTCGGTCGCCGACGATGTGGTGTGGGGGCTGTCGGCAGACTCGGCCGCCGCGGTCGACGTCGACGCGCTCCTCGCCGAGGTCGGCCTCGCCGACATGGGCGCCCGCGAAACCGCCACCCTCTCCGGCGGCCAGCAACAGCGTCTCGCCGTGGCCGCCGCGCTCGCGCGCCGCCCGGCGCTGCTCATCGCCGACGAAGCCACCTCGATGATCGACCCCGACGGCCGTCGCGAGCTCGTCGCCCTCCTGGCCGAGCTCCCGCGCCGGCACGGCACCGCCGTGGTCCTGGTGACCCACCACGAAGCCGACGCGACCGCCGCCGACCGGGTGATCCACCTCGCCGACGGCCGGATGGTCGACCACCTCGCGAGCTGGCCCCACCCGGCCCGCGACCAGCGCCGCAGGCCGATGGGCGCCTCCGTCCTCGAACTCGCCGACGTGCGCCACACCTACAACCGCGGCACGCCGTGGGAAGCACCGGCCCTGCACGGTGTCGACCTGTCGGTCCGCAAAGGCGAGGCGCTGCTGATCGTCGGCGGCAACGGATCGGGCAAATCGACGCTCGCCTGGATCATCGCGGGACTGATCGCGCCGAGCTCGGGACGCTGCGAACTGCGCGGCACCGCGGTCGACAAACAGGTCGGCGGGGTGGCGCTGGCCTTCCAGCATTCCCGCTTGCAACTACAGAAGCAGACAGTCGGCGCGGAGATCGCCGACTGGGGCGGTCGGGCCACCGGGTCCGGTGCGGTCGGGCAAGCGCTGGACGCGGTGGGGCTCGACCGCCGCCTCGCCGCCCGTTCGGTGGAGGAACTCAGCGGCGGACAGGCCAAGCGGGTGGTGCTCGCCGCGATGGTGGCGAGCCGGCCGCAGGTTGTCGTCCTCGACGAACCGCTGGCGGGCCTGGATCCACAGGGGCGCGCCGAAATCGTGGAACTGCTTGCCCGGCTGCGGGATTCGGGGCTGACGTTGATCATCATCTCGCACGATGTCGCCGAGATGGCGATGGTCTGCGACCGCACGGTGCACCTGGACGACGGTGTGGTGGTCTCGGCCGACGGTCACGCGATCCCGAGAACCGAACGCGCACTGGAGAAGCCGGCCTTCGTGGCCGGCCTGCCCCTCGGCCGCCGCGGCGACGAGGGCGCGACGGCACACACCAGCGCACCGAAAGGCACGACCCCATGAGCACAGTGCTGCTGCGTGAAGTCCCGGTCGACAGTGTCGTGCACCGCCTGTGGGCAGGCACGAAGATGATCGCCGCGTTCCTGATCAGCCTGCTGCTGATGTTCCTGCCGACCTGGCCGGTGCTCGGCGTGATCACGGCCTTCCTGGTACTGATCTGGGTACTCGCGCGGCTGCCACTCGGCGCGATCCCCCGGCTGCCGTGGTGGTTCTGGGGACTCGTCGTGCTCGGCGGCCTGATCAACGCGCCGATCGGAATGAAAGCGGTGCTCGGCTACACGCAGATCTTCGTCTTCGGAATGGTCCTGGTGGCCGCCTCGTTCCTGATCGCCTTCACCACGCCGATGGGCGAGATCGCCCCCGCCCTCGCGAAACTCGGCGCGCCGCTGCGCAAGTTGCGACTACCGGTCGACGAATGGGCCGTGGTCGTGGCGCTCACCCTGCGCGGATTGCCGCTGCTGTTCGACGAGATCCGGGTGCTGCGCGCCGCACGCCGACTGCGCCCCAAGGACAACCTGATGCACCGCGCCGCCGACAACCCGCTCATCGACATCCTCACCGCGTGCATGGCGGTGTCGTCGCGGCGCGCGGGCGAACTCGGCGAGGCGATCACCGCCCGTGGCGGCACCGGCATGCTGACGGCGCATCCGAGCGCGCCGCACCGCCGCGACGCCATCGCACTCGGCGTGGTCGTCGTGGTCTGCGCGGGCGCCGTAGCGCTGAGCACCATCATCGGCTGAGCGCAATACCCCGAATTCACTGTCCCGAAACCCTGGTGCAAGCTATGGTTCCTCACAGAAATCGAGCTAGGCAGCTTCACGCGCCGGTCACGAAACTTTCTCGGGGGGAAGTCATCATCACGGCGCCTGTTCGAGCAACTCACACCTGATGAGATCCAGATGGGAAATGTTCACATGATCATCCGCAAAATCGCCGCGGCCGCTGTTCCGGTGCTCGCCGCCGCACTGGTGGGAGCCGGAGTCGCCGGAGCCGACCCGGTGACGCCGAATGTCGATTACCGCACCGAGGTCGTCGGCAACACCCTCATCACCACCCTCACCCACGGCACCTTCGCCGTCACCGGCGGTACGGTCGAGATCCGCGACGAAGCAGGCGCCACCCTCGTGTCGATGCCACTCTCGGTCCGCGACGGCAAGTTCGAGTACCCGCTGCCGCACGCGGTTCGCGACGACGGCCACGTACTCGAGCTGACCGCGGTGAAGGACGTCGCCGCGGCCAAGCCCAACCTCACGCCGGTCGCCTCACCCGCCGAAAACTATGCGGCACAGGCGAACTTCGCATCCACCTTCGGCCTGGCCACCGCCGTCGGCAGCTTCGTCGGCATGGGGCTCGGCGCGGTGATCGGCCTGATCGTCGGCGGTGTCCTCATCCCCGGTGTCGGCGCGATTCCGGGCTTCGTCACGGGCGCCAGCGTCGGCGGCATCATCGGCACGATCATCGTCGGTGGACCCGCGCTGGTCATCGCGGGCATGGATCTGATCAACACCCTCCAGGCGCCGGCAGGTACCACGCAGTGGGCCCAGCAGACCAAATAGTCTGCGCCACAGTTCGATTCCTCCCTCGCACCGGCGCCTACACTGGCGTCGGTGCGACAAGGAAACGGACTCGACATTCCCGATAGCCTCGGCGATCTGTGCGCGCCCGACCGAATGGCGCTGATCGTCTACGACATGCAGGTCGGGGTTCTCGGCCAGCTGCCCGACGGCCAGGAGATCACCGAACGCGTCGTGCGGGTGGTCGAAGCCGCCCGGCGCGGCGGCTATCCGGTGATCTTCCTCCGGCACTTCTTCCCGCCACGGCGACTGACCGGGGTATACGGGATGCGGCTGCTGATGAGCTGGCAGAACGCCGAATCCGTCGACGACGTGGCCTTCATTCTGCAACGCGACACGCCCTCGTTCGAGCTGGTGCCCGAGCTGGTGCCGCGCGAAGACGAGTTGGTCTTCGACAAGATGTCGATGTCGGCCTTCGAGGGCACACCCCTCGCTACTCTCCTGCGCGATCTGCGGATCGGCTCCTACGCCATCGCCGGCGTCGCACTCGAGATCGGCATCGCGCCCACCGTCACCCACTCCACCGATCTGGGTTTCGTACCGGTGGTGATCGGTGACGCCTGCGGCGGTCGCGACAAGGAAGCGATGGCGCGCGCCTACGACGACTTCGCGTTCCAGGGCAATGCCCTGGTCACCGATGTCGACACGATCTCCGCCCTGATGACCGGAAACTGACAGCCCGGCGAACTCCCAGCACCGGGTTTTCGGCCGCCTCGGATCCGAGGAGCGAGACGGAACGCCGAAGGCGCAGTATCGCCCCTCGGATTCGAGGCCCGCAGGGCCGAAAACCCCGCGGCGCCAGCCGCTGAGAGACTCAGTATCGCCCCTCGGATTCGAGGCCCGCAGGGCCGAAAACCCCGCGGCGCCAGCCGCTGAAGATTCAGCGGATGGCGTTCTTGGCTGCGTCTTGTGCGGAGTCGACCTGGCCGCTGAACTTGCCGCCGGTCTTCTCGTCGACCACGTCACCCGCCTTGTCGATGACGCCGTCGACCTTGTCCGCATGCTGGGCGGCCAGGTCCATCGCCTTGCCCGCCAGGTTCTTGAAATCCACCGCGCACTCCTCGTTGATTCGATACCGGGTCCAACGCGATTACCGTAGCAACATCGCAGCTTTCACGGTGGGCATCATCATGGCGAGCTCGTCACACCGTCCCATACGGGATGCCAGAGCCGTCCGGTATCGGTCCACGCCTGGAAGCGGACGGTCCCGGTGAGCTTCGGGGTAACCCATTGCGCGTCGTGGCGTTCGTCGGCGGTCATCTCGTTGGTGAACGGGGACGTCTCGCGCCGCAGTCCGTCGAGCTCGGCCGCGATCCGACGCGACTGTTCGTCTCCGAATCCGGTACCCACCCGCCCGACGTAGATGAGGCCGTCTTCGTGCGGCATGCCGAGCAGCAGCGACTTGAACGGCCGTTTGTCGCTGCGCCGCCACCCGCCGACCACCACTTCGCGCGAGCGCCAGTTGCGCTGCTTGAGCCAGGTCTGGCTGCGTTTGCCCGGCTGATACACCGATTCCAGCCGCTTGGCCACCACCCCTTCCTGCCCCTGCGCGCGGCTGGCCTTCATCGCCTCGGCGCCCGAACCCTCCAGCAGCGCGGTGACATTCATCGACGGCGACAATCTGCCCAGCGCCTCGAGCACCGCCCGGCGGTCGGTGTACTTCTTCCGCAGCAGCGAGGTGCCGTCGAGGTAGAGCACGTCGAAGGCGATGAACACCGCCCGGGCCGAATCTGCTTGCAGCGCCGAGATATCCGAGAGCCCGGCGTCGTCGAGAACCACCGCTTCGCCGTCCAGGACCACCTGATGCCCGGCCAGCTCCTCGCCGAGGGCAGCCAGGCGCGGATAGCGGGCGGTCACCGTGTTGCCGGCGCGGCTGCGGACGGTGACGGTGCCGTCGTGGATCTCGACGATCACCCGGAAACCGTCCCACTTGGTTTCGAAGCCCCAGTCCACGGGGGTCAGCGATTCGATTTCGCCCGCGGTGGCCAGCATGGGCGACAGTCCGCGCGGGAAACCGGTGTCCACCACGGGCTCTCGACGGGTCTGGTCGCGCATGTAGTGCATCAGCCACTGGTCGCCCTTGGTCTGGATGAGGGCGTAGCGGCCGGACACCCGCTCTCCGTCGAGTTCGACGATCACCTCGTCGGAGCGCCATTTCTCGGTGACGTAGGTGCCCGAATCCCAGATCGTCATCTCCCCCGCACCATATTCGCCCTGGGGAATGGTGCCGTGGAAGTGCAGGTATTCGAGGGGATGATCCTCGGTGCGCACCGCCAGCCGATTGTGTTTCGGCTCGGTCGGCGGACCTTTGGGCACCGCCCAGGAGGCGAGGGCGCCGTCGTGCTCGAGCCGCACGTCCCAGTGCAGGCGGCGGGCGTGATGTTCCTGGATGACGAAGCGATTGCCGGGTCCGGGCTCGGGGGTCGCCTCTGGGACGGGCTCGGGAGTCCGCTGCGCGTCGCGCATGCTGCGGTATTTGGTGAGGGAATCGCGGCGGGCAGTAGGCCGGCCGGCCTCGGGGTCGGCGGGAAGCGGCGGATCGAGTTCGGCCAGCAGGTCCCCGTCGGCCTTCCAGCGGGCAAGCACCTCGTCGAAACGTAACTGACGCAGCGTGTCCGAGTCCTCGATCTCGGCCCAGGTGCGTGGGGCGGCGGCATTCGGTTCGGCGCGACCGCGCAGCGAATAGGGGGCGATGGTGGTCTTGGCGGCGTTGTTCTGACTCCAGTCCAGGAACACCTTGCCCTTGCGGGCCGCCTTCGCCATGGTCGCCGTCACCAAATCCGGGTGCAGCGCTTCGAGATTGGTGGCCACCTGCTTGGCGACAGTGGACGCGCCACCCGAACTCAGCGGTCGATCCAGCGGCACATAGACGTGAATCCCCTTGCTACCACTGGTGACCGGGAATGCCCGCATGCCGATGTCGGCGACCATGTCGCGCACCGCGAGCGCCACTAGCGCGCAGTCCGCCAGACCCGCGCCGGAGCCGGGGTCGAGATCGAACACGATCCTGGTGGCCGGACCGCGCTCGTCCGCGTCGAAACGCCATTGCGGCACATGGATTTCCAGTGCCGCCTGCTGCGCGAGCCAGGCCATCCCGGCCTCGGAATCGATCAGCGGGTACACCACCCGGCGGCTGGAATGCTCGATCGCGGACCGGTGGATCCACGCGGGCGCGTGCTCGGGCAGGTTCTTCTCGAAGAAATCGGCATGGTCGACCCCGTTCGGCCACCGTTTCCTGGTGACCGGACGGCCGGCGAGATGGGGTAGTGCCGCCTCGGTGATCGCCGAATAGTAGGCGATCACTTCGCCTTTCGTCGTGCCGGTCTCCGGGTACAGCACCTTGTCGAGGTTGCTGAGCTCAACCTCGATGTCCGGTTCACCCGGCGCGCCCCGAAATTCCCGGCGGACCATCGACGCGATCGGACGGCGGGGACCTTCTACCGGTCCCCGCGCACCGAATCAGGCCTTGGGTCCCGGATCTGTCGGAGCGGGGCCGCCGGGGGCAGTGCCGGGGCCTGCCTGCGGGGGCACGACCTTCTTGGCCGCGTCCTTGCCCTTCTCGATCTTGTCGCTGTACTTGCCCTTGGTCTTGTCATCGATGAAGGTGCCGGCCTTGTCGACCGCCTCATTGATCTTGTCCGCGTTCTGTTCGACCGCAACCTTGCCCTTACCGAGCAAGCCCTTCAAGGTATCCACGAGACTCATCTGCCGATGTTCCTTTCGCGAGGAGGGTCATTCCACATCTTCCCACCACGAATCCCGTGGTGGGAGGTCATTCGGAACCACCCTCTGGCCCGGCTTGGGCACTACCACCGGAGTACCCGCATCCGCGGCCGCCGACACCAGGCGCCGGACGGGTTCGGACCAGCCGTGGAAGGCCAGATTGAACGTTGCCCAGTGGATCGGGACCAGGAGGCCGTAACCTGCGTCGCCGAGGCACAGGTCGGCGTGGGCACGCACCGCCTCTTCGGGATTCATGTGCACATCGGTCCAGCGCTCGTCGTACGCGCCGATGGGCAGCAGCGTGAGATCGAAGGGACCGAGCACCGCGCCGGCCTGGGAAAACGCCTTGGTGTAGCCGGTGTCGCCGCCGAAGTAGACCCGCTTGGTCGGGCCGGACAGCGCCCACGACGCCCACAGCGTGGTGTTGCGGACGAGCCCGCGGCCGGAGAAGTGCCTGGCCTCGGCGCAGGTGATGGTGAGGCCGCGGTCGTCGGCATCGCGACCGAGCGAGACCGAACCACCCCAGTCGAGCTCGATGATCCGGTATTCGGGCACGCCCCACTGCCGCAGGTGCGCGCCGATGCCGGTGGGCACGACGAACGGCGCGAGCTGGGTGCGGACGAGTTCGTCGACGGTGGCCTTGTCGAGGTGGTCGTAGTGATCGTGGGAGATGATCACGGCGTCGACCTGTGGCACCTGCGCCAGCTCGCCGGGGACAGGATGCAGGCGGGCGGGGCCGACCACCGGGGACGGGGAAACCCGTTCACTCCACACCGGGTCGGCCAGCACTCGGTAACCGTCGAGTTCCACCAGGGCGCTGGCGTGCCCGTACCAGGTCACCGCGAGCTCGGCGGCCTGCTCGGGAACCGCGGGGGTGACCAGCGGGACGGGATTGGCAGGGCGGCCGATACGTCCCTTGGTGAGTCCCGACCAGATCAGCGACGGCGCGGCACCGGCGGCGAGCATCGAGCTCGGCTCGGTGTTGTGGAAACGGCCGTCGCGATAGGAGGACTTGCCGATCGCGGTCGGCGCGATCGCCGACGGGCCCGCACCGATCGAGGTGGGCAGGCCCCACACCGCGCGGGCCATCCAGGCGAGACCGAAGGTACTCGCCAGCGAACCTGCCAGACGTGTGATCCGCATCAGCGCCCCACGAACTTCGCCGGGCGCTTCTCCTGCCGGGCCAGGCGGCCCTCTTTCGCGTCGTCGCTGCTCCACGCGGCTGCCAGCGCGGCTTCCTGCTGCGCGCTCGCCGGATCGCCGGTGCCGTCGTCGTTGAGCATCAGTTTCATGGCCTGCAGCGACAGCGGCGCCAGCGCGGCGATGGACTTGGCCCAGTCCTTGGCATCGGCGAGCGTGCCGAGCTTGTTGGCGAAGCCGTAGGCGTAAGCGTCTGCGGCGGAGACGGATTCGGCGCCGAGCAGGATCGTTCGGGCCGGGCCGCCACCGATCAGGGCCGCCAGCCGCGACACCGTCCAGCGATCGACCGAGATGCCGAGCTTGGCCGCGGGCACCGCGATATAGGCGTCGGGCTCGATCACCCGCAGATCCGAGGCCAGCGCCAGCTGCACGCCCGCACCGAGCGCACCACCGTTGATCGCCGAGATCACCGGAACCGGCACGGATTCGATCGTGTGCAGCATGTCGAGCAGACCGCTCAGGAACGACTCGGAGTACACCCCCGACAGATCGGCGCCCGCGCTGAAGATCGGCCCGCGGCCGGTGAGCACGATGGCACGCGCACCCTGCGCCACCGCGTCGAGCATCGCGGCGCGCAGTTGCCCGACCAGGTCCTCGTTGAGCGCGTTGCGCCGTTCCTCGCGCTGCAATTCGATGGTGATCACGTCACCATCGCGGGTCACGCCGAGCATGCATCCTCCCCAGAATCTCCCAGATTTCGTGGATGTTCACACTCTGCCACAGCCCGCCGACAACGCCCGGCAAGGCGATAGCATCGACGGCTGTGGCGAGGACGGATTTCGGCATCCTGGTGATCGGCGCGGGTCAGGCAGGGCTTTCTGCCGGTTATCACCTGCGCAAGCTCGGGCTGGTGCCCGAACGCGATTTCCGCATCGTCGACCACGCACCCGGCCCCGGTGGCGCCTGGCAGTTCCGGTGGCCGTCGCTGACTCTGACCACCGTGAACCGGGTGCACGACCTGCCGGGAATGTCCTTCGCCGAGACACTGCCGGCGGGATCGGAGTCGGCGCGAGCCGCCAGCGCGGTGCCGCACTACTACGAACTCTACGAAAAGCGCTTCGACCTGCAGGTTCAACGGCAGGTGACGGTCAAAGTCGTCTGCGATCGGACCGCCGACGGGCAGAGCTGCGCGGGCCGAGGCGAGGTATTGCAGGTCGAAACCGAGGGCGCGGGCACTCTTCGCACACGAGGTCTGATCAACGGCACCGGCACCTGGGAGCACCCGTTCATCCCCCGATATCCGGGCGCCGACACCTTCGCGGGCCGCCAGTTGCACACCCGCGACTACCGCACGGCCGACGAGTTCACGGGCAAACATGTCGTCGTCGTCGGCGGGGGCATCTCGGCGGTGCAGTTACTCGACGAAATCTCGCTCGTGACCTCCACCACATGGGTCACCAGGTCGGAGCCGCGCTGGCGCGAAACGCCGTTCGCCGAGCAGGACGGGCGCGACGCGGTGGCACTGGTGGAGGACCGCGTCCGGGCGGGTCTGCCGCCGGGGTCGGTCGTCTCGGTGACGGGCCTACCGCTCGACGACCGTTTGCGCGCCGCCCGCGAGCGGGGTGCGCTGCGACGGCTGCCGATGTTCGAGCGGATCGAGCCCACCGGCGTGCGCTGGGCCGACGGCAGTTTCCAGGCCGCCGATGTGATTCTGTGGGCAACCGGTTTCCGCAGCTCACTGGATCATCTGGCGCCCTTGCGGCTGCGCGGACCCGGCGGCGGGATCACCATGACCGGGCGGTTGGCGACGCAGGTGGCCGTCGACCCGCGCATCCATCTCATCGGCTACGGGCCCTCTGCCAGCACGATCGGCGCCAATCGGGCGGGCCGGGCGGCCGCCCGCGAGCTGACCGGTTTCCTCGGGCTCAGTCCAGACCGGCACTGAACGTCGACGGATCGGCGCCGACCCGCTTGCCCGAGTCGAGGCGGCTGATCGACTCCATCGCCTCGGCATCGAGTTCGAAGGTGAACACATCGAAATTCTCGGAGATCCGCGACGGCGTGACCGACTTCGGGATGACGATATTGCCCAGCTGCAGGTGCCACCGGATGATCACCTGCGCCGGGGTGCGGTCGAGCTGCTCGGCGATGTCGACGATGGTGGGGTTGCCGAGCAGCGTGCCCTGCCCCAGCGGGCTCCACGCTTCGGTGGCGATCGCGTGATTGGCGTCGTATTGCCGCAGGTCACGCTGGGACAGCGTGGGATGCAGTTCGATCTGGTTCACCGTCGGGATCTCGCCCGCGTCGGCGATCAGGGTCTCCAGATCGATCACCCGGAAGTTGGAGACACCGATCGAGCCGATCCGGCCCTGCGACTTCAGCGCCTGGAACGCGCGGAACGTGTCGACGTAGCGGCCTGCCGACGGAACCGGCCAGTGGATCAGATACAGGTCCAGATAATCCAGGCCGAGGCGCCCCATGCTGGTATCGAAGGCGCGCAGGGTGCTGTCGTAGCCCTGGTCGGCGTTCCACAGCTTGGTGGTGATGAAGAGTTCGTCGCGGGGGATCCCCGATTCACGGATGGCGCGGCCTACGCCTTCCTCGTTGCCGTAGACCGCGGCCGTGTCGATACTGCGGTAGCCGACCTTCAACGCCTCGGCCACCACCCCGGTGACGTCTTCCGCGGGCACCTGGAACACACCGAAGCCGAGCTGTGGGATCACGTTCCCGTCATTGAGCACGATGGTGGGGACAGGGCTGCTCTCGCTGCGGAAGGTCACCCTCTCGAAGGTAGAAGTGGTTGGGTGCGGCGTCAACGACGGCGCGTCGCGTGTTTCCCCGTACCGAGAAGCGGGGCGCTGGTCAGGGGATTGCCCGCGATTCAGTACACAGCTCCGGCCAGTCCGATTCGCCGGTATCGGCGCTGCCTCAGCGTTCGCAGTTCGGCGGGCTCGTAGGTGCGCAGCGCCGCCAGTTCGGCGGCGATCGCCAGGACCGTGCGACGGGCGAAGGCCACCGGTTCGTCGGCGGCATCGGGGTACTCCTCGACGATCCGGTCCACCACACCGTCTTCGAGCAGATCAGCCGATCTGATGCCTTGCGCGGCAGCCATTTCCGGTGCGTGCGCGATATCGCGGAAGACGATGGCGCTCGCCCCTTCCGGCGGCAGCGGAGCCAGCCAACCGTGCCTGGCGGCGAGCACCCGGTCGGCGGGCAACAGCGCGAGCGCGCCACCGCCGGTGCCCTGGCCGAGCAGCACGGAGACGGTCGGGGTGTCGAGGGTGACGAGATCGGCCAAACAGCGGGCGATTTCGGGGGCGAGCCCGCGTTCCTCGGCCTCCTTGGACAGGGCGGCGCCGACGGTGTCGATGACCAGCACCAGCGGCAACCGCAGTTCCCGCGCCAGGACCATCGCGCGCCGCGCCTCGCGCAGGGCGGCCGGGCCCATGGTGTGCTCGCCCTCCTGACCGGATCGGTCGTGCCCGAACACGACACACGGTTGACCGGCGAACCGGGTGAGGGCGAGCAGGACAGTGCGATCGGATTCACCACGGCCGGTTCCGCTGAGCGGAACCCGTTGTGTCGTATGGCGAAGCAGGTCCCGAATGCCCGGCCGGCCGGGCCGCCGCGAACTGAGCACCGAATCCCAGGCACCGGCAGCCGGATTCGACGGGGTCGACGGACTACGCACCGGCGCAGCCCAACCCGGCTCGGTCGTCATCGGAACGACAGCGCCTGCGGCGACGCTCATCGCCCGGTGCGCGATCCGCCGGAACACCTCCACCGTCACCACACCGTCGATCACACCGTTGCGATAGAGGTTCTCCGCCGTCTGCACGCCGGGCGGAAACGGCCTGCCGTACAAGGCTTCGTACACGCGAGGACCCAGAAACCCGATGAGCGCGCCGGGCGCGGCGAAGGTGATGTGCCCCAGCGACCCCCACGATGCGAACACCCCACCCATCGTCGGATCACGCAGATACACCAGATACGGATGCCCCGCCGACTTGTGTACGGCCACCGCACCCGCGATCTTCACCATCTGCACGAAAGCGACTGTCCCCTCCTGCATCCGCGTGCCGCCGGAGGTCGGCGAGGCGATCAGCGGCAGCCCGAGTTCGGTGGCGCGCTCGACGGCACACACGATCCGCTCGGCCGCTGCCACCCCGATCGATCCGGCCAGAAACGCGAACTCGCAGGCGATCACGGCCACTCGCCGCCCGCGCAACAACCCCTCCCCCGTCAGCACCGCCTCATCGGTCCCCGCCCGATCGGCCGCCGCGATGAGGTCCTGGCGATACCGCGGTGACACGGCGGGCTCGATCGGCGCCCGGTCCCAGCTCACGAAAGAGCCCGCGTCGAGCAACTGGCCGAGTAAGTCATCCGCCGACATCCGCACGCTCCGAGCGTAGCCGGACAGGTTCGGCCACAGTCACGAGATCACAGCAGAGCATTGGGACATCTTGACAATATGTTGTGTTTTTACAACACTTCATTAGGTGAGCCCAGTCAGACGAGGGGAAACCCTGCCGATCTTCAATCGCATCGCGGTGTTGCGCGCGGAGCATCGGATGAGCCGGGCGGCGCTTGCCGAGGCCGTCAACGTGAATGTCCAGACGATCGGCGCGCTCGAGCGTGGCGATCACTATCCGAGTCTCGATCTGGCGATGCGCATCTGCGATGTGTTCGCGCTACCGATCGAAGTCGTGTTCTCCCGCAAGGAATTCGGGCCGTTGTCGGCCGAGCTCTACCCACGCACGAAAGGCGAGACGCCATGACCACCACGCTCATCGACCGCTACCAGAACTATCGGGTCCGGCGCTGGCTCGTGCAGGAACAACGGACAGCGGGGATGCTGAAGAGCTGGCGGTCGCTGCGTCGACGGCGGATTCTCGTGGTGATCGTGACGATCGCGCTGCTCGGGATCGCGGTCGCCGGAGTGATGCGCGCGCTCGACCTGTTCGGGGCGCCAGGGGTCGCGCTCGTGTCGGCACTGGTGTTCCTGCCGAGCTGGACGATGTTGCGGATCGCTTCGGGCGGCCAGGATCACGCACCCGACCAGATGCTCGACGAACTGGAGATCTCCGAGCGCAACAAGGCCCGCTCGGCGGGACTCGCGCTCACCCAGTCGCTGACCATGGCACCGTTGGCATACCTGATCTTCGGCAGCGCGTTCTCACCGGAGGCCGACGCCTATCGCATCGCCTACGCGGGCGGATTGATGATGCTGGCCACGATCATGGCCGGCGGCTGTGCACCGGCGATGATCCTCGGCTGGACCCGGCCCGATCCCGAACCGGAGTCCTGAAACCCTGGTCCTGAACGAAGAGCGGGGCTGCGGCCTTCATCGCAGCAGCCCCGTCCATCGGTGCAGAGACGCGAGCTCAGTAACCCTGCATGACCTTGCGCAGCGCGTACTCGGTCAAGGCGACCAGGGCCTGCTTGGCCGGTTCCCGGCGACGGGCGTCGATCGACATGATCGGCACGTCGGCGGGAACCGCCAGGGCCTGGCGGATGTCCTCGAGCGGGTACTTCGGCGCGTCGTCGAACTCGTTGAGCGCCACCAGGAACGGCAGTCCGCGGGCCTCGAAGTAGTCGACAGCGGCGAAGCTGTCTTCGAGCCTGCGGGTGTCGACCAGCACCACGGCGCCGATGGCGCCGCGGATCAGGTCGTCCCACATGAACCAGAACCGGTACTGGCCCGGCGTACCGAACAGGTACAGGACCAGGTCGTCGGCGAGGCTGATACGGCCGAAGTCCATCGCCACCGTGGTGGTGGACTTCTGCGGAATACCGGTCAGGTTGTCGATTCCGGTACTGGCGTTGGTGACCAACGCCTCGGTGCGCAGCGGAACGATCTCCGACACCGCGCCGACCATCGTGGTCTTACCCACACCGAAGCCGCCGGCGACCACAATCTTCGCCGAAGTCGGCTTGGCCGTGCGGGTATCGACCTGCGCCGTCGAATCAAATACGCCGGAGTCCACTGAGAACCCTTTCGATCAGCTCGCGACGTTCATCGTCGCTGGAATCGTCTTTCAAAGTTGCCGAAACCCGGACGTGGCCGGCCTCGATCAGATCGGCTACGAGTACCCGGGCCACCCCGATCGGGATGTACAGCTGGGCAGCTATCTCGGCAACGGACGGCGATTGCCTGCACAACTCCACGATGGACGTTTCGAGGTTGTTCAGTTCGTACTGCCGCTCCATGGCGACCGGATGCGATGCGACGAGTGCCTCCAGCGCCAACTCGACCGCCGGCCTGGTGCGGCCGGCAGTCAAGGAGTACGGGCGGACGAGGCTGGGCTCGGCGCTCCCCATGCGGTGATCGTCTATGTCCATCCCACCATCAGGAACCCATCGTGACGCGCGGGGTGGCCTGGACCGTCTGGCCAACGCGCTCGACCAGAAGTGCCATTTCGTAGCCGACCTGACCGATGTCACACGAGGTGTTGGTCAGGACCGCTAGGTAGGAGCCGTCGCCGACTGCCATGAGCAGCAGGTATCCGTGCTCCATCTCCACGACGGACTGGAGTACCGTACCGCCTTCGAACAGATTCGACACGCCGACGGAAAGGCTCGCCAGTCCGGCGGTCACCGCGGAGAGCTGTTCTGCGCGGTCGACCGGGAGCTGAGCGCTCGCGGCCATCAACAGTCCGTCAGCCGAGACCAGGACGGCATGGGCTACGCCAGGAACCTCGTTGGCGAAGTTCGAAACCAGCCAATCCAGCTGACGGTTCGTACCACCTAGATCGGGGTTCATCGGTCTCCTTTATCTCCGGTTAGGTTCATTGCCTTCATTGCGCGGCCATCCCGGACGCCCTGCTGGTGACGACTCAGGCTGTTGCGGATCGTGGCGGGATCGCGTTGCTGCGGAGTGCGATCGGCGGTGCCGCTCACACCACCCGGCACAAGCCTCCCGCCCGGACTGCGCTGAGGCAAGCCGGCGGCGGTACGCACCTCGGACTGGGCTTCGCTCGCCGCGCGAGCAGCCTCCCAGCCGTCATCACCGGGTGATTCGAAGGACGCGGCCATCTGGTTCCGGTCGGAATTCTCGTCCGTGAGCCACGACGACATCATCTCCGCGAAGATCGGTGTTCCGCCCATCACGGAATCACCTTCCGGTGCCGGCTGCAACCTGGTCTGGAAGAACGACGCAGCCTTGACCGGATTGGACCGGAAGCTGTGCCGACCCGGATCACGCCCTGCCGACGCAGCGTTATCCGGCCCCGCAGGGTCCCGATCCCGTTGCGGCAGAGCCACTCCTGGCCCGGCGTTCGCCTGCGGTACAACACTAGCCCCGGGATCGCGCTGCGGCAGCCCATTCGGCGCAGCCGCGCGTTGGGGCAGGCCGTTGGGCGCGTCCCGCTGCGGTTGACCCGCGGCCGGAGCGCGCTGGGGCAGACCGTTGTCGGCCGAATCCTGCTGCGGCGCAGGGGTTGCGCGCTGGGGCAGACCATTGGCCGGACGGGCGGGCTGGGCACGCTGTGGAAGTCCGCTGGCCGGATCACGCTGCGGCAGACCGCCGGTCTGCTCACGCTGCGGCAGACCATTGGACGGATCACGCTGCGGGAGGCCACCGGTCTGCTCACGCTGCGGGAGGCCGTTGGACGGGTCGCGCTGCGGCAGACCGCCCGTCTGGTCCCGCTGCGGTAGGCCGGTCGACGGATCACGCTGCGGCAGGCCACCGGTCTGCTCACGTTGTGGGAGACCACCGGTCTGATCGAGCCTGGGCAAACCACCGGACTGATCCCGATGCGGCAGGCGCGGCGCGGGATCGCGCTGCGGCAGGCCGCCGGAGGCATTGCCCCGCTGCGGGAGTCCGGTCGACGGGTCACGCTGCACGGGCTCGGAATCACGCTGCGGCGCAGCGCTGCCCTGACCACGCTGCGGCAACCCGGTCGACTGCGCCGGATCACGCTGGGCGTTCGCGGCATCGCGCTGCGGTAGACCCGTTGCCGGGTCACGCTGCGGCAGGCCACCGGTCTGTTCCCGCTGCGGGAGGCCGGTCGACGAATCGCGCTGCGGCAGACCCGTTGCCGGGTCACGCTGCGGCAGTCCGCCGGTCTGCTCCCGCTGCGGTAGCCGCGGCGACGGATCGCGCTGCGGCAGACCGACCGAAGGATCACGCTGCGGGGCGCCATTGGCGCCCGGCGAACGCTGCGGCAACCCACCGGGGGTGCTCCCCCGCTGCGTCTGTGCCGAATCGCGCTGCGGCGGTGCCATATCGCGCTGGGGCGGTGCCGCGTCACGCGGCGACTGCGCGGAATCCCGCGACGGCGCGCCGTTCGCACCCGGCTGACGCTGCGGCAGCCCACCACCGGCCTGCGGCGGCCCACCGGGCTTCTGCTCACCCGGGCCCTGCTGGCCCGGCCCGGCGGGCGGACGCTGCGGCCCACCCGGCGCCAGGTTGCGCTTGGGTAGGTTCGCCGCGGCGAGCTTGCCGCGCTGCGGCACGTTCCCCTGGCCCGGCGCGGGCGGACGCAGCGACGGCGACGACTGCTCGTTCGCGTCCTGGGCCACGCCCGAAGCCATCGAGTTGCCCGGCTGACGTTGCGGCAGCCCACCACCGGCACCCGCCGGCGGCGCGCTGGTTCCGGGATCCACGGTGACCATCACGTTGCCACCCGGGGTGCGGGTGATCGCGCGGGTCTGCATGGTGCTGCTCGGCTGCTGCTGCTGCTGCGGGTTCGGTCGCTGCTGCTGCGGTGCGGGCGAGTTCTGCTGCTGCACCTGCTGCGGCGGCACCACCGGGCCACCGGCACCGGCGACGATGAGGCCGACCGGCACGTGCACGGTGACGGTGACGCCCGGATCGCGCGCGGTATCGAAGGTCGGACGCAGGCGCACGGTGAGACCGTGGCGCTCGGCCAGCCGGCCGACCACGAACAGACCCATGTGGCGGGCGGTGTCGGGACCGGGCTCCGCGGTCTGCTCGAGCCGGTGGTTGATCTCCGACATCTCGGCAGGCGGCATACCGATGCCGCGGTCGGCGACCTCGATCAGCAGACCCTGGTCGTGCGCCTGGGCGAAGGTGAACTTGACGTCGGTCTCCGGCGGGGAGGCCCGCAGCGCGTTGTCGAGCAGCTCGGCGAACAGGTGCGCCATATCGGAGGCGGCCGGTTCGACCAGCGAGCCACGCGGTGTGGCGCCGAGCTTGACCCGCTCGTAGTCCTCGACCTCGGAGATCGCGGCACGCAGCACGTCGGCGATCTCGACCGGGGCCGACTTGGTGCGACGCTGCTTGGTACCCGCGAGAATCAGCAGGTTGTCACCGTTACGGCGCATGCGCGCGGCGAGGTGGTCGAGCCGGAAGAGGTTCTCGAGCAGGCGCGGGTCCTTCTCGTCGTACTCCATCGCCTCGATGAGGGTGAGCTGATGGTCGACGAGCGACTTGGACCGGCGGGCCAGCGTCTCGAACATGTCGTTGACCTGCGAACGCATCTGCGCCTGGTCGCTGGCCAGACGCAGCGCCTGACCGTGGATGTCGTCGACGGCGCGGGCGAGCTGGCCGATCTCCTCGTCGGAGCGCACCGGCATCGGCTCGAGCGGCACGTCCTCGGGCGCGGCACCGTTGCGCAGCTGGGCGACCTCGTGCGGCAGATCGGACTCGGCGACGCGCAGCGCGGCCAGCCGGAGGCGGTGCAGCGGCACGATCATCGAGCGGGCGACGAACACGGCGAGCAGCAGCGCGGCCAGGATCGTCGCGATGACGACAGCGGTATAGGTCCAGGCACCGGTGGCGGCCGCATCGGTGAGCTCGTCCATCGAGACCTCGATAGCCTTGGTGGCCTCGTTCACGACGCCTTCGTAGGCCTGCAAACTCGAGTAGAGCGAGGTACGCAAGTCGCCGACGGGCAGCTTGCCCGCGGACACCTCGGGACTGCTGATCAGGTTCGCCCGGATATCGGCCTGAGCCTTGAGGTCGGCGATCACCCGATCGCCGTCGGGGAAGCGGTTGGACAGCACATCGAGCAGATGGCTCTCGGTCGCGACACCGGTGAGGAAGGTCTGCGCCCCGGTGTCCTGCCCACGCAGCATCCCGGCCAGACCGGCGAGCTCGTCGACGAGCACCGAACGCGTGTTGAGCGAGTCGACCAGACGCAGCTTGGCCGTGTCCATCACCGGATCGCTCACCTGAGCGATGGTGGACTCCACGATGCTGACGCTGTCCTGGGTCATCTGCTCGACCCCGGAAAGTACCGGCTCGGCGGACGTCGACAGCGCCTTACCCTGCGCGCGCACGTTCTTGGCCTGCTTGACCATCCGCTCCAGCGCGCCGTGCGCGGCAGGCAGATCGGTCAGCCGACCGAGCGAGGTCTCGGCCGCGGCGACGGCGGCGTCGAGATCGGCGAGGTCCTTGTCGGTGACCAGGGTGACCCCCGGACCGGCCGGCACCAACTGACTGCCGGCCACCTTCGCCGTGCCTGCACTCAGCGCGGTGACCGTCGGAATCGTGTCTACCTGCTCGTTGATACTGGAGAGCCGGTTGGCCTCCGAGAACTCGGAGGTAATTCTCGACACGCCGAGCCCGACCGCGACCGCGAGTGGCACGGCAAGCACGGCCGTAACCTTCCAACGCAGGTCCCAGTTGCCGAGCGCCCAGCGTTTGCTGCCGGACCTAGCGGCGTCACGCATCTCCCACTCACTTTCCAAACTGGCCTCGTACCGTACGCCTGAGGCGAACCTCCACAGGCGCGATGGTGGCTCGCCAGTGGCTGCTGGCCGAGAACTACGGCTGGCCGAGAAATTGCGTCTACGACTGCCCGAATAAGTGACATCGGATTCTAACGGATCAATAACTTCTTGGCTGACTCCCGGTAGAGGTCCGCTCGATGACCAGCCCGTTGTAGGCAAAACCAAAGGTCGCGGCACCCCCTCGGGTGTCGCGTGAAGTCTGCCACAATCATCTGGATCTATCGAGCGGGCATCGAAGCGAGGCTAGGGAGTCACGGGGTTGGACACCGAACACGAGTACCGGCCGGTCTATCAGACCAGCCTGGTCGACCCAGCCGACTTCTGGTCCGCCGCAGCTCAGGGCATCGAGTGGGATGTCGAACCGCAGCAGATCGTCGATGCCGCCGATAAGCGTTCGGCCCGGTGGTTCCCCGATGCCCGCCTGAATACCTGCGTGAACGCCCTCGACCGCCACGTCAGAGCGGGCACTGTCGACCAGGGTGGACACGCCGATCAACCCGCCCTCATATATGCCTCCGCTATGACGGACACCACCACGATTTACACCTACGCCGAATTGCTCGACGCGGTGGCCGAGTTCGCGGGAGCCATGCGCGATCTCGGTGTGGTGGCCGGTGATCGGGTGGTGATCTATCTGCCGATGATTCCCGAAGCGGTGATCGCGATGCTGGCCTGTGCCCGCATCGGCGCGGTGCACTCGGTGGTGTTCGGCGGGTTCGCCGCACCCGAGTTGGCCGCCCGCATCGACGACGCCGAGCCGGTCCTGATCATCACCGCCTCGGGCGGGCTGGAACCCAACCGCCGCATCGACTACCCGCCGATCGTGATGGCCGCGCTCGACCTCGCCGAGACCGCGTCGGTACGCACGGTGATCGTGAAGCAGCGGCCCCAGTTCACGACGATCGAGTTCCCGGCCGCCCTGCCCGCCACCGACGTGCTGCCGTCTTCGGAGCAGACCGTCGCCGCGCGCTGGGTCGATTGGGACGACTGCGTCGACGGCGCGGCGCCCGCCGATCCGGTCTCGGTGGCCGCCACCGATCCGCTCTACATCCTCTACACCTCCGGCACCACCGGTAAGCCGAAGGGCGTGGTGCGCGACAACGGCGGACACGCGGTGGCGCTGGCCTGGTCGATGCGCAATATCTACGACGTCGGCCCTGGTCAGGTGTTCTGGGCCGCCTCCGATGTGGGCTGGGTCGTCGGCCACTCCTACATCGTCTACGCACCCCTGCTGGTCGGCGCGACGACGGTGCTCTACGAGGGCAAACCGGTTGGCACCCCCGACGCGGGCGCGTTCTGGCGGATCGTCGACGAGCACGACGTGCGGGTGCTGTTCACCGCGCCGACCGCGTTGCGCGCGATCCGCCGCGCCGACCCCGACGCCACCGCGGCCCACCGTCACGACCTGTCCCGGCTGCGCGCGCTGTTCTGCGCGGGCGAGCGCCTGGATCCGGCCACCTTCGACTGGGCGACGAACACCCTGCTGGCCGATCATCCCGACACCCCGGTGGTCGATCACTGGTGGCAGACCGAGACCGGCTGGCCGATCTGCGCCGACCCGCTCGGCGTGCAGGAACTGCCGGTCAAGCCCGGTTCGGCGAGTGTGCCGGTGCCCGGCTACCGGCTGCGCGTGCTCGACGCGAACGGCAACGCGGTTCCGGCCGGGACCGAGGGCAACATCGTCATCGGGCTGCCGCTGCCCCCCGGCTGCCTGACCGGGTTGTGGCGCGACCGGGATCGCTTCATCCGCTCGTACCTGTCGGCCTTCCCCGGCCATTACCTCACCGGCGACTCCGGCTACTTCGACGAGGACGGCTATCTCTACGTCCTCGGGCGCAGCGACGACGTGATCAACATCGCCGGGCATCGCCTGTCGGCGGGCAGCATCGAGGCCGCCATCGCCGGGCACGAGGCCGTCGCCGAATGCGCGGTGATCGGCATGCCCGACGAGCTCAAGGGCAGCCTCCCGCTGGCCTATGTGGTGCTCAAGCAGGGCGTCGAGATCGACCAGCAGCAGTTGCGCGCCGAACTCGACGACCGGGTGCGTGCCCAGATCGGGGCGATCGCCACCCTGCACGACTCGATCATCGTCACCGGATTGCCCAAGACCCGTTCCGGCAAGATCCTGCGCAAGACGATCCGCCAGCTCACCGCCGGTGAACACGTCGAAACCCCCGCCACCATCGAGGACCCCCACGTCCTCACCGCCCTGGCGGACCGCATCCTCGCCAACCCACCACTGGGCAGCATCACGCCGACCGCCACCCCCGAACAGGACAACGATCCAGTCTCGCCGACCCCGTAGACATCCGAGGTCTTCGCAGCCCCGCAGGGGCGTCTCGGCCGCCTCGATCCGGACTGACCAGAGGGTGCGACGAAGGAGTGCCCGCCGGGAGGGAAGATCGAGGCCACCAGGCCGAGACCCCGCGGCGCCCGCGCCGCCAGAAATATAAGCTCACCACGTGACTTCCTCTACCGTTCTCGTCGTCGATGACGACGAGGACGTTCTCGCCTCGGTCGAACGCGGCCTGCGACTGTCCGGTTTCCGGGTGCTGGTCGCGCGCGACGGTGGTGCCGCGCTGCGCGCCGTCGCCGAGCAGGCGCCCGACGCGGTGGTCCTCGACATGAACATGCCGGTCCTCGACGGTGCCGGGGTGGTCACGGCCCTGCGAGCTATGGGCAATGACGTGCCCATCTGCGTGCTCAGCGCCCGTGCTTCGGTGGACGACCGGATCGCGGGTCTCGAGTCGGGCGCCGACGACTACCTGGTGAAACCGTTCGAGCTGGCCGAATTGGTGGCCAGGATCAAGGCCCTGCTGCGCCGCCGCACCGACACACCCGAGCCCGTGGCGCCCGGCGCGCTGACGGTCGGGCCGTTGCTGGTCGATGTCGCGGGGTATCGCGCACTACTGCACGGGCGCGAAATCGAGCTCACCAAAAGGGAATTCGAATTGCTGTCGACGCTCGCCCGGAATGCCGGTGTGGTGTTGACGCGAGAACGACTGCTGGAATTGGTGTGGGGTTACGATTTCATAGCCGATACGAATGTGGTGGACGTGTTCGTCGGATACCTGCGCAGGAAACTCGAAATAGATGACACGCCACGGATTTTGCACACGATTCGCGGGGTGGGTTTCGTACTCCGGGAATCGAAATGATCTCCGAACAACCGCTGAAACGTCGTCGCAGACAATCGTTTTCGCTCCGGACAAGAGTCGCGGGGGCGGCTGCGGCGGGCGCCGTCATCATCGTCACGATCGCCGCTTTCGTGGGTTTTCAAGCAATCGAGCGCAATAATGTCACCCAAACCGATCAGCAACTGGAAATCGCTTCGCGCATCGTGCTGATCGAGCCGGTGCTGGCAACCGGGTTCGTCAACCTGACCGGATTGCAGAACACCATGGCGCTCACGGTGCGCGACGACGGCCAGGTGACCGCGTCGAGCTCGACCCAGCTGCCGGATCTGCCCCCCGGCTCACAGACCGTCGAGCTGAACGACCAGCCCTATCGGGTGCTCACCACCACCGAGAACCAGCCCGCGGGTCGCACTGTCTCGCTGGCCATTCCGACCACCGAGGCCACCAAGGCCACCGACGACCAGCAACGCTGGGTCCTCGCGGGCGCGGCGATCGCGGTGGCGGCTGCGGCGGCGCTGGGCTGGCTGCTCGCCGGGCGTGCGGTCGGCCCGATCGTGAAGCTGACCAAGCAGGTGTCGGCCCGCAGCACGGGCGGTGGGCCGGACGAGCACGACCGCCCGGTCGACGGTTCCGGTGTCGACGAAGCGGTGAAGCTGGCCGACGCGGTGAACACCATGCTGGCCCGCGTCGACCAGGCCCAGGCCGAGACCGCCGCCGCGCTGGAAACCGCCCGCGACTTCGCCGCCGTCTCCGCCCACGAACTGCGCACCCCGCTCACCGCGATCCGCACCGACCTCGAGGTCCTGCGCACCCTCGACCTCACCGACGACCAGCGTCGCGAGATCCTCGACGACCTCGCCCGCAACGAGACCAGGGTGGAAACCACCCTGTCCGCGCTGGAACGGCTCGCCCGCGGCGATCTCACCGCCGAGACCGATCACGTCCCCACCGATGTCGCCGACCTGTGCGACCAGGCCGCCCACGACGCCATGCGCCACAACCCCGGTCTGGCGGTGCGCATCGACACCGACGCCGAGCTGGTGACCCGGGGCCTGCCCGCAGGCCTGCGGCTGGCCGTCGACAACGCGCTCACCAATTCGGTGAAGCACGGCGGCGCCACCGCCGCTGTCGTGTCGGCGCATCGCACCGCGCACGACCGGATCGTCATCGCCGTCGACGACAACGGCACCGGCGTCGCGCCCGGCGAACGCGAGGCGGTCTTCGCGCGGTTCGCCCGCGGCGCCAACGCCGCCAAGGGCGGTTCGGGCCTCGGCCTCGCGCTGGTGGCCCAGCAGGCCCAGTTGCACGGCGGGCTGACGTACTTCGAGGACAGTCCACTCGGCGGCGCCCGTCTCGTCATCGACCTGCCCGCGCGACCGGCCCGGTAGAAACACGAAAGCCCCGCACCCACGATGACCGTGGATGCGGGGCCGAGCTCGCTACTTACTTGTCGCTCTTGAAAGCGTCCTTCACTCTGCCCGCCGCGCGCTCGGCAGCTTCCTTCACGTTGGCCGCTGCCTTCTTCGCTTCCGCCTCGATCTTCTCGCCCTCGGCCTTGGCCTTGGCTTTGACATCGTCGGTGTCGGACATCGAACCTCCACTCTCGTGAGTTCCGCGCCTGATCGGCGCGGGGTGAAGACACTCGCGAGAATACCGCACAGTTAACAACCAGCGACTGAAGCTGGAATCAGGGGAGAACCTGCGGGATCGACTCCGGGATGACCAGGCCGATCACCGCGCCGAGCACCGCGCCGGTGATCGCGAAGGAGACGCCCGAGGTGAACGCGCACAGGAAGTAGCCGATGATGAACGCGGCCAGGCCCGGGATGCACAGGATCGCCGCGGTCAGGAAGCCGATGGTGGCACCGGCGGCCGCACCGTTCTGGACGGGGTCGTGGTTACCGGCCTCGGGGTTGGTGGCGATGCTCTTCAGCTCGTCGGTGGTGGCGGCGGACAGCTGCGGGGCGATCTGCAGCGTGCGGCCGTCCTCGGAGACGACCGAAGCCAGCGCGATGTTGTTGCCACCGACGGTGGTCATCGTCAGCGGCAGCTCGCTGACCTTGTCTCCGGTGGCGGAGATGACCGCGACATTGGTGGAGTCGGGCGAGAGCACGAAGCGGCCGTTGTCGACGGTCGCGGAGACGGTGCGCAGGTCCGGCGAGACGGTGGTCTTGTAGCCGACGCCGTCGGCGGCGCCTTCGCCTGCCAGCCCGGCGGCGATCTCGGCCTGACGCGCGACGGTGACATCAGCGGCCGCGGTGCCCGTGGTGACGAGCGACGCCGCGACGACCAGCGGCAGTGCGGCGAAGACCGCACGGCGACCCGCGCGAGTGATGTTGTGGCTGAACATGTTCGGTTCTCCCTCCCGATGCTTCCGAAGAATCCCCGAACCCCCCGGACGAATCGAAAAAATCTCGATGTCGATTGACTCGAGAGTTGTACCGAACCACTACGGTGTTGCGGAATATGTTGTGACACAAGGCATAGTTTGAACAGGTAGCTATCGATCGGCGATCGCGCGCAGTACTCGACCGGCATACCGGCAGCTACCTTGAACAGCCCTTCCTCAACGAACTCTCAGACATCTCCCACGTCCGGCACCGAACTCCGGGATACCGTCGCCGATGTGATCGACAAACGCGCTCGCCTGCTCTGCTTCACCACTGCTCTCGCGCTGGCGGGCGGTGCTGTCGCCTGTTCCGGCAAGGATGCCGCACCGACCGGGATCGCGCTCGTCAACGCTGATTCCGGGCCGACCGGCGAGCGTGTGGCCAAGGCGGTGCAGGATGCGGGTGGCTATGAGTGGACCGTCGCGAAGCCCGGTGAGATCGACGCGGGCGACTACGCCGCCGTGATCACCCTGCCCGCCGACCTCACCGCGTCGATGGCCACCCTCGCCACCCCGGAACCCAAGCGCGCCAAGGTGACCGTCGCCACCCACGACGGCGCCGACACGAACACGGTGAACGGCGCGGTCGACGTGGTGACGCACCGGATCGGCGCGTCCGGCGTCGACGCGGCGCTGGCCGCGGTCTCGCAGGCACGCAACCAGATGACCTCGGTCCAGTTCACCGCCCAGCTGCTCAGCGCGGGCGTGAACGCCGCCGCCGACGGTGCGAGCCAGTTCAGTGGCGGTGCGGAGCAGATGCTCGGGTTCCTCGACTTTGCGAAAGAGGGTGCGGGCCAACTCACTTCGGCGATCGAGCTGCTGAACCAGACCGTCGACGGCGCGGCGAAGCAGGCGACCCAGCTGGCCGATGCCCTCGGCGCCACCGGCGTCACCATCGCCGGCGTCCAATCCAGCGCGGCCGCCATGGGCTCCGGCCTCGACCAGATCCTGCCCCTTCTGAAAGCCCTCCCCTTCGCGGGCGACCCGCAGCTCGCCGACATCATCACCAAACTCGAAGCGCTACGCGGCGTATCGACCCAGGCAGGCACCCAACTCGACGGCCTCAGCGAATTGACCGGCGCCGCAGTCGATCCCAACACCGACCTGGGCACCCTCCTGCGCACCGTCGTGGCCCGCCTCAACAGCGCCCGCGACCAGCTCACCCAGGGCGCCGAACTCGCCAAGGGCCTACCCACCCTCGCCGAACAGGGCGGCGCCCAACTCCTCTCGGCCGTCGAACAACTCACCGGCGGCGTCGGCGCCCTGCAGAACATCGTCGGCAACCTCAACACCCAAACCGGCAAGGCCCTCGAGGCCCTCCCCCCACGAGGCCAGTCCCAGCAATCCGCCCTCGCCCTCGCCCTCACCGACCCCGTCGAAGTCGTCCGGGAGTGACAGCACTACGGCCCGGTCGGTTTCGACCGGGCCGCAGGGGTTTTCAGGGTCAGGGCAGGACCTGCGGGATGATGTGCGGTGCGGCCACGCCGACCACGGCGCCGATCAACGCGCCGATCAACGCGTTCGGGAGACCTACCAGGCCGACGCACGGCAGGTAGAGGATCATCGTGGTGATCATCGGGATGCACACGACGGCGGCGACGAGCGCGCCGATGCCGGCGCCGATGGCGGCGGCGTTCTGGATCGGGTCGGGGAATTGCGCGGTGGGGGTGGTCGCGATGGTCTTCAGTTCGTCGCTCGCCTCCGCGGTGGGCCGCGGTGTCACCGTCATGCTTCGCCCGTCGGCCGCGATCTCGGTCGCCAGGGCGATCACATTGCCGCTGACCGTGGTGAACGAGGTGGGGACCTCCCCGATCGGATCGCCGGTCGCGGACTCGACGATGACCCGGGCCCGGTCGGGTGCGAGCAGGAACCGGCCCTCCTCCACCGAGGCGGCTACGGTGCGCAGGTCCGGCGCGACCGTGGTGCGGTAGCCCTGCCCCGCACTCGACAATCCCGCCGCGTACTGCGTCTGCTGGTCGACCTCCGCAGACGCGACCCCGGCCACGCTCACCGCCACGGCGATGGGCAGCGCCACGGCCAGCGCACGGCGAACAACCTTGTGTTGGAACATGATCGAGAATCTCCCTCCCGAAACTCCCGAAGAACCCGGCCCCGGGCGAATCGAACAAGTCACTGTCATGGACAACGCATTGGAAACGAATCACACGGGAGCCGTTGGGCTCCGTCATACGCGGGGCACATTACCCCGCGGCTCGCGAGGCGGGTGCCTTACCCCTGAAACAGCAACGGCCCGTGCCTCCCTGAGGAGGCACGGGCCGAAATGCGGTGAGATCAGTTCGCGTTGAGCAGGTCGATCACGAAGACCAGGGTCTTGCCGGAGAGCGCGTGGCCCGCGCCCGCGGCACCGTAGGCGAGGTCCGGCGGGATCACCAGCTGACGACGGCCGCCGACCTTCATGCCGGGGATGCCGTCCTGCCAGCCCTGGATCAGGCCGCGCAGCGGGAAGGTGAGGGACTCGCCGCGATCCCAGGAGGAGTCGAACTGCTCACCGTTGTCGAACTCGACGCCGACGTAGTGCACCTCGACGGTGCCACCGGCCACCGCTTCTTTGCCTTCGCCCTCGATGAGGTCGGTAATGACGAGCTCGGTGGGCGCGGGGCCCTCCTGGAATTCGATCTCCGGCTTGGTCATGCGGGCTATCCCCTTCGATAGATTGCTGTACCCAACAAAGTTGCCGACAACGGCGGATCGAAACTAGCGGTTGTCGATCGCGCGGTAGTCGCGTTCACCGTAGCCGGTGTAGATCTGGCGCGGGCGGCCGATCTTCAGCGGCTCGGAGTGCATCTCACGCCAGTGCGCGATCCAGCCGGGCAGCCGGCCCATCGCGAACAGCACGGTGAACATGCGGGTCGGGAAGCCCATGGCCCGGTAGATGACGCCGGTGTAGAAGTCGACGTTCGGGTACAGACGACGCGACACGAAGTAGTCGTCGGTGAGGGCGGCCTCTTCGAGCTGCTTGGCGATGTCGAGCAGCTGGTCGTCGCCGCCGATCTTCGACAGGATCTTGTCGGCGGCCTGCTTGACCAGCGTCGCGCGCGGGTCGTAGTTGCGGTAGACGCGGTGCCCGAAGCCCATGAGCTTCACGCCGTCTTCCTTGTTCTTGACCTTGCGGATGAATTCCTTGACGTCGCCGCCGTTGGCCTTGATCTCGTCGAGCATCTCGAGCACGGCCTGGTTCGCGCCGCCGTGCAGCGGGCCCCACAGCGCGTTGATGCCACCGGACACCGAGGTGAACAGGTTGGCGTCGGAGGAGCCGACGAGGCGCACGGTCGAGGTGGAGCAGTTCTGCTCGTGGTCGGCGTGCAGGATCAGCAGCATGTCGAGCGCGGCGGCGACCTCGGGGTCGACCTCGTAGGGCTCGGCCGGGAAACCGAAGGTCATCCGCAGGAAGTTCTCGACCAGCGACAGCGAGTTGTCGGGGTAGAGGAACGGCTGACCGACCGACTTCTTGTACGAGTACGCCGCGATGGTCGGCAGCTTCGCCAGCAGGCGGATGGTCGACAGCTCGACCTGCTCGGGATCGCGCGGGTCCAGCGAGTCCTGGTAGTACGCCGACAGCGCGTTCACCGCGGACGACAGCACCGGCATCGGGTGCGCGTTGCGCGGGAAGCCGTCGAAGAACCGCTTCAGGTCCTCGTGCAGCAGGGTGTGGCGACGGATGCGATCGGTGAAGTCGTCGAGCTGGGCCTGGGTCGGCAGCTCGCCGTAGATGAGCAGGTAGCTGACCTCGATGAAGGTCGAGCGGCCCGCCAGCTGGTCGATCGGGTAACCGCGGTAGCGCAGGATGCCCGCTTCACCGTCGATGTAGGTGATGGCCGACTTGGTCGACGCGGTGTTCATGAAACCGGGGTCATAGGTGACGTAACCGGTGCTGGCCAGCAGCTTGCCCAAGTCGAGCCCGTCGTTACCCTCCGCGGCCTTGGTGACCGAGATCGGGAACTCGCCACCGGGGTACTGGAGTACCGCCTTGGCGTCTTCGGTGACGTTGGTGATGTTCTCAGCGGGCACGGAAGGATCCCTCTCAGGCTAGAACCGTAGGCACCGGTGCGGTCGGCACAGGTGCGCTTGCGCTAACGCTAGCTGTTGTTCGGTCAGGACGAGCAATCAGGGTTGTCCTGCCCTGTTCTCACACCGGTCACGTGCGGCGGTGAGGTCGGCGCAGGGCCGGGGACCTGCGCCGATCCCGTTTTCCACACCATCAGCGCGGCGGTGCCCGACGATTGCCGAGCACACGGATCCGATTCCCGAATCCCATTGCCGCGCAAGTCAATTCACGGCCACGGCGGAGTGCGCGCGAGTGACCCGGTAGCGCACGAAGGCGGGGAAGGCGAGCGCGGCGAGCACCACGCCGATCACCACCAGTACGCCGCCACCGGCAGCCGCTACAGCAGTACCCATGCTCGCCGCAGCGAAACCGTGGGCAACGTCACCGATCCGCGGCCCACCTGCGACGACCACGATGAACACACCCTGCAACCGTCCCCGCATCTCGTCGGTGGACACATTGAGCAACATGGCCGTGCGGAACGCCGCCGAGACCATGTCGACCGCGCCGCCGAACGCCAGGAAGGCCACCGCGATCCACAGCCACACGCCCAGTCCGAACCAGTGCCCGGCCAACCCCACCGCGAGCCCGAAGCCGACCATCGCCACACCCCACAGCGCGATGCACACGATCACCGCCAGTCCCTGCCTGCGTACCCGCGGTATCCACCCGGAGAACACGCCGCCGATGACCGATCCCGCCGCGATGGCCGCGAACAACAGGCCGAGCGCCACCCCGCCTTCGGCCGGATCGTGGAACGTCTCGTGCGCGATCTGCGGGAACAGCGCGCGCGGCATGCCGAACACCATCGCGATGATGTCGACGACGAACGACGCGAGCAGGATGCGCTGACCCGCGAGATAGCGGAATCCGTCGAGTACGGCGCGCAGCCCGGCGCGGCGCTGCTCGCCGGTCGGCGGGAAGGCGGGCAGCCGCCACACTGCCCACAGCGTCGCGAGCAGGGCGATCGAGTCGATCAGATACAGCATCGGCAACCCGATCACGGGGATCAGGACACCGGCCAGCACCGGTCCCGCGATCATGCCGACGTTCTGCACCGTCATGCTCAGCGAACTGGCCGAGGCCATCAGCTCCGGCGGCAGCAACCGGGCGATCAGGGCGCTACGAGTGGGCTGGTTGACCGCGAAGAACGCCTGCTGGGTGGCGAACAGCCCGAGGACGAGCCACACATTGTTCACCCCGAGCGCGGCCTGCACCCAGAACGCCACCGCGGTCAGGCCCGTGCCCGCCGTGGTGATGACGAGCAGGGTGCGCCGGTCCATCACATCGGCGAGCGCGCCGCCCCAGAGCCCGAACACCACCAGCGGAATCAGTCCGAACAAACCGGCCAGCCCGACGTAGCCGGAACTGCCGGTGATCTGGAAGATCTGCTGCGGTACCGCGACCACCGAGAGCTGAGCGCCGATGACGGTGACGATATTGGTCGTCCACAGTCTGCGATAGTCGCGATTACGCAGGGGTTCGGTGTCGGCGAGCAGCTTCACTCAGCGCAGATTAGCCACTGCCGCCCGGTCATCCCATGTTTAGGAGCAGTGACATAGGCCACCGCGCGTTACGGCTGCAAACGTTGGACCGTTGTGGTGTGCCCGTCGATCCGCAGCACGATGCGGTTGTGCAGCCTGCCGCGCCGACCCTGCCAGAACTCCACCTCGTCGGGTCGCAGCAGGTAACCGCCCCAGAACGGGGGCACGGGAATGTCGTCGACATCGGCGAATCGGGCCGTCGTCTCGGCCAGCACGCGATCGAGTTCGGCCCGCGTGGCCACCGGCTGCGACTGCTGCGAAGCCCACGCGCCCAGCCGCGACTCCCGCGGCCGCGCCGCCCAGTACGCCGCGGTCACCGCGGCGGACACCCGCTCGGTGACGCCGCGCACGTGCACCTGCCTGGCGAGCGCGGGCCAGACGAAACTCGCCGCCGCGTACGGGTCGGCGGCGAGCTGGGTGCCCTTGGCCGAGTCGTAGTTCGTATAGAAGGTGACGCCCTCGGGCGAGAGTCCTTTGCACAGGACCGTGCGCGCCACCGGTCGCGGGGCGGGGCCGGTGAGCGAGACCGTGGCCAGCACCATCGCGTTGGGTTCGGCGACTCCGGCGCCGCGCGCCTGCTCGATCCAGCTGCGCAGCAACGGTTCCCAGCCACCGGCCACCCAGGTCTCGTCGAGATCGGGTTCGGTGGCAGCGACGATCAGGGGATTGCCGTAGTCGACACGCATCGCGGCGAGGTCGGGCGCGGTGGTCGCGGCGGGGTCCAGGTCACGCATAGGGGCGAGATTACTCCGCGGTATGTCCGGGTCTAGGGTTCAGAAATATCGGCATGCCCCTGCAAGGAGAGTCACCATGACTACCAGCTCGGTACCACAGGATTTCGTCAGCGGATTGGAAGGCGTGGTGGCCTTCACCACCGACATCGCCGAGCCGGACAAGGACGGTGGCGCCCTGCGATATCGCGGCGTCGACATCCAGGATCTGGTCACCGATCAGGTGACGTTCGGCGACGTGTGGGCCCTGCTGGTCGACGGTGAGTTCGGTCGCGGCCTGCCGCCCGCCGAGCCCTTCCCGCTGCCGGTACACACCGGTGACGTGCGCGTCGACGTGCAGGCCGGCCTCGCGATGCTCGCCCCGATCTGGGGCTACGAGCCGCTGCTCGACATCGACGACGAGACCGCCCGCGAGAACCTCGCCCGCGCCTCGGTGATGGCGCTGTCGTATGTGGCGCAGTCCGCCCGCGGCATCTACCAGCCCGCCGTTCCGCAGCGCAAGATCGACGAGTGCGACACCGTCACCGAGCGGTTCATGACCCGCTGGAAGGGTGACCCGGACCCGCGCCACACCGAGGCCATCGACGCCTACTGGGTGTCCGCGGCCGAGCACGGCATGAACGCTTCCACTTTCACCGCCCGCGTCATCGCCTCCACCGGCGCCGATGTGGCGGCGTCGCTGTCCGGCGCGATCGGCGCCATGTCCGGCCCGCTGCACGGCGGCGCCCCGGCGCGCGTGCTGCCGATGATCGAGGCCGTCGAGCAGTCCGGTGACGCCCGGGCGCTGGTCAAGGGCATCCTGGACCGCAAAGAGAAGCTGATGGGCTTCGGCCACCGCGTGTACCGCGCCGAGGACCCGCGCGCCCGCGTGCTGCGCGCCACCGCCCAGCGCCTCGACGCCCCCCGCTTCGAGGTGGCTGCCGCGCTGGAGCAGGCCGCGCTGGCCGAGCTGCGCGAGCGTCGCCCGGATCGCGCCATCGAGACCAATGTCGAGTTCTGGGCCGCGGTCATCCTCGACTTCGCCGAGGTTCCGGCGCACATGATGCCCGCGATGTTCACCTGTGGCCGGACCGCCGGTTGGTGTGCCCACATCCTCGAGCAGAAGCAGCTGGGCAAGCTGGTCCGCCCCGCCGCGATCTACACCGGGCCCGGCCCGCGCACCCCGGACGAGGTTCCGGGCTGGTCCACCATCTCGCAGCACTGAGTCGTCGAACCGGGCGCCGCGATCTCGGCGCCCGGTTCATTCTCAGCTATTTGCGGTGTCTAATGATTCACCTGCTAGAACGTGTTCGACGAGCACCGCGACAGGTTCGGCGATAACATCCCAGCGAACATGTTCGTGAGGGGTGGATCGTGCACAGCAATGGTTTGTCGCGGCGTCGGCTGTTCGGCGCCTGCGCTGCTCTCACCACCGCGGTTGCCACAGGATGCGCTGTCGCACAAGGCGATTCGGCCGCGACCGAGTCAACCGGTCGCACCGATGGGCTGTCTGTCGCACCGGTGAGCGCGCACCCGATCGCCACCCCGGAGGCGGTGCCGGCCCCCTTTCCCGCCCAGGTGGCCGCCCGGCACGCGGGCGCCGTCCCGCATCAGTGGGGCGTCGATCTGCCCGGCATCACCAGCGGCTTCCCCGCGGGCGGCAAGCGGTTCGCGCTCACGTTCGACGCGTGCGGCGGTCCCGGCAACAGTGACCTCGACCAGACCCTGATCGACCTGCTGATCGCCGAACAGATCCCGGCCACCCTGTTCCTCAACAAACGCTGGGTCGACGCCGATCCGGCTCGGGTCCAGCGGCTGGCGGCGAATCCGCTGTTCGAACTGGCCAATCACGGTGGCGCGCACAAGCCGCTCTCGGTGTCGGGCCGGTCCGCCTACAAGGTTGCGGGCACCGCCTCCGCCGAGGAGGCCGCGTACGAGGTCTGGGACAACCACCAGCGGATCATCGAGCTCACCGGCCGCGCGCCGCGATTCTTTCGCGCGGGCACCGCGCACTACGACGAGGTGGCGGTCGCGATCGTGAACGAATTGGGCGAGACCCCACTGGGTTTCACCGTCAATGCCGACTTCGGGGCAACCGCGTCGGCGGCACAGGTGCAGCGGGCGATGAACGCGGCCACTCCCGGCGGTATCGCGCTCGCGCATCTGCACCGTCCCCGATCGGGGACCGCGGCCGGAATGGCCGCGGCGCTACCGGCCCTGCGCGCAGCGGGTTTCACGTTCGTCCACTTGTAGCGGACGCCGCCCGCGCAGCGTCGCGCGGCCGGCGCGTTCAGCGCGTCAACGCCGCGAAATCGATCGCGACAGAGGCCCCTCGGTCGACGGTGAAGAACGCCGCCTCCAAACGCGTTCCGAGTTCGATCTGGCCGACCGCCGCGAGCGGCACCGGCTGAATCAACCGCACCCGCCACGGCAACGGCTCGTCCCAGGCCCGCATCTCGAGATCGAGCCGGAGCACCGGATCGTCGCGTCCGGTGTAATCCGCCGCGATGGGCGCCACCGCGAGCACGATCGCCTCCGCTCGCCGCCCGTTGGCCAGAATCTTGGCCGCGGCCTTGCGCCCCGACTCCGGCGCCTCTGGCACGAACAGCACCACTCGCTCCCGGTCCCCCGGGTCCACCCGGCAGCCGACCACGTCGCCGGTCTGCATCCACTCCAGGTCCTGGCTACGCACCCGCTGCCGGACCCGCGCGTCGTAGGCCAGCTCCCCCGGCACCGACACCCGCACGCTGAACCGATAGCCACCCTCCCCCCGGCGCGTCCGTATCGACAGCACGCTCGCCATCGCGGGCAGCCCCCTGATCAGTAGTTCCCGCCGCGCTCCCTCGGTCAGCAACCCCGGCCGCCGGCCGAAAGCCCACACACACCGGTCGAGCAGGGTCCGACCCGAGTCGGCCACAACGAGGCTCATGGCAGAAGGGTAATGCGAACGCCCTTCGCACAAGGGCAAATTCCTCGCACTCACCGCATCCACGCGGTCAGCCGAGGGCGGCGATCCCGGCGAGAACGAAGTCGATTCCGGCGAGGAATTGTTCGCGATCGTCGTGCTCGCGCAGCTGCTCGGCGATCTGATGGGCGAACGGGAATTCCGCCGGGTCGTGCTGTGTCCAGCGGGCGGCGACGGACCGGAGGAACGCCGAGCGGTCGCCCTCGTGCACCTCGAGTCGAGCGTTCGCCGCGTTCTGCCCGGCAACGCCGAGGATGTAGTTCACCAGCGCCGACGCGGCAGTGAACAGCGACGGCTCGGGGACGCCGAGTATCCGCAACTGCGCGCCGACGCGCTCGTAGATCTGCACCATCGCCAGCTGCCACGGCTCCTGGACGAGCTGGGCGCCCACCCACGGATGGGCGTCGATCGCGTCGAACATCCCGAGCGCGACGGCACGGATCGCGGTAAAGGGCTCCGCGCTGTCGTCCGAGCTCGCCAGGACACGGGCGATGACGCCGCCGGACGCGGCGGCGAGCAGATCGCTCTTGTTCTCGACATGCCAGTAGATCGCCCCGCTGCCGGTCTCCAGACGCGAAGCCAGTGCACGGAACGTGAGCGCGCGCTCGCCACCGGCGTCGAGGATCTCGATCGCGGCGTCCACGATCCGCTGCTTCGACAGCGCGTCGCTGCGTCGGGTGGCCCGTGGGGGACGTGTCGCCATGCACACCATCTTGACACTTCTGGAACATCGTTCCAAACTAGGCCGATGGAACGCCGTTCCAGAATAGGAAAGGAAATCGCTATGACGACACCGGTCACGATCATCGGCGCCGGCCTCGGCGGCCTCACGCTCGCCAGAGTCCTCCACGTCCACGGCATCGCCGCGACGGTCTACGAGGCCGAGCCGTCGGCGGGCGCTCGCACCCAGGGCGGCCAGCTCGACATCCACGAACACGACGGCCAATTCGCACTCGCCGCGGCGGGCCTCACCGCCGAGTTCCGCGCGATCATCCACGAGGGCGGCGCGGCCTCCCGGATCCTCGACCGCCACGGGGAGCTGCTCCTCGACGAGCCCGACGACGGCGGCACCGGACGGCCCGAAGTCCTACGCGGCGACCTGCGACGCGTCCTGCTCGACAGCCTGCCCGCGGACACGGTCCAGTGGGGCCGGAAACTGACCGAAGTCGCCGCTCTCGGCGACGGCCACCACGAGCTGACGTTCGCCGACGGTTCGATCGTGCGCACCGAGCTGCTCGTCGGCGCCGACGGCGTCTGGTCCAGGATCCGCCCGCTGCTCTCGACGGCGCGACCCGAATACGCGGGCGCCGTCTTCGTCGAGACCTACCTCTACGACGTGGACAACCGGCACCCGGCGGCGGCAGCGGTGGTCGGCGACGGTGGCATGTTCGCGCTCGCACCGGGCAACGGCATCTCCGCGCACCGCGAGGCGGGCGATGTCATCCACACCTACGCCGAACTCGCCCGCCCCGCCGACTGGCTCGACGGCATCGACTTCACCGACCCCACCGCCGCGCTCGCCCGGGTTGCGGCCGAATTCGACGGATGGGCGCCCGAGCTCACCGCACTGATCACCGACGGCGACACCCCGCCGGTCGCGCGCACGATCAACACGCTCCCCACCGGCCACCGCTGGGACCGTGTGCCCGGCGTGACCCTGCTCGGCGATGCCGCGCACCTGGCGCCACCCGCGGGCGAAGGCGCCAATCTCGCCATGCTCGACGGTGCCGAACTCGCCGCAGCGCTCGCCGCGCACCCCGGCGACCGGGAAGCGGCACTCACCGCCTACGAAGCGGCCCTGTTCCCCCGCAGCGCGAGGGCGGCCTCGGACGCGCACCGCATCCTCGACCTGTGCATCGGCGACAGCGCGCCGTTCGGGCTGGTCGACTTCATGACCGGCGTGTCCTGAGGATCCCCCGGCGAACACGAGTGGGCCGTCTCACAGCCGGTTCCCGACCCCGCCCCCGTGCGCGTACGAGCTTCGGCCGACCACTAAACTCGCCCCCATGACCAGTGCGTTCCCGACCATTCCCGCCGACCTCAAGCCCGCCGACGGACGGTTCGGCTGCGGCCCGTCCAAGGTCCGCCCGGAGCAGCTGCAGTCCCTGGTGACTGTCGGCGCCTCGGTGTTCGGTACCTCGCACCGCCAGAAGCCGGTCAAGGACGTCGTCGCGCGCGTGCGCAACGGCCTGCGCGAGCTGTTCTCCCTGCCCGACGGCTACGAGGTCGTGCTCGGCAACGGCGGCACCACCGCGTTCTGGGATGCCGCCGCCTTCGGCCTGATCCGCGAGCGCTCGCTGCACCTGACCAACGGCGAGTTCTCCTCGAAGTTCGCCTCGGTCGCCAAGGGCAACCCCTTCATCGGCGACCCGATCGTCGTCAAGGCCGAGCCGGGCAGCGCGCCCGAGCCCGTGTCGGACCCGTCGGTCGACCTCATCGGCTGGGCCCACAACGAGACCTCCACCGGCGTGTCCATCCCCGTGTCGCGTCCGGTCGGTTCGGAGAACGCCCTCATCGCCATCGACGCCACCTCGGGCGCGGGCGGTCTGCCGGTGAACATCGCCGACTCCGACGTCTACTACTTCGCCCCGCAGAAGTGCTTCGCCGCCGACGGTGGCCTGTGGATCGCGATCATGAGCCCGGCCGCGCTGGCCCGAGTCGCCGAGATCAAGGAATCGGGTCGCTGGACCCCGGAGTTCCTCTCGCTGCCGATCGCGGTCGACAACTCCTCCAAGGACCAGACCTACAACACCCCGGCGCTGGCCACCCTGCTGCTGTTCGCCGACCAGATCGAGTGGATGAACGCCAACGGCGGCCTCGACTGGACCGTGAAGCGCACCCTGGATTCGTCCTCGCGCCTGTACTCGTGGGCCGAGTCGAGCTCTTTCGCCACCCCGTACGTGTCGAACCCGGCGCACCGCTCGCAGGTCGTGGGCACCATCGACTTCGACGACGCGGTCGACGCGGCCCAGGTGGCCAAGATCCTGCGCGCCAACGGCATCGTCGATACCGAGCCCTACCGCAAGCTGGGCCGTAACCAGCTGCGCGTCGGCATGTTCCCGGCGATCGACCCGGAAGATGTTTCGCAGCTGACCCGTTCGATCGACTGGGTCGTCGGTCAGCTCTGAGATAAGACCGCGATAGGGCCGGTGCCCGGTGAACCCATTCGGTTCGCCGCGCACCGGCCCTTCTTGTTCGGACTGCACACATTCGCAATATTCGCCGAGTTTCGACAGATCTCGGTATCGATATTTGATGTTGATCTATCACCAAAACCCCTGCACACAAGCTGAATTCGGGTGGTGAGCCGCTCAGATTAGCCCCCTGGGCACGGCTGGTGCGCGATTTAAGTCGTGCGTGTCTGCTGCGGCGGCCAAGTAATGTGCACTACTGTCTAGGAAAGTGGGCGGTGTCGTAGCCGACGCGATAGGGAGGTAACGGTGCGTGAACTTCGAGTGATCGGGGTGACGCCCGACTCCACGCACATCGTGTGCAGCGACACCGAGTCCGGTACCAAGTTCCGGTTGCCCGCCGACGACAAGCTCCGCGCGGCGGCGCGCGGCGACCTCGCACGATTCGGCCAGATCGAGATCGAAACGGAGGCGACTATGCGTCCTCGCGATATCCAGGCCCGTATTCGCGCTGGAGCGTCCGTCGAGCAGGTCACGGCAGAGTCCGGCATGCCGGAATCCAAAGTCGAACGATTCGCCTACCCCGTCTTGCTCGAGCGTGCGCGCGCCGCCGAATTGGCGCAGAAGGCGCACCCGGTGCGTCCCGACGGCCCCTCGGTGGAAACGCTGCACGAGATCGTCACGGCAGCCTTCGCCGAGCGCGGCCACACCATCGAACAGGCCGAGTGGGATGCCTGGAAAGACGAGAAGGGTTTCTGGGTCGCCCAATTGCAGTGGCGCCACGGTCACTCCGAGATCGCCGCGCACTGGCGCTACCAGCCCGACGCGCACGGCGGCTCGGTGTCGCCGCTCGACGACCCGGCCAACGACCTGATCGATCCCGACTTCGGCCGCGCGCTGCGTGGGCTGGCGACGATCCTGCCCACGCCGGTTCCGGCCGCCTCGCCGGTGCTCGAACCGCCGACCCCGGTGGAGCCGCGTCCGCGCGAGCAGATCGCCGCGCCCGCGGCGCGTCCGCAGAGCCGGCCTGCGCCGAACGTGGACGAGTACTACGAGCAGCGTCAGGTCGCCGCAGGCGGTGGCACGGCGGCGATTCCGGCCGCACCCATCCCCGCGGCACCGATCCCCGCCGCGCCCAAGCCCGCCGCCCCGAAGCCCGCTGTTCCCGCCACGCCGAGCCAGCCCGCGGCGCAAGCGGACAAGCCCGCCGAGGAACCGGTAGCCGAGAAGCCCGCACCGAAGCCCGCGCGCACCAAGCGCGGCAAGGCGCCCATGCCGTCCTGGGAAGACGTTCTGCTGGGCGTCCGCAGCTCCGGCAACTGAAAGCATGCGGACGCTCACGGGCCCGATTGCCATATCTCGCAAGAACATGGGTAACTCGCCGGGAACGAACTGACGTACCACGTCCGCCAACCGTCAGCCGCCGACGCCATCGAGCCACCCACCTGAGTCTGGCTTGAATACACGGAGAGGCGGGACAGCGAGGCGGGACAGGGAGGCGGGACAGTGGCTTCTACGCTCTGGTATGTCGATACGCCTGATCCGGTGGCGGTGCTGACCGGAACTATCGAGTCCGATCCTGTCGCGGCGGCGGCGTTGGCCGGGCAGTTGTACGGCGACCACGACGTTCGGCCGCACATGGTCGGGACGCTCGCCGGATGCGCCGCACCGGATCGGGACGAGGTCTATATCGGGTGCTATCCCGGATTGACCGTGGTGTGTACGGCCGAGGCCGCGCTGGTCCATCCGACGAAGCTGCCCGATCTGCTGGTGCGCCCGCTCGCTTCCGAGCACACCTACCTGGTGTCCTACGACACGACACTGCACTGGGGCGCGTTCGCGCATTGGGAACGTGGCGAATTCCGGCGGTCGTTCAGTTCCACGCGGGTGGACATTCTCGAGAACGAAGGACTCCCGATGGTGTGGGAGCGCACCTTCTGGGCGGGAGAGCATCCGGTGCCGTGGCGGGGTTCGGACCATCCCGAACCCCAGTCGCTGCCGTTCGATCCACCGGATTTCGCCGACGCCGCCAATGACGAATGGCTCGGTTTCCGCTACCTGACCCCGGCCGCTTCCGGCCGACTCACCCCCGGCGACCTGCCGGTCTGCGGTTTCACGCTGTATCCGAAAGGCCAGGCACCGGAGCAGAAGCGCGTGCCGGTCGGTCGTCCCGGGGCGGCGACGCGGCGCAAGCGCGGGCTCTTCGGGTGGTTGCGCGGTGCCGATCGGGTGCTGTGAGCGTCAGCTGAGCTGGTACACGATCACGGCGATCCAGCCGAGCACCACCGCCGCGGCCGCACCGGCCAGCACCCACCGCACCACCGGCGTGAACCGCCACCGCCACGCGGTCGGCGCCACCCCGATCGCCGCCACCACGTTCACCCCGATCGCCAGCAGCGGATTGACCGCGGCCAGCGCGCAGCCGAAGGCGTAGACCGCGACCCCGCCGAGCAGCGCGACCAGCACGACCACGGTGCAGCCGGCCGCCCATGGCACCGAATCCGCTTGCGCCCGATACGGTCCCTCACATTCCTTGCTCATGACGTGCGCACTCGTTCGTAGAACGCCATCGCCGCCGCGGTCGCGACGTTGAGCGAATCGGTTCCGGGTGACATCGGGATGCGCGCGCGAACATCGGTGGCGCGCATGGCTTCTTCGGTCAGGCCGGGCCCTTCGGCGCCGAGCAGCAGCGCCACCTTCTCCCCCGTCATCGCCGTCGCCAGATTCACCGCCGCGGGGTTCGGCGTCAACGCGATGATCTGGAAACCCTTGTCCCGCACGAGGTCCAGGCTCGCCGGCCACTGCGGCAGTTGCGCGAAGGGCACCCGGAGCACATGCCCCATCGACACCCGTACCGCCCGCCGATAGAGCGGATCGGCGCACCGGTCGCCGAACAGCACCGCGTCCGCGCCGAGCCCGGCGGCGTTGCGAAACATCGAACCCAGGTTCTCGTGGTCGTTGACGCCCTCCAGGACCGCCACCGTGCGGGCGCCGTCGAGCACCTCGTCGACGGTGAGCTCCACCGGACGCGGCGCCACGGCGAGTACGCCGCGATTGAGATGGAAGCCGACCACCTCGGCCATCACCTCCGCGCTCGCGCGGTAGTACGGCAGATCGTGATCGGCCAGATCGCCTTCGAGGGTCTCGAAGCGCTTCCCGACGCCGAGCAGGGCGCTGGGCGCGAAACGCGAGTCGAGCATCCGCTGCACGACCACTACGCCCTCGGCGATGACCAGGCCTTTGCGGCCCGGCAGATCCGGCCTGCGGTCGGCATTGGACAGGTCACGGAAGTCGTCGACGCGCGGGTCGGTGGGGTCGTCGATATCGATCACTTCGGCCACCGGCTAATCCTGGCATGCTGGAAGCATGAAGATTGTCCAGTTGATCTTGAACGTGCTCTGGGTGGTGCTGTGCGGGTTCTGGATGGCGCTGGGGTACCTGCTCGCGGCACTGATCTGTTTCATCCTGATCGTCACCATCCCGTTCGGGATCGCCTCGCTACGCCTGGCCGGGTACGTGCTGTGGCCGTTCGGCCGCACCGTCGTCGACAAACCCGGTGCGGGCGCGGGCTCGCTGATCGGCAACGTGATCTGGTTCGTCTTCGCGGGCTGGTGGCTGGCGCTGGGCCATGTGTTCACCAGCATCGCGCTGGCGGTGACGATCATCGGTCTGCCGTTCGCCTGGGCGAATCTCAAGCTGGTGCCGCTGTCGCTGTTCCCGCTCGGCCATGACGTGGTCTCGGCCGACGCGGCGCGGCAATCGAGCTGATCACTCCGATTCGGCGACGATCTGGTTCATGATGCCGACGGCTTCCCCGAGCACCGCGATCTGCTCGGGGCGCAGTCCGGCGAGCTGACCGGTCATCCACACTTCGCGGGCATTGGTCTCGTCGGCGATCAGCGCGCGACCGGCGGGCGAGAGCGAGACGATGATCTGCCTGCCGTCGGTCGGATGCGGGCGGCGCTGGACCAGGGCGAGGTCGGCGAGCGAGGCGATGACACGGGTCATCGACGGTGGTTGCACGCGTTCTTTGCCTGCCAGCGCGCCGGGCGTCATCGCGCCATCGCGAGCCAGCGTCGCCAGAGCCGACAGCTGAGTAAGCGAGATCTGCGCATCGGAACGGCGTCCGCGCAGGTGTCTCGTGAGCCGCACGACGGCCAGTGAAAGGTCACCGGCCAGGGCACGGACGTCCGATGGCATTGTCACAGTGCAGAACTCTACGGTAAATCCGGCTGTGCTGACGGGTTTCACACGGCTACTGTTTGGGTATGGACGCCGGACCTGTCAGTCCCGAGATACCGCAACTGCCCCGATTCCTGGTCGATCCACGCCCCGTGGTGCTGGGTGGCTTCGTCCTGTGGGTCATCGCGACCGCGGTCGTGTGGATGAACGCGAGCTGGGCCGATGCCCGCCCGGTGTGCCTGATGGGGCTCGTGGTGGGCGTGCTGGGGTCGTCGATCTTCCTGTTGCAGCGGCGTTCCGCGCGGCGCGGTGACAAGGGCGCCCAGGTGGGCCTCGACACCGACTAACTCACCGCGAATTCGTCGCTGGTCCCGATAACCGGGCGAAGCGTGCCGTCGGCGCCCAGTGCGTCGGCGTAGTGCACGAATCGGTGCAAGCCGGGTTCGGCCGTCGCGGGGATATCCCAGGTGAAGCGGGCGATCGAGACCGAGGCGCCCGCTGTGCGCCAGTGGAAGCGGACGTCCCATTCACCTTCGTTGGCCACCCGATCCCAGCCCGTCGCGGTCTTTCGCTGCACGTGCAGGAAGGTGTCACCGCGACGCGGATTGTGTTTGGGATGGGCCGAGACGAACTCGACAGCCGCCTGTTCGCCGCGTCGACAGGCTGCCGGCTGGATCAGGACGTCACCGAAACCACGGCCGGGCGGGGTCGCGTCGGGCCCTGGCGCGGCGGCGAAGTTCGGTTGCAGCGCGGAGACATCGCGCGGCGCCGGACCGCGCCCGACCGGCTGACCCGCGGCGAACGCCGCAGCCAGTCTGGTGAATTCCTGCACATACCCGCACAGCGTGTAGCGGCCGAACAGCGTCGAAGCGCCTTCGTACTGCTGCGAGTCGTATTCCTCGGGGGTGGTGACGTATTCGTGGTAGCTGTTCGAATAGCCCTGTAGCAGTACCTGTTCCAGCTCGACGCCGAGTGCCGCCGCCACCGCGCGGCGCACGCGCAGCCCGGCGACGATCGTGAATTCCGCGCCCGCGGCGGCCAGATACAGGTCACCGATGCGAATCAGCTGGATCGGCACCACATTCGGGACCCACGGTACGGGCGGCATCAGCCCGAGCGGGGCGAAGATCGCCTTGGGCGCCTGGGCGTCGGCGAGCCAGGCGGGGTGCGGGTGGTCGATGCCGCCGAGGAAGTCGACCATCGGATTGCGCACGCCTTCGGGGATCGGGCCGCCGGGCAGGCCGGGACCGTCCTCGACGCTGCCCGCCGCCAGCGAGACGCCCGCCGCGGCCGGGGAGGTGCGTCGCGGGGCGCCGTCGGGGGTGAAGCGGCCGTCGATCGTGAGCGCGGCGAGATCGATGTAGCAGAGCATCGAGGCGACCTCGGCCTGCTGTACGGCGGCCTGCGCCGCCGCCTCTTTCGCCGCGTGATGCTGGCGTTCGCCCAGGATCCTGGTGTTGTCGAACTCGTCGGTGGTCGGTCCGTTGCCGGGCGTGAGGCCGAGATTGGGCGACATGTCACCGGCATTGGTCTGCGCGAACGCGGCGAGGAAGCCGGCACCGTCGAGGTGGCGGACGCCGTGCTCGAGGTGCTCGGCGGCGTAGCTCGCGTAGCCCTTGTTGTCGGAGCTGATCAGGCGGTTCGCGTTGGTCATCGAGGTGTTGTGGGTGGCGAACCAGGTGAGCGCGCCGACCTGACGACCTTGTCTGGCGAACACCAACGTGGTCACCGCGGGGTCGATCGCGTCGGGGAAGACCGCGCGATCGGCGGCCGGATTGCGGTCGAAGGCCATGCGCGAGCGGTTGACACTGGCGTCGTGGAGTTCTGCGCGCCCCAGGCTGATGGCGCCCGGGGCGAAGTCCGCGTCGGCCGCCACGATCGCCTCGACGATTCCGTCGACCTCGGCGTCGAAGACCTGCTGCTGAAATCCCAGCGTCGCCAGCGTGTAGGCGTAGTCGTGCGCGGAACCGCCACAACTGGCGTGGGTGTGCGTGGAGGTGAGAACGACATTCCGCTCGGAATACCGGTCACCGAAACGGCGGGCGAGCGCGAGCAGCACCGCGCCGTGCACCGAGGCGAACACCGCGCCGTTCTCCACCGCGACGAACGCGATCCGAAATCCGCGCGCGCCGATGACGAACGCACGCGCGCGTGGGCGCAGATGAATTCCCGCGGTTGTCTGTTCGAGTTGGGAGTAGCCCATCATGCCGCATTCCGCGGCCGGGCCCGTGAGATCGGCGCTACCGAGCCCGAATTCGAATCCCTCGGGATTCGCGTGGGCGACCGGCATTCCCCTCTTCGAGATGACGGGCAGTGCCGTGGCACCCAGTGCCGAGACAGTGAGCATAGTGCGGCGGGACAGGGACATCGGGCGACTCCTTCGCAACTTCCATTTCGGAGACAACCACATCAACTGGTCAAATGTCCAGGATTTTCTGGCGGACCGGCGAATTGACTGTTCGTGGCGTGAGCGCTTAACTCGCACAGTGTCCTCCCGATTGAGCGTCGAAGAACGACGAGCCCACCTGATCGAGGCAGCGATCGGTCTCGCCGAGAAAAAGGGCGTGGCGGGCGTGACCACGCGCGATGTCGCCCAAGCGGCAGGCGTCTCGCTAGGTGTGGTGCATTACTGTTTCGAAAACAAGGACGCGCTGATGACCGAGCTGGTCAAAGCGCTCTCGATGGAATTGCGCGATTCCGTCGATGCCGATGAAACGGTATGGGAAGACGCAGGAACAGGAAAAGAAGCACTTCAGAAATTGGTGCGCCGCGGTTTGGAACTGATGTGGCGCAACATCGAAGCCACTCCCGAACGGCAGTTGCTGACCTACGAGACCACCACCTACGCGCTGCGCGAGGGCGAATCGACGCCGGCCAAGCTGGCGATCGCCCGCGAGCAGTACGGGTTCAACGACAGCACCGTCGCCGATGTGATCAACCATTGCAGCGAGGCGACCGAGACGCGATGGAACACCCCGGTGGCGACGCTGAGCCGGTTCATCCTCAATGTGATCGACGGGATCGTGCTGCGGTGGCTGGTCGATGACGACAGCGAGTCCGTGCAGGTTCAGCTCGATCTGCTCGCCGAGATGGTCGCCACGCACGCGGAATAGATCAGCCGCGCGGCGCCTGTACGTGGGTCACGTCGCCCTCGCACCACCACGGGACGTGGACAGTGCCCGAGATCGCCCCGCGCAGATGCACTTCGAGGGTTTCGTGCAGCACCAGCTCGCCGGTGACATCCTGCGGCGACCACAGTTGACGCAGCACCACACCCAAAGGCTCCGCGGCCCAGGTGCTTCGGCGACCGGTGCCGAGCACCTCGGCACTGACCTCCGCCGAGACCAGCGGAAGGTCGAGCAAGGAGGCCAACGCGTCCGCGTGTGCCGTGTCGCCGACCACGAGGCGTTCCGGCGGGACAACGAGACCGAAGCAGGGCTGGTCGAGAACCATGGCGGTCCTCGCGTCGACGACGTCGCCGGACAGTGCGCGGATCTGCTCGGGCAGATCCAGTTCGCGCGGATCGAGGACGCCGGACGCGACCGCGGCGGCCAGACGGGCATTGGTTCGGGCGATCACCTCGGGGGCAGGGGATTTCGACGGATCGGCCAGCGCGTCGAGGAGTTCCTCGGCCAGCGCGGCGGACATGATGTCCGGGCGCACGAGAACGGGGCGCAGCGCATCGAGATCGGGGCCTTCGATGCCGACAGCCGCGAATACCGGTAGAAGTCCGTCGAATTCGTCGTCGTCGGGGTGGTGGAGCCGGCCCAACGGAATGCCGTCGATCTGGGCGTGGCGGTGCAACCACCAGGCGGTGTAGCCGTCGCGATCGGCCAGCAGGGCACGGGTGCGCGGCTCGGACAGCAAGTGGCGCAGCGCTTGCGGCCAGCGGTCTTCGTCGACCAGGTCGAGATCGCGGACCGCGACGAGCTCGCGGGGGTCTTCGGAAAGGCTGTCCCACCAGGACTGTTCGGCGTCTAGGTCGTGATCGGGGCCGACCGGTTCCGGATCGGTGAGCACCGCGAAACCCCAGCCGACACCGATCGCACGCAAGGCCTGCTCGCCGTACTCGGCGACGGCAGCGTCGGCGACGGTGCCGAAGGGGGCGTCGGATGCCAGGACCTCGGCGAGCGGGGCGCCGGGCAGCAGCAGTTCGTCGGCGGGGCTCAGCTCGCCTGTTTCGTCGGGCAATTCGAGCAGGCCGAGCCAGTCGGGCAGCGAGCCGTGGGAGGCGAAGGGCGCCAGCTGGAGCACCGCGGCGACCGTGTCCGGGTCGGCCGGATCCTGCTCGAGCAGATCGCGCAGGGCCGGATCGGTGAGCAGGTCATCCGAACTCGCGCTGCGGGCCCCCAGCCGACCGAGCAGCGGGTGCGTGGCGTCCGGGTGCACCAGGCGCGCCCAGTGCACCGGCACGGCCACCGTGAGCTGATCATCGAGCACCACGGTCCGCGGACCGGTGACCAGCCGCCCGTCGGTCAGCGGCACGGCCAGCGCGCCGAATTCCTCGGCGGTCCTGGTATCGACGACGAACGGTTCCAGAGCGGCGTAGAACCGCCGCCACCACCGTGGTTCACGTTCCAGTCCGCTCGTCCGCTCGGCCACCGCGGCCGGTCCGAGCCGATGGACATCGAGCACCGCCAACTTGTCCTGACCGGCACGGCCGGACAGCTCCGGAATCACCAGCGGTCCGGTGATCTCGGCGAGGATCGCGGCCAATTCCGGTGTGAGATCGGGAAATACGCTCGCGCGGGTCGGTGTGCTGCACGGCGCGTCCGCTGCGACCGGTTCGTAGGTGGGCTCTTCCGGGGCGAAAGGATCGCTGTGCGGTGCGGATTCGCCCGAGGCGAGAGGGGATCCATCGCCGCCGGTCGCTTCGGCATCGTCGGATGCGAAGAGAGCCGCCAGATCCGGCAGGTCATCCGAAGCCGACGCGCCGCGCCCTGATCGCGTCGTGATGCCATAGCCGGATGTGCCTGGTTCGTCCGACGCGAAGAGATCCCCGAGGTCGGGAGCGCTGTTCTGCCCGGCATCGTCGGTTCCGAAGTGTCCTGGCGGGTGGAGATTCTCAGATGAAGTCGGCGAGCCGGGCTCCGGGAACTCCGACGGATCGGCTGTGGCCTGCTCGCGCGTGGCGCACACCGGGAGCCAAGGGTTGGTACGAAGCTCGGCGATCACGGCTTCGCGGAGGATCGCGTCCGCTTCGCTGCGGGCGAAGCCGGGCGTGGGGACCAGGACGAGACGGTCCCGGGGCGGCAGCGCGCGGGCGAAATCCGCGTATCCGGAGGCCAATTCGGTGATGCGGGCGCCGGGAAGGAGGCGGCGGCGGTCGGGCTGCATCGGGATATCGGCGACCAGGATCGCGGGGAGAGAGAGTTCCTCGTCGGATCGAGTCGGGGCGCGCAGGACATCCGGGGCAGTCGCGACGGGGCGACCGTGACGGAGTGGGAGTAGCCAGCGGGCTCGGGGAGAGCGGTACTGCCACCACACTCGGCGCGCGCCGGACGGGAGGGTGATCGTCAGCTGGGAGAGGGTGCCGGGGCGGTCGGCGTGGGACACGTTGGCGTCGAGCTCGCGTGGGGCGTCACGTCCGTCGGCTGCGGCTGCGGCGTCCGCGGCCGTGGCTGTGGCGGTCGCGTCGACGGCAGCGTCAGCGGCGGAGGCGGAGGCGGAGGCGTCTGCGGCCGCGGCTGTGGCGTCGACGGCAGCGGCAGCGGCGTCTGCGGCCGCGGCTGTGGCAGCGGCGTCTGCGGCCGCGGCTGTGGCAGCGGCGTCTGCGGCCGCGGCTGTGGCGGTCGCATCGACGGCAGCGTCAACGGCGGCGGCGTCTGTGGAGGCGGCGGCAGTAGCGTCGGTTGCCTGGGCGGCGTTGGAACGAATAGCGTCAGCAGGTTGGGCGTTGGTGGCGAGAATAGTTACCGCGCTGGTGAATTCGTCCGTGTCGATACGGATGCGCTGTAGGGCCGGTAGTTCCAGGAGGAGGTCGGGGGCCTCGGCTCGCATGGCGTCGAGGAGGATCGCGGGGTCGATGTCGTCGCGCAGGTGTACGACGATCTCGGTGTCGGTGCCCGCGAGTGGGGTGGTCGGCACCGGCCAGGCCAGGCGCAGGACCGGGGGCGCGATTGTCGTCAGGTTGTCGGGGATGCCGATGCCCGTGTCGTGCAAGGCGTTCAGCGTGGCGACGCGGGAGAAGCGCAGGGATCCGGTCGTCGAGCGGACCTCGATCTCGTCGCCCACGGACCGCACTGCGGTGAAGCCGACACCGAAGCGACCGACCTGGGCGGCACCCGCCTTTCCGGAGGCACGCAGTGCCGTCAGCGCGTGCACACCGGAAACACTCAGCGGCGCACCGGTGTTCGCGACGTGCAGCCGCCCGTCCAGCACCCGCACGATCAGCTCACCCGCGACACCGGCCTTCGCCGCGGCGTCGGCCGCGTTCTGCGCGAGCTCGGTGAGCAGCCGATCCCGGTAGCCCGCGGCCACCAGATCCGCCTCGCTGGCACTGTCCTCGCGTAACCGCGTCGGCGAATCCCGCCACGCGGCAAGTACTCCGGCCCGCAGCTCCGCGGTACCGAACGGGTCACCCGCTCCGTTCAGCGCGACACCGACGATCCGTGCTCGCTCAGATCAGCCGACTCCGCCGCTTCACCGGATCCCGCATCGCCCGACACCGCGGCCTCGCCTTCAGCGGAAGCCTCCGCATCCGACACAGCAGCCTCACCCTCGACGGAAGCCTCCGCGCCCGACACAGCAGCCTCACCCTCGACGGAAGCCTCCGCGCCCGACACAGCAGCCTCACCCTCGACGGAAGCCTCCGCGCCCGACACAGTCTCGGCGGCAGGTGCAGCCTCCGCGACCGCGTCGGCAGCAGTCGCTACCTCGTCCGATGCGCCCGAAGAGCTCTCGGCATCCGAAGCGGCCGAGGTCTCAGCGGTGGCTGATTCGTCGCCGACGGCGAGTTCTGCCTCGACGGCGGGTTCGGCCGAAACAGTCTCGGCGGGAACCCTGGTGTCCGAGGCGATTTCGGCGGTGACGACCTCATCGGCCGACTCCGGCAGGGCGCCTTCGGTGAGCGCGTGACGCTCGGCGTCCGCGGCGGCGACAGCTTCGGCCTCGGCGGTTTCCTGTCGGTCGCCTGCCCGCTCCGCCGCGGCTTCGCCGACCTCGGTCAACGAGTCCGCGGAACTCGGCTCGGTCTCGGTGTCCGAGGTCGGCGAGACGGCGGCGACCGTTTCGGCCGCTACCTCCACGACCTCGATCGCCGGGTCGGCGGAAGTCTCGGCGACAACCTCCACGACCACCGTCGCGGGGTCGGCGCCGGCAGGCTCGGCCTCGACCTGGTCGACCACTGTGGCCGACACTTCGGCCGTCGCCTGGGACGCGGTCTCCGACGCGGAGTCTTCACCGGTCGCCGGGGCCGCAGCCGCTGATGCCGAGTCAGAGCCGGTCGCCGGGGCCGCAGCCGCTGATGCCGGGGCGTCGGCAGACGTCTCGGCTGCGGCCTCTGTTGCCGAGTCCGCGGCAGCGGTCTGGGATGTGGCCTTGTCGATCGCGTCCTCGACAGCCGGGCGGACGATCTCGACGAAATCCACCGCGTGGTCGTCGAATGCCTCGTACAGCGGGGATCCGTTGCCGCTGGGTGCCACTACGTCGGAGTGGGCGCCGCAGCCGTATTCGATGTGGACGACGTGGCCGTCGGCACCCATCGCATTGCCGCAGACGCCGAAGGACTCGCGCAGGGCGCCGGCCAGCGGCAGGTAGAAGCCGCACATGCCGCAGGTGCCGGGGGCGGCCTTGGCCATCTCGGTGTCGGGGCCGAACTCGGTGAACCAGCGCTGGGCGGCGTCGGCGCGGCCTTCGAGGCTGAGCACCTGAACGCGGCCGAGGCCCACCTCGCGGGCCACCTCGTCGATCACCGGATCGCCGGTGGCGACGTAGCCGGGAACGAGACGGGGGTCGTCGGCGGGGGCGGCGAGCAGGTCGCCGGGGCCGAGGTCGCCGGGGCGGACCCGCTGTTCCCACGGGACGAAGTCGGGGGCGATCAGGGCGTCGAGGGCAGGCAGCAACGCCGACTCGCTCACCGTCGCGTGGTCGGCGCCGGGGGGCGCGGCGACCACGACGGCCCACTGCCAGCCGCGGTAGCCGGGCAGGGTCGCCTCGAACCGGTGGGTGGCCGCGGTGTCGTCCTCGGCGCTCACCCCCAGATGGACTCCTACCCCGTCGGGTTCCAACGCGACGAGCGCACGACGTGCGACCTCGGCCGCGTCGGCCAGAACGGGACGCACGCCGGACTCCGAAACAGATACTGCGCTCACGGCATACATTTTGCCGTATGAAGTGCAATCGCAGTTCGTTGGCCGTCGCAGTGCTGGTCAGTGTGCTCGGCGCGGGGGCTTGTAGCGGTCCAGAGGAGCCCGGACCGACGCGGTTACGAGTCGAAGTGATCGGCTCGTCACCGCACGATCCGCAGGCCTTCACCCAGGGTCTGGAAGTGGTCGACGGCCTCCGTTACGAGAGCACCGGAATGTGGGGCGTGTCGACCGCGCGGGCCGCCGACCAGCGCACGGGCGCCGAAACAGCGCGCGTCGACCTGCCTGGTCGCGTGTTCGGCGAGGGCATGACCAGGGCGGGCGCGATCGTGTGGCAGTTGACCTGGCAGGACGGTTTCGCCATCGCCCGCGACCCGGTCACCCTGGCCGAGACCGGTCGCGCCGACTATCAGGGTGAGGGCTGGGGATTGTGCGCACAGCCACAGCGGCTGGTGATGAGCGACGGCACCGGCACACTCACCTTCCGCGACCCGGTGACCTTCGCGCAGACCGGTTCGGTGACGCTGTCCGGCTACCGCGATCCGAAGCCGAACGAATTGGACTGCGCGGAAGACGGCACGGTCTACGCGAACAACTACCCGACGGACGAGATTCTGCACATCGATCCCGAGACCGGCCGGATTCTCGCCGTCATCGAGGCGGGCGGACTGCTCACCCCCGCCGAACGGGCGGGCGCCGATGTGCTCAACGGCATCGCTCACCTGCCCGGCACCGATCGGTTCCTGCTGACCGGCAAGTACTGGCCGCGCATGTTCGAAGTGCGTTTCGTCGGGAAATAACCCGGGTGTGGCCGACATTGCCGCGGCGCGAGTGAACACGCGCCGCCCGAGTGCGACAGAATTGGACTTGTGACTACGCCCCGCGATCCATCCGGTCCTGACCGTGGTCGCCGGGACGGTACTGCCGCCGACCCACACCCCGGCTACGGGCAGTACCCGCCGCGCGCACCGCGCAAGGTCTTCCCCCGGCCCGAACGGCCGCTGCCCGCCGAGCCGCCGACGGTCCGGTCGAAAAGCCTGTTCCGACGCCACCGCCCCGTCGACCCGGCCGCCCCGACCACGCCCGTGCCGAACGCGGCGCCCGCCGGACGCACGCCGGACGACTACCCGAAGCGGCGTCCGCCCTTCGACGATCGGGGCCGACCGGCCGCACCACGCGCCGAGCAACCGCACGACGGGCCGCCGGTCGACGATCGGGGCCGACCCCCCGCACCCCGCGACGAGCAAGGGCGCTCCGACCACCCCGGGGACGACACCGGCCCGGCGGGTACCCGTCCCTTTCCTCGCGACGAAGGCGTCGACGACCAGGTCAACCAGCGCGTCCCCCGGAAACTCACCGTCACCCGCGTAGCCGCCATGCGCAGCCGCGAACTCACCGAACGCGGCATCGCCACCTTCCAGCGCGCCGCCAAGGCCGACGGCGCCGACCAGTCCGGCCTGACCGCGCTCACCTACGCCACCATGGCGAACTTCGCGCTCGACGCCGCGATCGCGGTCGCCCTGGCCAACACCCTGTTCTTCGCCAGCGCCACCGCCGAATCCAAAACCAAGGTGGCCCTGTACCTGCTGATCACCATCGCGCCGTTCGCGCTGATCGCGCCGCTGATCGGCCCGCTGCTCGACCGGCTGCAACGCGGACGCAGGCTCGCGCTGGCGACAACCTTCGGCCTGCGCGCGGGCTTCGCGCTGCTGTTGATCTTCAACATCGACACCTGGGGCCTGTATCCGCTGGCCCTGTGCATGATGGTCGGCTCGAAATCCTTCGCCGTGCTCAAGAGCGCGGTGACGCCACGCGTGCTCCCACCGGATATCGACCTGGTGCGTACCAATTCCCGGCTGACCGTGTTCGGCCTGGTCGGCGGCACCATCGGCGCGGGCGCCCTGGCCGCGCTCACCGCCCTGATCGCGGGTTCCACCGGCGCGTTGATCTTCGCCACCGGCATCGCCGTCGCGGGGGTGTTCCTCAGCTTGCGTATTCCGCGTTGGGTCGAGGTGACCGAGGGCGAGGTCCCCGCGACGCTGACCTACCACGGCCCCGACGCGCACACCGAGGTCATCCACCGCGGCGAGCAGTCCGCGGTACCGCCGCGCAAACGGCGTCAGCCGCTGGGCCGCGCCGTGGTGACCGGCCTGTGGGGCAACAGCTCGATTCGCGTGCTCACCGGCTTCCTCACCTTCTACATCGCCTTCGTCGCCAAGGGATCGGGCGGCAGTCCCAGCGAACAGGCGGCGATGCTCGGCCTGGTCGGCGCCGCGGCGGCCATCGGCAACTTCGGCGGCAACGCGACCGGCGCCCGGCTGCAATTGGGCAGGCCGTCGCCGGTGGTGCTCGGCTGCACCGGCGCGTGCGCGGTGGTCGCGCTGTTCGCCGCGTTCACCGGGAATCTGTTCGGCGCCGCCGTAGCCGCACTGGTGGCCTCCGCGGCCAGCGCGCTCGCGAAGGTCTCCCTCGATGCCGCCATCCAGGACGATCTCCCGCCGGAATCGATCGCGTCCGGGTTCGGCCGCTCGGAGACCGTGCTGCAACTGAGCTGGGTCGTCGGCGGGGCGGCCGGCGTGCTGATGCCGATCGAATACTGGAAGGGTTTCGCCTTGATCAGCGTGATCCTGCTGGCCGGACTGCTCCAGACGTTCGTCAGCTATACCGGGCACTCGCTGCTGCCGGGTCTGGGCGGCAATCGCCCCCAGCACGTCGAGCAGGAAGTGCCCAACACCCATCCGAGAGGGACAGGAGACCCCACCTGGTGAGCAAGCTCAACGCTCGAACGATCGTCGCGCTGGTCGCGGCCGGACTGTTCGCGGTCGTCGCGGTGACCGCGGTGTGGGTGGGGGTGGCGGTATCGAAGGCGCCCGCGCACACCCCGCAGCTCACCGCGTACGCGCACGGCACGACCATCACTGTCGACCCGTTCATGTACTGCACGGTGCGGATGGAGAATTGCCGGTACGGCGAGACCACGCCGCTGGAGGTCCCCGCCGGTGAACCCGTACAGCTCTCGCTGCCCGACGCGGTCGCCGAATCGCCCTGGCTCATCCAGCTGATCTACCAGCGCCCCAGCGGCGAGCAGCTGGACCGGGTGCTCAGCTTCGCCGACTACCCGGACCGCGCCAGGGCACTCACCATCGAGTCGAAGCCGGAACCGGACCTGCGCCTGATCGGCATCGAAGTGCAGCTGCCGATCCTGGCCCGTGACATCGCCACCGGGCAGGAAAGCTATATCCCGCACGCCGCCTGGTCGATCGTCACTCCCGAGCCCGAACCTCGCGAGTCCTGAGCCCGAAACGGAACCGGCCCCGAACGACATTCGTTCGGGGCCGGTTCCGCGAAACCGTCAGTGGTCGAGTTCGCGAGCCACGGCCCGCACGACCTCGGAAATACGCTGGGACATCTTGCGATCCGGGTACTTGCCCCGCCGCAGATCCGGCTGCACGGTGCTCTCCAGCAGCGTGATCATGTCCTCGACCAGGCCGTGCAGTTCGTCGGGCGACTTGCGGGGCCCGGCGTCCTTGCGTGCGGGCGCCTGCCCACGGTCACGATCGCGGGCGACGGTCGGCGGCGCCTCGAGCACCGTCACGCTGAGCGCCTGCGGCCCACGGCGACCGGCGGCCATGCCGAATTCGACACGCTGTCCGGGCTTGAGTCCCTCGACGCCCTCGGGCAGCGCGGACGAGCGGACATAGACGTCCTCGCCCTCGTCTTGAGACAGGAAGCCGAAGCCCTTCTCGACGTCGTACCACTTCACCCGGCCGGTCGGCACTGCGCTCACCCGTTCATCATTCGGCACCCGAACCCTTGTGGCCCGGGTTACACAATCTTGCTTGTCGCGAAAAGAACGCGCCCCCCAACAAGGCGGGACGCGATGTGCTGCGAGTCTACCCCGGTGGCTATATCGCGAGCACATCAGTTTTACGGTTCATCGGTGACGAATTCACCAGATCCGGCCTCGCCCGGTCCGCGACGCTCCGGCGATCGCCTGCTGCACGTGGCCCTCGTCCTGTTCGGTACCGGAATTCTGGCGGTGATCGCGATCTTCGTGACGCCGATCGTGTCCGACAGCGATCCGGGGCTGTGGCTCTACGGCCTGGCGATGCTCGCACCCGTCGGCTTCCTGCTCGCGCTGGTTTTCGCGTTGTGGTCGGGCCGACGCGCGCGTTGACGCGTCAACCGAATACCCCACCGAATATCATCCAGCCAAACATGTGACCTTCGTCACATAACGGCACGGTCACGAAGTGAGCGCACAGCTGTCGCGCACATTCGGCACCGCGACTACCTGCGCGGACACATCAGGGATCACCCTGAGACGACCCCGAGACCCACCGGGACCCGCCGGTTACCAAATAGTGACATTCGCCGCTGACCGTCGTACCGTTTCTCTCAGCCGGGGTAACCCCCGGAACCACCGGCCCGCCGCACCGAACCTCACCCCGCGGGTACCGGACCCCGATTGGAAACAAGGGATGAGGGCGGACCGGGAGACCTCTCAGTCCGGGCCACATGCAGGTGCGAACGAGAGGAAGAAACCCGATATGAGTGGACGCCACCGCAAGCCGACTTCCACCGGGCGCACTGCTGCCAAGGTCGCCGTCACCGGCGCGATCTTCGGCACCGCAGCCGCTGCCCTCGCAGGAAACGCCAGCGCGGCCCCTGACTCCGACTGGGATCGCCTCGCACAGTGTGAAGCCGGCGGCAACTGGGGTATCAACACCGGCAACGGTTTCCAGGGTGGGCTGCAGTTCTCGCCCTCCACCTGGACCGCACACGGCGGTGGCGACTACGCCGCCTCCGCCAACCAGGCCACCCGCGAACAGCAGATCGTGGTCGCCGAAAAGGTTCTCGCTTCCCAGGGTTGGGGCGCTTGGCCCTCCTGCTCCTCGCAGCTGGGTCTGAGCAGCGGACCGTCCGAGCGTGTCGCTCCCTCGGCGCCGAGCTGGGCTCCGCAGGTCACCGTGCCGCAGGTCCAGGATCCGAGCCAGGAAGTGTTCTCGGCCGTCGACCGCGCACTCACCGTCGTGCAGCAGCAGGGCATCGCCGTGCCGCAGCAGGCTCTCGACTTCGTCAACTCCGCCAAGGGTTCTCAGCTGGACCCGGCCGTGATCGACTTCTTCCAGGCGAACAAGGGTCTGCTGCCCTCCTGATCGCCCGCATACACAACAAGAGCCCGCATCCTCGAGGATGCGGGCTCTTGTCTTTCTCGTCCGAATTACACCCGGTTGATGGTGGTCTGGGGGTGTACGTACGGCAGCGTCGCGGCCGGGACGGGAAACTCGGTGTCCTCACCGAAAGGCGAGAGATTACCGGCGCGGGTCGACGACAGTTCGGTCACGGCGTGCTCGCCGTCGGCCACCTCGGGCCAGCCGTTGTCGACGTAGGGTTTCTTCGATTTGTTCACCACCGGCTCATTCTGGCATACCCAACCACGTAGGCTCGATCGGTGATCGCGACAGACTCTCTCGCCGATTGGCTCGGTGCGCGCACCGATGCCCAGCTGGTGAAATTGCTGCAGTTGCGGCCCGACCTGGCGGTCCCGCTGCCCGCGTCGATGTCGGTGCTCGCCGTGCGCGCTCAGCAGCGCGCATCGGTGTTGCGTGCCGCCGACGATCTGGACACCCTCGAGTTCGCGATCATCGAGGCGCTGACGGCCAACGAGGACGCCCGCACGATCGGCGCCGAACTCACGCCGCTGACTCGCACCACCCTGCACGCGCAGCTCAAGGATCGCGTCACCAAGACCGCGCTCACCGCCGCGCTGACCCGCCTGCTCGACCGCGCCCTCGTATGGCAGATCGGCGACGACCTCGACCTCACACCCAGCGCCGCCGAAGCCCTGCCCTGGCCGCTGGGCGCGACGACAGCGCTGCCCGACGCGCTCACCGAGCCCGAGGTAGCGGCCGCGCTGGCTACCGCGAGCCCGCCCGAACGCGCGCTGCTGGACAAACTCGCCACCACCGGCCCCCGCGGTCGCACCAGGGACGCCGCACCCGGCACCGATCCCGACCGGCCCGTGCCTCGCCTGCTCACCGCCCGGCTGCTGCACCGGATCGACGACGAGACCGTGGAGTTGCCCGTCACCGTGGGCCAGATTCTGCGCGGCGAACCCGTCACCGACCCGCACGCGCTCGCCCCACCCAAACCCACCCTCGTCAAGAACGCCGCCACCGAGGTGAACGCAGTCGGCGCGGGTGAGGTCGGCGAACTGCTGCGCGACGCGGGCGACCTGATCGACGCGCTCGGCGCGCTGCCCGCCCCCGCCCTGCGCGCGGGCGGACTCGGCGTGCGCGAACTGCGCAGGCTGGCCAAGCAGACCGGCATCGACGAACAACGCACCGGCCTGCTGCTCGAATTGCTCGCCGCCGCGAAACTCGTCGAGAAGGGCCTGCCCGAACCGACCCCCGACCTCGACTCCACCGACGACTTCTGGGCCCCGACGCCCGCCGCGGATTCCTGGCTCGACGCCCCGCCCGCGACCCGCTGGGTGACACTCGCACAGGCGTGGCTGGAGCTGGATCGGATGCCGTGGATGATCGGCCTGCGCGACGCCGCCGACAAGCCGATCGCGGCCTTGTCCGCGGAGCTGCGCGTGCCCCATGCGGTGCGCGATCGTGCGGCGATCCTCGGCCTGCTCGCCGAGTATCCGACCGGTACCGCGGTGACTCCCGCCGACATCGGCAAACTGCTGGCTTGGCGAATGCCACGCCGGCGCAGGCATTTCCGCCTCGATGCCGTCACCGCGACCCTCGCCGAGGCGGCAGTCGTCGGCCTGCTCGGCCGTGGCGCCCTCGACTCGGCGGGCCGGGCCCTGCTGCACGGTTCTGTCGCCGACGCCGAATCGGAAATGGCCGCGGCGCTGCCGAAACCGGTCGACCACGTCCTGGTCCAGGCCGACCTCACGGTGATCGCCCCCGGTCCGCTGGTACCGGAACTGCGCGCCAAGATCGCCCTGGTCGCCGATGTCGAATCAGCGGGCGCCGCAACCGTGTACCGGGTCAGCGACGCCACGGTCCGCCGCGCGCTCGACGCCGGCCTCACCGCCGCCGAACTGCACGCGTTGTTCGCCACCCACTCCCGCACCCCCGTGCCGCAGTCGCTGACCTATCTCATCGACGACGTCGCCCGCCGCCACGGCCAGCTCAGGGTGGGCATGGCCCAGTCGTTCCTGCGCAGCGACGATCCGGCGCTGCTGGCCCAGGTCCTCGCCGCGCCCGTGGCCGAAACCCTGGCGCTGCGCGCTATCGCCCCCACTGTGGCGATTGCCCTGGCGCCCCTGGCCGAGATGCTCGACCAGCTTCGCAAGGCGGGCTTCGCCCCCGCGGGCGAGGATTCCGGCGGCACCATCGTGGACCTGCGTCCCCGCGGCGCGCGGATTTCGGTCCGCCCGCTGGCCCGCAGGCCTTACCGCCCGACCCCGCCGAACGACGACCAGCTCGCCCAGCTGGTCACCGAACTCCGCGCGGGCGAACGCGCCGCGGGCGCCCGCACCGGTCGCTCGGTGCGCACCGACGGCACCCGCACCGGCACCGCGGCCACCCTCGCGCTGCTCCAGCTGGCGGCGAGGGTCGGCCGACCGGTGAACATCGGCTACGTGGACGCCCAGGGCGTGGCCACCCAGCGGGTGGTCGAGCCGCTGCGGGTAGGCAACGGCCAACTGGACGCGGTGGACCCGGTGAGCGGGGCGACCCGCCATTTCACCCTCCACCGCATCGCGTCGGTGGCCCTGCTCGATTAGGGCTTGGCCAGGCAGAAGGTCGTCTTCGGGTCGGGAACCGTCCGGAACTGCGTGGCGTCCGCGCCACACAGCAGTTCGTCGGTCTGCCCGTCGATCCGCTTGACCACCTTGAACGAAGCCTCGGCCGCCGTACAGTCGACCGACTCCGCGGGCCGCTTCCCCGCCTCCGCGTAGCAGCTGCCTTCGGCGAAATTCGGCGCCAGGCACAGCGTGCTCTTCGCGTCCCCGACCGTGCCGTTGAACGCGGCGTTGTCGGCGGCGCAGTCCGCCCCGACCTTCACGATCCGGTAGTTCGACTTCGCCGACGAGCAGTCACCGACCGTCGCCTTCATCGCGTCGGCAGCGTTGTCACTGACCTCCACGCACGACCCCACCGCGACAGCACCGGCCGACGACGAATCATCGGAGGAGCACGAAACCACCGCTCCGACCAGGGCCATCGCGGCCACCGGCCCGAGCACGATCCGCGCCAACAGCCGCTTCTCCGGGAAAATCACTGAAAACCTCACTCACCGAACGGTTCAGGGTGAACACAACCGCCGGTGACGATACCCAAGTGCCCCGCGCCCGCGCTCCCCCGTAGCGCAACCTGTCTACCATCACAAAGATGACCCTCGACGACGTCGCAGGCGAGCTGTACACCCTCGACCCCGGCGACTTCGTGTCGACCCGCGCCGAACGCGCCGCCCAGGCCCGCGCCGACGGCGACCGCGACCTGGCCGAGGCCATCACCGCCCTGCGCAAACCCACGGTCGCGGCTTGGACGGTCAACCTGCTGGCCCGGCACGCACCGCAGGAGATCGCCGCCCTGCTCGATCTGGGCGACGCCCTGCGGTCCGCCCAGCGTCAGCTCTCCGGCGACAAGCTGCGCGCTCTGGGCACCCAGCGTCAACAGGTCGTGAACGCGATGACCAAGCGCGCCGCCGAACTGGCCGCCGAGCACGATCGCCCGGCGAGTGAACAGGTGCTGCGCGAGGTCGGTCAAACCCTCACCGCGGCGCTGGCCGACCACGATGTCGCCGATCTGGTTCGCGCCGGAGTGCTGCCCACCACGGTCACCTATGACGGCTTCGGCCCGGCCGGTCTGGTCGCGATCACCGGCGGCAAGGCCACCCCCAAGCGTGCGAGCAAACCCCGCTCGGCCCCGAAGGACACCGAAGCCGAGCGTCGTGCGCAGGCCCAGCAGGAACTCGACGACGCCGAATCCGGCCTGGCGGCCGCCCGCACCGATCGCGAGGAGGCCGAAGCCGCTGCCACGCAGGCGAAGTCCGACCTCGACGAGATCGAAACCCGCATCGCCAGCCTCCGCGCCGAACTCGAGCACGCGGAGCAGCAACGCCACTTCGCCCACACCGCCGAACATCGAGCGCGCGGCGAATTCACTGCCGCGCGTAGTCAATTCGATCGCATGCAGCGCTGGGTCGAGCGCGCCCGCGCTCGGCTCACCGACGACTAGGGGTGCAGCGTGCCCGGGTAGAGGAACGCGTCGCGCGGCGGTCTCGTCCCGTCCAGCCATTCGGCCAGGAACTCACCCAGCGGCATCGAGGTCCGGCTCTGCAGGAACTCCCGGAACTCCGGCATCGAGGCGTGGCCGTCGCGATGCGCGTTCACGAAATCCTTGATCGCGGCGAAGAACACGTCCTCACCGAGCAACTTGCGAAGGGCGTGCAGGAACAGCGGCCCGCGATAGTAGACGGACGTGAATTCGTCGCCCGCGCCCGGCGCGGCCAGCGCGATCTTCCAGAACTTGGGATCGTCGAGGTGTTGCGCGATGGTCTCGCGATACTCGGTGTCCACATCGGCATGGTCGATCCGCTCCGGCCACAGGTAGTCGGCGGTGTAGCTGGCGAAGCATTCGTTGAGACAGATGTCGGACCAGTGCCGCACCGACATGGTGTCGCCCCACCACTGATGGGCCAGCTCGTGCACCACGGTGTTCAGATCGGTCCACGGCGCGTAGGTCGGGCGGGTCTGGGTCTCCAGCGAGAACGGCAGCTCGGTATCCACATAGATCCCACCGGCCACATCGAACGGGTAAGGACCGTAAAGGCTTTCGAGGAAGTCGAGGATTTCGGGCAGCCGCTGCTCGTCTTCGCGATTGCCGTCGGATTCCGGCGCGAACGCGCTCAGCACCGCGGTGCCGTTCGCGCGCCGCTGTTCGAGGAAGGTGAAATGGTCCACCGCGACCGTGGTCAGGTAGCCGATCGTGGGCTGTCGTGTCTCCCACGTGGTGTGCAACCGGCCGTCGCGCACCACGTGCTCGGTGCGGTCGCCGATCGACATGACCTCCCAGTCGGCGGGCACCGTGGCGTGCAGCGTGAAGGTCGCCTTGTCCAAGGGGGTGTCGTTGAGCGGGTACCAGGTGCTCGCGCTGTGCGGCTCGCCGACGGCGAACGCACCACCGTTGGGCGCGTGCGTCCAGCCTTCGCCCTCGGTGTCGGCGGCTGCGCCGGCATAGTCGACGATGACCCGCATCGGCAGACCCGGCGGCAGCGGTAGCAGTGGCGTGACCACGAGCTCGTGCTCACCGTCGTGCGCGAACCCCGCGGGCTGACCGTTGACGGTCACCATCAGCACCTCGGGTCCGCTGTAGTCGAGGTTGAACTGTGCCAGCGGCTGGGTGACGCGGCCGTCGATGCGGGCCGTGCCGCGCAGATGGTGAGCACCGGGTTCGTAGTCGATCGACACGTCGTAGTGGGTGACGTCGTAGCCGCCGTTCCCGTCGAGCGGATAGTACGGATCACCCAGCCCCGGAGCCCCGATCAGGGCTGAATCCGCCGCTACCGGCGGAACTCCCAGCGCCACCAGCGCGAACACCACGCACAACCCGGCCGACCAGCGCATGTCGCGGACACCTTTCGTCGACCGGATCGCACGAACCGAACCATCGTCGCAGGTGCGCGGCTAGCCCAGGTCGGAGGGCAGGTGCTGTGGGTCGAGCAGCAGGCGCTTGGTCGCGGTGCGTTTCACCCGCGATGCCAGCGCCAGGTTCTGTGTGAGCAGCCGCCATTCGACCTCGTTGATGGCGTCGCACGCCCGCTCGATCACCGCGTCGTCGCGCGTGCCCCAGGCGATCGGCATGGCGGTGACCAGCTGCCAGCGTTCGCCGACCTGACGCGGAGCACGGTCGGTGCGCACCGCGACGGCGGGCACCCGTTCACCCGGCCGCGGCGCGTGTCCGGGCAGCGTGCGCACCTTGCGGGTGATCAAGGCCCAACTGCGCTCCGGCGCAGTGGGTTCGGCGATATCGACCAGTGCGAGCAACACGATGGCGCCCGGTTCGGCATCGCTGACGACGGCGGGGACGAGCACACCGTCGTGGTAGAGCTTTTCGATGCTGGAGCGATGCGGCGTCCACAACGCCACCCACAGCGCGATGCCCGCGATGAGCACGCACACCACCGCGAGCAGAAATCCCCACGCCTGCCCGCTCCACACCAGCGCCACCGTGGCCGCGACGGCGAGACCGGCGACCAGCAGGGCCACCAGGCGCAACCTGCGTAATCCGGTGAACGTCTCGTTCACCGCATGAGCGTGTTCACGGTCGACCACGAATTCGAAGCGGCGCACGCCTTCCTTCCTAGCACAAGTTGCGGAGGAATTGCCTCCACTTATCTGCCGAGGGGATCACACACCGCACGCTACCCCCCTTTGACCTGGCGAACAGTGCTACACGCCGTCCCCGATCGGCGGGCCGAGCAGGTCGTCGGCGTCGACGATGCGGTAGGCATAGCCCTGCTCGGCCAGGAAGCGCTGCCGGTGCGCGGCGTATTCGGCGTCGAGCGTGTCGCGCGCGACCACCGAATAGAAATGCGCCTGTCCCCCATCCTGTTTCGGCCGCAACAGCCGTCCGAGGCGCTGGGCCTCTTCCTGCCGGGAACCGAAGGTGCCCGAAACCTGCACCGCCACCGAGGCTTCCGGCAGATCGATGGAGAAGTTGGCGACCTTGCTCACCACCAGCACGGGGATCTCACCGGAGCGGAAGGCGTCGAACAGTGCCTCGCGTTCCCTGTTCTTGGTGGCGCCGGTGATGACCGGGGCGTTCAGGTCGACGCCCAGCTCGTCGAGCTGATCCAGGTAGGCGCCGATCACCAGGGTCGGCGCACCCTGGTGCCGGGCCAGGATGGACTCGACCACCGGGATCTTGGTGCGCGCGGTGGAACACAGCTTGTAGCGTTCCTCGGGCTCGGCGGTGGCGTAGGCCATCCGCTCCGCGTCGGTGAGCGTCACCCGCACCTCGACGCAGTCGGCCGGTGCGATCCAGCCCTGCGCCTCGATGTCCTTCCACGGCGCGTCGTAGCGCTTCGGGCCGATCAGCGAGAACACATCGCCCTCGCGACCGTCCTCACGCACGAGCGTGGCGGTGAGACCGAGCCTGCGGCGCGACTGGAGGTCGGCGGTCATCCGGAAGACCGGCGCGGGCAGCAGGTGCACCTCGTCGTAGATCACCAGGCCCCAGTCGCGGCTGTCGAACAGCTCGAGGTGCTTGTACTCGCCTTTCGACTTGCGCGTGATGACCTGGTAGGTGGCGATGGTGACCGGACGGATCTCCTTGCGCTCGCCGGAGTATTCGCCGATCTCCTCCTCGGTGAGCGTGGTCCGCGCCAGCAGCTCGCGCCGCCACTGCCTGCCCGCCACGGTATTGGTGACCAGGATCAGCGTCGTCGCCTTGGCCTTGGCCATCGCGGCCGCGCCGACCATCGTCTTGCCCGCGCCGCACGGCAGCACGACCACGCCGGAACCGCCCGCCCAGAACGAATCGGCGGCCATCTCCTGGTAGTCGCGCAGGTGCCATTTGCCCTCGGTGTAGTCGAGGCCGATGTCGTGCGCCTCGCCGTCCACATAACCGGCCAGGTCCTCCGCGGGCCAGCCGATCTTCAACAGCATCTGCTTGATGTGGCCGCGCTCGGACGGGTGCACGATCACGGTGTCGTCGTCGATGCGGGCGCCGAGCATGGGTGCGATCTTCTTGTGCCGCAGCACTTCCGCGAGCACCGCGCGATCCAGGCTGACCAGGCACAACCCGTGCGCGGGATGTTTGACCAGCTGCAACCGGCCGTAGCGGCCCATCGTGTCGACGATGTCGACCAGCAGCGGCTGGGGCACGGCGTACCGCGAGAAGTTCACCAGCGCGTCGACGACCTGCTCGGCATCGTGGCCCGCCGCGCGGGCGTTCCAGAGCGCCAGCGGCGTGATCCGGTAGGTGTGCACATGCTCGGGGGCGCGTTCCAGCTCCGCGAACGGCGCGATGGCCTGCCGGGCGTTACCTGCCAGCTCGTGGTCGACCTCGAGCAGCAGAGTCTTGTCACTTTGCACGATCAGCGGACCGTCGGTCACTGGACTCCTTTGCGGCCGGGGCCGCGGGTTCGGGGCGCCTGCAACCCCTCGATTCAGCACTCGAGACTCGCGCCTGCGGCGCATGCGCTTCGAGCGCTGATCGAGGGGGCGGCCCCGAACGGGCTCGTAAGACTCGCCCTGTGCGGGGTTGCGTTCGGCCTTGATGCTCTGAGTTGGTGTGCCGTGCCCTGATGGGCGGCTCGTTCGATTGTACGGACCCGGTCCGACATGGTCGGTACGGCGATTGCGCGCGAGCGGTGAGACGGGTCCAGCAGGTGCCGACTGGACCGCGACACAGCATCGCTGACCGGGGCAAACTCGGTGCATGCTTCAGACAACGGCGGTTCTCGGGGTCGCGGCGGCGGCGCTCGGCATGGTGCTGACGCCGGGACCGAACATGATGTATCTGGTCTCGCGCACCGTCGCGCAGGGTCGCCGGGCGGGGATGATCTCGCTGATGGGGGTCGCGGCGGGCTTCGGCGTGTACCTGATGGCGGCCGCGGCGGGGATCACGGCGGTGTTCGCTGTTGTTCCCGGGTTGTATCTGGCGGTGAAGCTGGCGGGAGCGGCGTATCTGCTGTGGCTGGCCTGGCAGGCGATCCGGCCGGGTGGGGTGTCGGTGTTCGCGCCCGCCGACCTGCCGCACGACCCCGCACGGCGCCTGTTCACGATGGGATTGGCCACCAACCTGCTCAATCCGAAGATCGCGATCATGTACATGGCGCTGATCCCCCAGTTCGTCGACCCCGCTCGCGGCGCCCTCTGGTTGCAGAGCCTGTCGCTGGGCGCCATCCAGATCACGGTCGCCCTCACCGTCAACGCCATGATCGTCCTCGGCGCCGCGGGCCTGGCCACCTTCCTCACCGCCCGACCCCTCTGGCTGCGCACCCAGCGCTACCTCATGGGCACCGCTCTCGGCACCATCGCCGTCCTGCTCGCCACCGACAAGGCCCGCCCCACCCCCGCCTGAGGTGCGTGCCGCCGCCGCATCCCCACGCGGAATCGGATCGCCACCAGCGTGTGGGCCGGTCGCCGTCGCCGCGCGCCTGCGTGTCACGCTGCTTCGGAACAGCGAGGCGGAAGGATTGCGTGGTGAGCGTTGGTGTGCTGGTGGCGGCGTTGGCCGGGCCTTCGGTCAGCGAGCTGGACTCGGCCGTGAACGCGGTGCATCGGGGCGGCGAGATGATGGGGGTCATCTCCTTCGCCGCGTCGGGTGCGCTGGTCGCGGTGCGCAAGCGACTCGATCTGTTCGGGATGGTGGTGCTGGCGTGTGCGACCGCGCTCGGCGGCGGCATCGTGCGTGACCTGCTGATCGGGCGGACTCCCCCGGCCGCGTTCACCGACCTGACCTATCTGTCCGCGTCGATAGTCACCGCGCTGGTCCTGTACTTCATCGCACCGTCGCGCCGGCTCACCAAAGGACCGCTCGAGATCGCCGATGCGATCGGGCTCGGACTGTTCTGTGTCACCGGGACCGTGATCGCCGACTCGGCGGGGCTCGGCGCCCCCACCGCCGCTCTGCTCGGCATGACGACCGCCATCGGAGGCGGCGTGATCCGCGATGTGCTCAGTGGCGAGGTGCCCACCGTCCTACGCCCAGACCAGGACCTCTACGCGATTCCGGCCCTGTTCGGCGCGGCCGCGACCGCCGCGCTGCTGTCGTTCGACCTGTACCGAGCCTGGACCGGGCTCCTCGCCGCAGCGGCGGCGGTGGGGTTCCGGCTGCTGGCCCGGCGCTATCAGTGGCACGCACCGCTGGCCCGCCACGCGCGCGACTGACCCGTCCCCGTCGGTGACCACGGCCGGTCGTTTCCCGGTGGAGCGGCGCATCGACGGCACCGGGTCAGGGCACCGTGGTGTCGGCGCGGAGCCGGCGGATGCCTTCGTCGATCGTCTCGTCGCGCTTGCTGAAGGTGAAGCGCACCAGGTGTTTCCAGTCCGCGGGGCGATCGGCGAAGACGCTCACCGGCACGGCTGCGACGCCGAGCCGGGCCGGGAGTTCGCGGCAGAACGCCAGTCCATCGTCGGCGCCGAGCGCTCGGATGTCGGCGCAGACGAAGTAGCCGCCGTCGCTGGCCGAGACCGTGAAACCGGTGTCGCGCAACGCCCGCGAAAGCCGCGTTCGCTTGTCCGCCAACCCGGCACGCTGGGCGAGCACCCAGTCCGATTCCTCGTTGATCGCGTACGCGACGGCGGGCTGGAACGGCCCGCCGCCGACGAAGGTGAGGAACTGTTTGGCCGCGAGCACACCGTCGAGCAGCGGCGCGGGCGCGCACGCCCACCCGATCTTCCACCCCGTGACATTGAACGTCTTCGCCGCGCTGGACACCACCACCGTCCGCTCACGCATCCCGGGCAGCGTGGAGATGCTGATGTGCTCGGTGCCGTCGTAGACGAGGTGCTCGTACACCTCGTCGGCCAGCACGAGCAGATCGTGCTCGACAGCCAACTCTGCGATCGCGGTGAGGTCGGCGCGGTCGAGCACGGCGCCGGTGGGATTGTGCGGCGAATTGATCATCAACATGCGGGTTTTCGAGGTGAGCGCGGCCCGCAGACTGTCCAGGTCGAGCACGAATCGGTCACCGTCGGGCACCAGGCGAGCTGTTCGTCGCCGCGCGCCCGCGAGCGCGATCGCGGCGGCGTAGGAGTCGTAGTACGGCTCGATCAGCACCACCTCTTGATCGGGCTCGACCAGACCGAGCACGGCGGCGCTGATCGCCTCGGTCGCGCCGACGGTCACCAGAATCTCGGTGGCCGGGTCGTAGGCGGTGCCGAAGCGGCGGGCTCGGTCGTCGGCGATCGCCTGACGCAGCACCGGCATCCCGCGGCCGGGCGGGTACTGATTGAGGCCGTCGGCGATGGCCGCGCGCGCCACCTCGAGCATGCCGGCGGGTCCGTCGGTATCGGGAAAGCCCTGGCCCAGATTCACCGCGTCGTGGCGGACGGCCAGTTCGGTCATCTCGGCGAAGATGGTCGATCCGAAGGGGCGCAGGCGGGCGACGGTGGGCGGCACAGGCGGCATCTCCGCAGCGTATCCCACTATTCGGCGACGTTGCCCAGCGATAGCGAACACGCATGTTTCACAAACGTTTTCCTGCTTTGACCTGCGCTATTGTGCGTTTCCCCAACCTCAGCTAGCCTCGCCGTGTTCTACCTCACACACCACTGCGTGGTGGTATATCGAAAGGGGCTCGCATGGCCTCACCTCTGCTCGACTTCATCCTGCAACCGGCTGCGTCGGAGGTAGCCGGTTCGGCGTGGCAATTCATCCACGATCACCTCGTCGCCAGTCCGATCGTCGATTGGTTCACCGGTTCGGCGACGCCGGACAACAACATGGGTTCCTCGACGGGGGACTTCAACCTCGGATCGTCGACCGGCGATCACAACTGGGGCTCCACCTACCCGTAGAACGTCCGCGATGCACGCTGGTCCGCATCGCTACGCCGATCAGCTCAGCGCTGTGAAGTGAACCGCTGACCTCGCAGGGCCTCGACGGTGCTGCGGGGTCAGCGGAGGCGGGCGCCCGACAGTTTCGCCACGTTGGCGAAATCGTAAGTCGCCCAGATCTTTCCGTCTCGCACTGCGAAGGCGAGGACACGCACGGGTCGTCCGAACGGCGAGTTCGGGTCGGTGATCACCAGCCCCGATTGCCCGTTCACCGTGGCGGCGCCCAATTCCAGCACAGATTCTTCCTGATGCCTGCGCCAGAGGCCCAGCGCCAGTCGGGCGACCTTCTCCTGTCCGGCAACGATATTCAGCGCGGTCTTGGTGGTGCCGCCCGCATCGGCGGTGAATGTCGTGTCCGGATGCAGCGTGGCGGCTACCGCGGCGACATCACCGGTGGCCAGTGCGGCGAGGAACCGCCGCACCGCCTGATCGTGCACATCGTCGGCGACCGGTTCCGGCGCTCTGGCCACCGCCCGGCGCGCGCGGACCGCCAATTGTCTTGCGGCATCGGCGGAGACGCCGAGGATCTCGGCGATCTCGTCGAAGGGCACCGACAATCCCTCGTGGAGCACCAGCGCCACCCGCTGCTGCGGCGTCAACGCGTCGAGCACCACCATCGCCGCCATCCGGCTGTCCTGATCGCGCACCACCACGTCCAGGGGGTCGGGTGTGCGCGACGACGAGGCCGCCGAGACGATCGGTTCCGGAAGCCACTGCCCCACGTAGGTTTCGCGGCGCACGGCGGCGCTTCGCAAGTGGTCGAGGCAGATTCGGCTGACCACGGTCGTCAGCCAGGCGCGCAGATCGTCGATCTCGGACTGGTGCACGCCGGCCATCCGCAGCCAGCTCTCCTGCACCGCGTCCTCGGCATCGCCGACACTTCCGGTGAGCCGGTAGGCGACCGAAAGCAAGTGCGGTCGATGCGATTCGAACAGGTCGGCGAGAAACGGGGAAACCATCGAGTCAGATCCTACGGAGTACCCACTCGCGCTCCGCCCCACGGGTCGGCGCCGGTGATTTCGCACACGATTTCCCCGGTGGGAAGTTCGTGCCCGGCTTCATCGCTCGCGTCGCACCTGCCGGTGAGGTGCGGCGGGTCGCCGACCGGCTCGGCGCGGGCAGACCGTGAAAATCCGGCGAGAATCTCGGCGTCGACTGTCAGGATGGCCGGATGTACGAGCACACGCTCACCGACGGAACCGTCTGGCTCACCCGCCCGACCGGGGCCGATATCGACCGCATCGTCGAGTGCTGTCAGGACCCTGATGTGCAGCGCTGGACCACGGTCCCCGTCCCGTATCACCGCTGCGATACCGAGGAATTCCTCGACCGGGTCGTGGCCCCCGGCTGGGCGGACAACGCGCCGGTCTGGGCGATCCGCACCGCCGAGGACGGCCGGGTCGAGGGCATGGTCGGCCTGCATACGCGCGGACCCGGCACCTGTGAGATCGGCTTCTGGCTCACCCCAGCGCACCGTGGCCGCGGGCTGATGTCGCGGACGATCAACCTGGTCTGCGACTTCGGTTTCGACGCCGACGGTCTCGCCCTCGACCGGATCATGTGGCGCGCGATCGTGGGCAACGTCGCCTCGGCCGCCGCCGTCCGCCGCAACGGCTTCCACTACGAGGGGATGGCTCGATCGGGCGGGGTGCAGCGTGGAGCGCGGGTCGACGAATGGGCCGCGGCGCGCCTGCCCACCGACCCCGCCGTGCCGGTCGACGGGTGGCCGACCGAGGCCGGTGCCGACGGCCGATAACGCGCGGTTCGACCAGTTCGCCGACACCCTGCCCACCGCGCAACTCACCGAACGCCGCCGGCTACCAACCGCCCGAGCCCTGTGGTGAACGATCAGTTCGGGCGGTCGGTGGCTCGGCGAGCCGTTCCCCGGTGAGCGGAGATCGTGGTGGGGTCTTCGGGCCAGGCGTGTTTGGGGTAGCGGCCGCGAAGGTCGGCGCGGACCTGTGGCCAGCCGTTTTTCCAGAAGGAGGCCAGGTCGGCGGTGACAGCGACGGGACGCTGAGCTGGGGACAGCAGGTGCAGCAGGATGGGGGCTCGGCCGTCGGCGAGGGTGGGCGGGTCGGTCCAGCCGAAGATCTCCTGGACCTTGACCGCGAGGATCGGCTGATCCGCGGAGTAGTCGAGGCGAACGCGGCTGCCGGAGGGGACTTCCAGGCGTTCGGGGGCCAGTTCGTCCAGGCGGGTGGCGGCGGGCCACGGGAGCAGGCGGCGCAGCGCGGTGCCCGCGTCGAGGCGGGCGAGGTCGGCACGGCGGCGGGCGGTGGACAATTCGGGGCCGAGCCAGACGTCGAGGTCGGCGAGGAGTGCGCCGTCGTCGACGGCGGGCCACGGCGCGCCGAGGGTGCGGTGCAGGAAATCGAGACGCTGACGCAGACTGCGCGCGTCCTCGCTCCAGCGCAGCAGGCCCAATCCTTCGGCCTGAATCCCCTGCCGCACAGCCTGTTCCACCAGCGCCTGCTCGGGCTGACGTAAAGGCTTCTCCGACAGGATGATCGCGCCCAATCGCTCCACCCGCCGGGCCACCACATCACCGCCGTCCCACCGCACCTCATCGGCCACGACCACCAATCCCGGCGCGGCTTCCCGAGCGAGATCCTCATCGGCGACGGCCGCCAGCCGGATTCGGCCTTCGGCCCGCCCGGGATCACGATCGGCCACCGCCACCGCCAGCCACTCCGCAGCTGCCAGCCCCGACCCCGGCGGCAGCGTCACCGCGGTACCGCCCGCCATGAGAAAGGTGGACGACCCGCTCGCCCGCCGTCGAGCCAACCGCTCCGGCTGCGCCAGCGCGATCAACAGCGCCGCGACCTCCGTTCCGGAGTCACCATCACCCGGTCGACCGGCCACCGAGCCCGAGTTCGACACCTCTGACGAGGCATCGACCCGCGCCCCGCCGGAGCTCGACCCCGCACGCCGACCTGCCCCACGCGAGCCGTCAGCCTGTGTGCCGCCGGCAAGCGGTTGGCCGGGCTCGTCGCCGGATGACGTGTTCGTGACGAGCCGTGTCAGGCGCTGAACTTCGCGGGTCCAGCGGGGTGGGCTTCCCCTGCGGAGGGTACGCAAGGCTGCCGCGGCGTCGGCGGTGTCGGCGAGGGAGTCGTCGTCCATCAGCACGACCATTTCCGCGGCGGCTTTCGCACCGACTCGGGCGGCGCCGTCGAGGAGCGCGCGGGCGAGGCGGGGGTGAAGGCCGAGCTCGGCCATGGCCTTGCCGCGCGGAGTGACGTGGTCGGCATCATCGAGGGCGCCGAGGGCGCGCAGGACGGTGCGGGCGGCCGCGAGGCCACCTTCGGGCGGGGCGTCCCACCAGGCGAGGCCGGCGCCGTCGGGGGTGCCCCAGCAGGCCAATTCCAGTGCGAGACGGGTGAGTTCGGCGGTCCGGATCTCGGGTTCGGGATAGGCGGGCAGGGTTTGGTGTTCGTATTCGGGCCAGCAACGCCACGCGTGGCCGGGTGCTTCGCGGCCGGCGCGGCCCGCGCGCTGCTCGGCCACGGCAGCCGAGACACGCACTGTCGCAAGACCGGAAAGGCCGCGCCGGTGATCGACACGGGAGACGCGGGACAGGCCCGAATCGACGACAGCGCGCACGCCGGGAACGGTGAGGCTGGATTCGGCTACGGCAGTGGACAAGACCACTCGCCGCCGCGATCCCGGCCGGAGCGCGAGGTCCTGGGCCGCGCCCGCGAGTCTGCCGTGCAGCGGGACTACGTCGACCCCGTCGAGCTCGCGCAAGAGCCCTGCCGTGCGGTTGATCTCGCCGACACCGGGCAGGAAGACGAGCACATCACCGTCGATGGTGGCCAGCGCCGTGCGGGTAGCCCGCGCGACCTGCGCTTCGATCCGCTCGCGGGGCAGGGCGGGCAGGTAGTCCACCTCGACCGGATAGGTCCGCCCGTGTACTTCCAGAACCGGGGCACGCGAATCTCCGGGCCCGGTCTCCCCGGTGCCGAGCAGCTGTGCCAGACGATCCGCGGCCACTGTCGCCGACGTTGCCAGCACCCGCAGATCCGGTCGCAACCCCGACCGCGCGTCGAGCAGCAGCGCCAACAGCAGATCGGCGTCCAGATGCCGCTCGTGACATTCGTCGAGCACCACCGTGGCGACCCCCACCAACTCCGGGTCGCTCTGCAACCGTCGCACCAACAACCCCGAGGTCACCACTTCGATCCGCGTCCGCGCGCCGACCTTCCGATCCCCGCGGACCGCGTACCCCACGGTCTCTCCCACCCGCTCCCCCAGCAGTGCCGCCATCCGCGCCGCTGCCGCCCGTGCCGCCAACCGTCGCGGCTCGGCCACCACGATCTTCCCCGCCGACCCGGCCGCCAGCGCCAACGGCACCAATGTGGTCTTGCCGGTGCCGGGCGGCGCGACCAGCACCGCGACACCGCGCTCGGCCAGCGTCGACGTGATCCGGTCCAGCGCCGGTCGCACCGGAAGGTCAGGCAGTTCGGGAAGCTTCATCACCGACCAGTCTGCCGGAAAGGTATTTCCCGATCCGCGATCGCTGGTTACCCTGCGGGAGATGAGCATCGAGTTCGCGTTGACCACGCTTGTCATCGTCGCCACGCCCGGTACCGGCGTTCTGTTCACCCTGGCGGCGGGGCTTTCCCGAGGGACGAGGGCGAGCGTGATCGCTGCCTTCGGGTGCACGTTGGGGATCGTTCCGCACATGATCGCGGCGGTCACGGGGCTGGCCGCGCTGTTGAACACCAGCGCGGTCGCGTTCCAGACCTTGAAGTACCTGGGTGTCGCGTATCTGCTGTACATGGCGTGGAATACGTTGCGGGACAAGGGCGCACTGGCGATTCCGGAGCAGCGCACTGCGGTGGAGCCCTCGGCGCGGCAGGTCGTCACCTCGGCGGTGTTGCTCAATATCCTGAACCCGAAGCTGACGATCTTCTTCTTCGCGTTCCTGCCGCAGTTCGTGCCGACCGGCGCACCGAACGCGCTGGGTCGCATGCTCGAGCTCAGCGGACTGTTCATGCTGGCCACGTTCGTGGTGTTCGCGGGCTACGGGGCAGTCGCCGCCGCGATGCGCACCTATGTGCTGTCGCGACCGGTGGTGGTCCGGTGGATGCGGCGGGTGTTCGGTGTCTCCTTCGTCGCCCTCGCGGGACGCCTCGCGGTACAGAACCAGTAGACACAGCAGTGCGGGCCCCGGAATCCGAGGCCCGCACTATCGATCGACGGTATTACCCGCGGCGCGTGGCCACCGCGTCGGCCAAACGGTCGAGCTGGGTAGCGGTGGTGTTCCAGTCGATGCACGCGTCGGTGATGGACTGGCCGTAGGTCAGGTCGTCGGCCTTGCCGAGGGTCAGGTCCTGGCGACCCGCGACGAGGAACGACTCCAGCATCACGCCGACCACGCCCTGCTCGCCCGCGGCGATCCGGTCGGCGATGTCGGTGACGACGTCGACCTGCTTGTTGTGGTCCTTGTTGCTGTTGCCGTGGCTGGCGTCGACGACCAGGCGCTGGGCCAGCGACGACTTCTCCAGGCGCAGCTTGGCCTCGGCGCAGGACGCGGCGTCGAAGTTGGTGCCGTTGCTGCCGCCGCGCAGGATGACGTGGCAGTCGGGGTTGCCCGAGGTGCGGATCAGCGCGGAGCGGCCGTCGAGGTCGGTGCCGGGGAAGACGTGGCTGGCGGCGGCGGCGCGCACACCGTCGACCGCGACCTGCACGTCACCGTCGGTGCCGTTCTTGATGCCGACCGGCATCGACAGCGCCGAGGACAGCTGCCGGTGCACCTGGCTGGCGGCGGTGCGGGCACCGATCGCGCCGTAGGAGACCAGGTCGGCGATGTACTGCGGAGTGATCGGGTCGAGGAACTCGCACGCGACCGGCAGGCCGAGGGCGGTGATGTCGACGAGCACCTTGCGGCCGATGCCGAGGCCGGTGTTCACGTCGAACGAGCCGTCCAGGTGGGGATCGTTGATCAGACCCTTCCAGCCCAGCGTGGTGCGCGGCTTCTCGAAGTACACGCGCATCACGATGTGCAGCCGGTCGCTCAGCTCGGCGGCCTTCTCGGCCAGCTTGCGGGCGTATTCCAGCGCGGCGGCGGGGTCGTGCACCGAACACGGGCCGACGATCACCATGAGGCGGTCGTCGTCGCCGTTGAGCACGTCGACGGTGGCCTTGCGGCCCGAACGGACGGTGTCGGCGAGGGCGTCGGTGATCTGGTGGACCATGCGGACCTCGGCGGGCGAGCGCAGAGGGCTCACGCTGAGGGTGCGCTGGTCGTCGAGATCAGAATGCCGCGAGTCGACATCGGCTGCGGTGGTCATGAGATGTGGGTCCTTTTCGTTAAGAGGCCGACCCACGGAAATCGCTACCGTCGAGCCGGGCGTTATCCGGCTCGAGGTGGAGGAAGTCAGCGCGCAGGGTCGCAGACCGGCCCACCCAGGGCCGGATAGCTAAACCAGAAATATGCGCGCTGCATGCCGTGGACTGTACCACCGGTAAAACGCCGAAAGGTGAGCCATGGTTGCCCGACGTGTGGACCATCACATCGCGCCCCTCCGCCGAACCGGCGCGAAGCCCTTGACCTCTACCTTGCTCGAGCTTCTAGCGTCGGTGGTCGAGGAAAGGAAAACGACTGTGACAACACTGGTTACGGGCGCGACCGGCAACACCGGCCGCCAGGTGGTACGGGAACTCGTCAGCCGTGGCGAGAAGGTCAGGGCGGTGACCCGCGACGCCGACGCCGCACGCGCACTCCTCGGCCCGGAGGTGGAACTGTTCACCGGGACCCACAACGTGCCGTCGACGCTCGACGATGCGTGGCACGGCGTCGACCGATTGCATGTGACGGTGACCAACGGTCTCGCCGACGTGGGGGCCGAGCTGATCGGCAAGGCGATCGACGCCGGCGTGCGCCGCATCACCGTCGTCTGGGGTGGCGGGGTCGGCCCGGTCGAGCAGGCGATCGCGGAGTCCGGCGTGGAGTGGACGCGGCTCGAGCCGCAGGAGTTCATGTCGAACACGCTGACCTGGCTCGAGCCGATCCGGACCGACGGCGTGGTGCGGGAGCCGTACGCCCATCCGAGCGCGCTGGTGCACGAGGCCGATATCGGCGCGGTGGCCGCCGTCGCACTGCTGGAAGACGGGCACGCGGGCCGCGCGTACAACCTCACCGGTCCCCAGGCGCTCACACCGCCGGAGCGGCTCGCGATGCTGGGGCAGGCGGCGGGCCGCGAGATCGCCTTCGCCACGATCACCCATCGGCAAGCGGTCGAACGGCTGACGGCGACCGGGGTCTCGCAGGCCGACGCCGATTATGTGATCGGCTGGTACGCCGAGTCGAGTCCCGAGTCGTACACGGTCGACCCGACGGTGGAACAGGTACTCGGCCGACCCGCGCGCACCTTCGCGCAGTGGGCGGCCGAGCACGGGCACCGGTTCGCTTGATCAGCTCCACTGACCGGGGACGTAGTCACCGCCCGGGGTGTGGGCGATGGCGTTGAGCCGGTTCCAGGCGTTGATCATCGCGATGGCGGCGATCAGACCCGCGATCTGGTCGTCGTCGTAGTGCTTGCGGACCTGGGCGAAGGTGTCGTCGGAGACGTGGCCGCCGTCGGCGGTGCGGGTCGCTTCCTCGGTGAGGGCGAGGGCGGCCCGCTCCGCCTCGGTGAAGACATTGGTCTCCCGCCAGGCGGCGACCAGGTTGATCCGCACCGCGGTCTCGCCCGCGTGGGCGGCGTCCTTGGTGTGCATGTCGACGCAGTAGCTGCAGCCGTTGATCTGCGAAGCCCGGATCTTCACCAGTTCATAGGTGGCCTTGGGCAGCGGTGAATCGTCTATGACCTTGCCCGCCATGACCATTCGCTTGCTGAAGCTCGCGGTGATGGCGTTGCCGTAGAGGTTGAAGCGCGCTTCCATGATGACTCCTTCGTCGTGGGGTTCACAGAGACGACGAGGCAGCCGCGCACGGTGTGACATCGGCGCGTGTGACGCCGATCACCGAATCAGATCAGGCCGCAGAGCTTCTCGGAGAGCTCCCACAGTTCGGAGGCAACCGTGCGATCCTTCGCCGAGCGCGCACTGCCCGCGAGGGCAGGGTTGCCGCGCAGCCCGAGGAAGCCGTCGGGGCCGTAGAACGCGCCGGGCGTTACATCGGCGGTGGCGGCGAACAGCGTGGGCAGCGCACCCTCTTGCGCGGTGGGAGCGAGCGTGCGGTTACCCAGCCACATGATCGCGTCCTGGATGGACTCGGTGTGGGACATGAGTTCGGTCGCGGCGTAACCGGGATGCGCGGCCACCGAGATCACCGCGGCGCCCTCACCGGCCAGGCGGCGCTGCAACTCGAAGGCGAACATCAGATTGGCCAGCTTGGACTGGCCGTACGCGAGCCAGCGGTCGTAGCGACGCTGCTCCCAGTTGGGATCGGCCAGATCGATCCTGCCGATACGGTGCGCGACGCTCGACACCGTCACCACCCGATCGGTGAGGCGATCCAGCAACAGGTTGGTGAGCGCGAAGTGGCCGAGATGGTTGGTGCCGAACTGCATTTCGAAACCGTCGGCGGTACGACGCAGCGGCAGAGCCATGACACCGGCGTTGTTGATCAGCACGTCCACGCGCTCGATCGAATCGGCGAAGGCGCGCACCGAGTTCAGGTTCGCCAGGTCGAGTTCACGGACTTCGGTCGCACCGCGCAGCCCCGCGGCCACCCGCTCGGCCTTGGCGGTGTCGCGACAGGCCAGGATCACGCGCGCACCCGCGTCGGACAGCGCCCGCGCGGTGGCGGCGCCCAGACCGCTGTTGGCACCGGTGACGATAATCGTGCGGCCGGTCTGGTCCGGCAGGTTCGCGGTAGTCCACTTGCTCACTGGTGAAAGTCTAACGACGCTGGGGAAATGCGCGAATCGGCAAGGGCCGGTGCGGGGTTCGCCCCAGCGTCACGTGTCGGCATCAGGACTGCGCGAGGATCTCGTCGTCGGTCATCGCGGCGACTTCCAGATACATGCCGGCGACCGCGTCCAGCCTGCCGACGGCACCGGATTCCGCTTCCCGCCGCAACATCCGTGCCGCGAGACCTTCGATGGTGCGGGCGGTGAACAGGTCGGCGACGATGGTGTCGGGGGCATCGAGCCATTCGCGGATGCGGGCCACCGCGGTGGTGGCGAGCACCGAATCGCCGCCGAGGGCGAAGAAGTCGTCGGTGACACCGATCTGGTCGGTGACCAGCACCTCGGCGACGACCGCGGTAAGCGCGCGTTCGAGATCGGTGCGCGGCGCCACGAATTCCTCGGTGCCCTCGCCCTTGTCGAGGACCGCGCGGATGGCCTTGCGGTCCGGCTTGGCGTTCGAGGTGAGCGGCAGCTCGGCCAGCAGTTCGAGCCGGGTCGGCACCATGTAGACCGGGACCAGCTCGGCGGTCGCGGCGAGCACCGTGTCGACGTCGAGGACCGTGCCCGGGGTCGGCACCACCAGCGCGACCAGTTTCGGGGCGGCCGTTCCGACCACCGCGGCGACCGCGTGGCGAACACCGGGCACGGCGCGCAGTGCGCTCTCCACCTCACCCAGCTCCACCCGGTAGCCCCGGATCTTCACCTGGTGGTCGGCGCGGCCGAGGAACTCCAGGCCGCCGTCGGGCAGGTAGCGGGCCAGGTCGCCGGTGCGGTACCAGCGCAGACCCTCGTGGGTGACGAAACGGTCGGCGGTGCGATCCGGGTCGCCGCGGTAACCGGTGGCCACACCGTCCCCACCGATCCACAGCTCGCCGCTGACCCAATCGGGGCAGTCGTTGCCCGCCGGGCCGACGACGCGGCACTGCACGTTGCGCAACGGGGTGCCGTAGGGGACGGCGGTCCATTCGACGGGAACCCGCGCGTCGACGACCTCGCAGATGGTGGAGTGGATCGCGGTTTCGGTGGCGCCGCCCAGACCGGCGAAACGACTGTTCGGGGCCACTGCGGCCAGACGTGCGGGGAGGGCGACGTCAACCCAGTCACCGCCGAGGATCACCGTGCGAAGTGAGGTGAGGGGCCCGGACGGCGTGGCGATAGTGGATCCGGTGCCCGGGTCGAGCTGCGACGCCGGGGCGGCGGTGAGCAGCATGTCGAGCAGGCTCGGTACACAGTTGAGCAGCGAAATCTGGTGGCGGCGAACGAGTTCGACCCAGACGGCGGGATCGGTGCGCTGCGCGTCGTCGACGGTGACCACCGCGCCACCTGCGGCGAGCAGACCGAAGATGTCGTAGACGGAGAGGTCGAATTCGAGCGCCGAGAGGGCAAGCGCCCGGTCGGCCGGGCCGAGGTCGAAGCGCTCGTTGAGGTCGTCGATCGTGTTCATCGCGGCGCGATGCGGCACCTCGACGCCCTTGGGCTTGCCGGTGGAGCCGGAGGTGAACAGCACGTAGGCGGTGTTCTCCGGATCGCCGAAGACGGGGCGCGCCAACGGTTCCGCATGCGTGCGAGCCTCGGCGAGGTCGATCGCACGGGCGTCGGGAATCCGCGCACCGCCGACCGTGAGCACGGCGACAGCGTCTGCGGTGCTGAGGATTTCGGCGCGACGAGCGGCGGGCTGATCGAACCCGATCGGCACGTACACCGCACCCGCCGCGAGCACCCCGAGCACCGCGACGACCTGGTCGGGGCCCTTCGGCAGCTGTACCGCGACCGAATCACCGGGCGTCACACCGGCTTCCCGCAACGCACCGGCCACCGCCAGCGCGTCGGCGGCCAGCTCGCCATAGGTCAGCTGCCCGGTCGGCTCCCACAGCACGGCGGGCGCGGACGGATTCGTGGCCGCGTTCGCGAAGAACCCGGTGTGCAGCAACCCGCCGCTCACCGGCCCCGCGGTGGCGTTCACGCGCGCCCGAGTAGCGGCCTGCTCCACCGGAATCCGTACACCGGCCTCGGCCTGCCACCCCGCTCCCCCGGCGAATCGTGTATGCCCGGCCGCCGCGGGCGCCACCGGCGAGGTCTCCTCGACCCCAGCGGGCTCGACTGCTGTCGGCTGCGCACCGCCGGACTCCGACGAATCGGCCGATGCCTCGGCAAGTCCGGAAGGCCGGCCGCCGAGACGTTCGATCGCTTCGATGTAGCGGGCGAACATAGCGTCGACGACGCCGGCGGGGAAGGCGGATTCGCGAATGTCCCAGTTCAGCAGCAGACCGCCGCGGACCTCGGTGATCTGGGCGTCGAGGAGAACCTGCGGGCCCTGGGAGATGATCCAGACGGGGTCGCCGAAGGTGTCGGTGACGGTGTCGGGGAAGAGTTCGCCGAGGTTGAGGGCACTGGTGTAGACGATGGGAGCCAGGACCGGTTCCCCGCGATGACGGCCGAGGTCGCGCAGGACCTCCAGACCCGAGTACGCGGAGTGCGCGCCTGCCTCGTGCAGGCGTTGCTGCAGGGCGCGGGCACGGTCGGCGACGGTGGCGGGCGCGGTGACATCGACTTCCAGCAGAACCGAGGAGGTGAAGTCGCCGACGACACCGTCGACCTGCGGGTGCGCCGGTTCACGGTGGAACAGTGGCAGATTCAGCAGGAAGCGGCGCTGGGCCGACCAGCCGCCGATGGTTTCGGCGAACACCGAGGCCAGGGCCATCGCCGGGGTGATGCCGCGGGCGTGGGCGGCGTCGAAGACCTGTGCTTTGGCCTGGGGGGAGAGCCAGCGGTGCAGGCGGATCGTGCGGTTGGGATCCGAGATGTGCTGGGCCGACGGCAGTTCCGGCGCACCCGGCAGCTCGCCCAGGCGATCCTGCCACCAGGCGCGGTCACGGGCCCGCTCGTCGGCGAGGGCGCGCGCACCCTGCCCCGGGCCCGCGGCCGCGTCGGGCTGCGGTGCGGCGGCGTTGTCCGAACCGTGGGTCGCGGCGCTGTCGCGCCGGTGCTCGGCCAGGTACTGGCGGAAGGTGTAGTCCTGCGGCGGAAGCTGTTCGCCGTGGTAGAGCCGGGCGAGGTCGGTGATGAGGATGCGGTAGCTCATCGCGTCGGCGGCGAGCATGTCGACATCGAGGTGCAGGCGGGTGCGGCCGTCGGCGAGGCGCGTCAGCGCGATATCGATCACCTGGCCGTCTTCCACCGCCATCCGCTGATGCGTTCGCGCGCTGCGCAACTGCGCCAGCCGCTGCTCGGCTTCGTCGGCGGAGGACTCGCGCAGATCGGTCACGCCGAACACGGCGCGGCCGGGCCGGTCGAGAGTCTGCTGGGTGCCGTCGGGCAGGAACCCGGTGCGCAGCATGGGATGGCGAGACAGCAGTTGCTCGACCGCCTGCTCGAGCCGCTCGGGATACACGTCGGCGCCGTCGAATTCGACGTAGAGATGTGCCGCCACACCGCCGAGTTCCTGCGCGTCGGAGCGCCCGATCCAGTACGCGTGCTGCATCGGCGCGAGCGCGAACGGCGTGCCGTCGTCGGGAACGATCAGGGGTTCGCTCGCGGACGTGTCGAGCTCGCGGGCGGATTCCCCGGTGGCCGGTTCGACGGCGTCCGGCACGCCGCCACGTGCCGCGAGGTCCTCGGGGTCCGCCCCGTTGAGCAGGGCGTGCCAGGCGTCGACCGTGGGGTGGGCGGCCAGCAGGGCGAAGTTCACGGCGATGCCGCGCTTGCGCCAGGCGCCCGCGAGCTTCATGGTGCGGATGGAGTCGAGGCCGAGCTGGATCAGGTCGTCGGCCTCGGCGACGGCCTCGGGGGTGATGTCGAGATGGCGGGCGATCGCGGCACGGATCTCGGCGCGGTCGATCCCGGCGCCGCCTGCGGGTGCTGTCTCCATCTGCCGATCACTCCTTGCTCGCCGCCCAGCCGGGACGGATTCGGTACTGCCCGGCGGCAGCCTACTCCATTGAGATAGGGTTGCCTAACCTATGCAGCATTCTATGCGGTCGGACCCGCGGCACCAGCCGCCGAGAATTCAGTGAGGCAGTACGTGACGTCGACATCGGCAACCGGCCACCACGAGGGCTACGTCCCCTTTCCCGAAGCCGCCGCGCAGGAGTACCGGGGCGCGGGCTATTGGACCGGGCGAACGCTCGGCGACCTCCTCCGCGACACCGCACGGACCCAGCCACAGCGACCCGCGGTGCTCAGCGACGCCGGTGCGCAGACCTACGCCGAACTCGATGCCGCCGCCGATCGGATGGCGCACGGCTTGCTGGCCCTCGGCATCGCTCCCGGTGACCGCGTGATCGTGCAGCTGCCGAACATCCCCGAATTCGCGACGGCCCTGTTCGGTGTGCTGCGCGCGGGGATCATCCCCGTCCTCACCCTGCCCGCGCACCGCCGCGCCGAGATCGAGCACCTGGCCGCGCTGTCCGAAGCGGTCGCCTACCTCATCCCCGACCACCTCGGCGACTTCGACTACCGCGAGCTGGCCACCACCGTGCAGCAAGCGGTGCCGAGCCTGCGCCACGTACTGGTAGCAGGAGATCCTGACAACGGGGACGGCACGGCATCCGGATTCGTCGCGCTGGATTCGGTTGCTCGCGACGGTGATTCACTGCCCGAGATCGATCCGTCCGACATCGCGGTGATGCTGGTCTCCGGCGGCACCACCGGCCTGCCGAAGCTGATCGCGCGCACCCACGACGACTACGTCTACAACGCGACCGCCAGCGCGCAGGTCTGCGAGCTCACCCCCGACGACATCTACCTCACGACACTGCCCGCGGCGCACAACTTTCCGCTGGCCTGCCCCGGCATCCTCGGCACCGTCGCGACCGGCGGCGCCATCGCCTTCACCCTCGACCCCAGCCCCGAGGCCGCCTTCGCCGCGATCGAGAAGCACCGGGTGAGCGTCACCGGCGTCGTGCCGCCGCTGGCCCAATTGTGGAGTGCGGCCGTGGATTGGGAAGACGCCGACCTGAGCTCGTTGCGCTTGCTCCAGGTGGGCGGCGCGCGACTGGCCGAGGTGAACGCCCGCGATGTCGAGCCCGCACTGGGCTGCACCCTGCAGCAGGTGTTCGGGATGGCCGAGGGGCTGCTCAACTACACCCGTCTCGACGATGACAAAGAGCTGGTGTACACCACCCAGGGCCGCCCGCTCTCCCCCGCCGACGAACTGCGCGTCGTCGACGCCGACGGCAACGACGTCGCCCAGGGCGAAGAGGGCGAACTGCTCACCCGTGGCCCCTACACGCTGCGCGGGTATTACCGTGCGCCCGAGCACAACGCGCGCGCCTTCACTCCCGACGGCTTCTACCGCAGCGGCGACCTCGTTCGCCGACTGCCCAGCGGCCACCTCGTCGTGAGCGGCCGGATCAAGGACGTGATCAACCGCGGTGGCGAGAACATCTCCTGCGATGAACTCGAGGAGCACCTGCTCGCCCACCCCGCCGTCCGCCATGCCGCCGCGGTCGGCCTGCCCGACGCCTCGCTGGGCGAAAAGGCCTGCGTGGTCCTGGTAGTCACCGGCGAGCTACCCGCCCTCGGGGAGATCAAGTCCTTCCTCACCGAACGCGGCCTGGCCACCTACAAGCTCCCCGACCTGGTCCGGCAGGCGGACGCCCTGCCGATCACCGCGGTCGGCAAGATCGACAAGAAGGCGCTGCGAGCCCTGCACGGCTGATCCGCGAAACGGCGGCCCACCCCGCGAAGGGTGGGCCGCCGTTCGACTCCGAGGATCAGGCTTTGTAAGCCTTGACCACGTAAGGCGCGACGCTGCCCAGCTTCTCGCAGGTCTCCTCGAACTCACGCTCGGGGCGCGACTGCCCCACGATTCCGGCACCGGCGCGCAACCACGCACCCTCACCGGTCTGGTAGATCGCCCGCAGTACCAGTGTCGCCTCGAGCGCGCCGGTCGGCGAAACACAGACCACCGCACCGGAATACAGCCCACGCGGATCGTGGTCGTTGCGGAACACCGAGTCGACGCCCGCGCGCTTGGGGATACCGGAGGCGGTCACCGACGGGAACAGCACCTCGAGCGCGTCCCACGCGGTGCGGTCGGCGGCCAGGGTGCCACGCACGGTGGACGCCAGGTGCTGCACGCTGCCGCGCTCGCGCACGGCCATGAAATCGGAGACCGCGGACGTGCCCGGCACGGCCACCTCCGCGATCTCGGCGAAGGAGGTCTGCACCGAGATCGCGTGCTCCACGATCTCCTTCGGGTCCGCGAGCAGGTCGGCGCGGGCGGCATCATCGGCTTCGGCACCGAGCCCGAATGCCCGCGTACCCGCCAGCGGTTCGGTGGTGACGATGCGATCGTCGTCGACCGAGGCCACCAGCTCGGGGCTGAACCCGGCCGCTTCGAGCCCGCCCAGCCGCAGCAGGAACGAGCGGGCGGGCGTGTTGCTGGCGCGGCCGAGGCGATAGGTCGCCGGCACGTCCACCGGGAACGGCAGCTCGACCTTGCGCGACAGAATCACCTTCTGATAGCTGCCGGAACGGATTTCGGCGACCGCCGTGGCCACGCGCTGTTCGTAGTTCGTCGAGTCGGATCGCACGTCGACCGGCGTCGGCACCGGTAGGTCCACGCCCTGCGAGCCGGCGATCAGATCGTGGATGTCGCACGCCTCGCTCGGGGTGGCGCCGCTGATCCGCACGCCGGTGGCGTCGACGCGCACCTCGATTCGCGGAATCATCAGGTGCGCCAGCGAGGTGAGCGGATTGAGATAGTGCGTCGCCGACAGCGAGTAGGCGCAGAATTCGAAGCCGATCCAGCCGTAGGCATTGCGGCCGTCGAGCGGCAGGCCGGCCAGCGCGGTATCGATGGCGGTGGCCGGGCTGCCGGTCCAGGCGCGAGCGGTGGTCTCACCACCCCAGACAGTGCGCAGCTCACCGGCGTCGAGCTCTACGCTGCCGAGCGGATCGGCGGCAAACACCCACACACCGGGCTGTTCGTACATCACGTACTCACCGAATCGATCCGAGACGGCCAGACGTGACATCGCTGCCGCCGGGTCGGTCACATACTCCACCCGTACGGGTTGTTCCGTCGACGACAACGATCCTCCAAGGTAAAGCTGACCTAACTTTGCTTGGTTAGGTTAGCATTACCTCGCCGTTTGACCAGACCCGTGTTGGGTATTCTTCGCCACTTCCGTTCCACCGAGCAAACCGCCGGCACTGTCGCACCCCACCGGACATCCCCCGCTGTTCGCGCGTCGCGCAACGCGCTGTGGACCGAGTTCGGTGCGCCGAAGCAGATCTGCGGCTTGAATGGAGCAATGATCGACAAAGGTGGGCGGCGCGGCCCGCAGGCAGACTCGGTGGTCGCCCTGGTCGACGCGGCCTCCGGCGTCGAACGCGCAGTGATCGGCGACTGGATCGCCCAGGGCGGTCTCGGCAGGGAGATCGACTCCACGGCCCCGGTGACCCAGCTCGACCTCGACGCCAAAGCCATCACCAAACGCCTTGTCGGCAGGCACGACGACCCGCTGGTGGTGCCCGTCCGGGTGTTGTGGCTGCCGCCCGAACGCGACGGCGTGCGCCGGGTGACCTTCGCCGACCTGGCGATGCTCACCAATCCGCGCAAACCCAACCGGCTCGTCCAGCGCAGGCTGCTGCGCACCGAACCCGACCGCCACCGCGTGCTGGTCGGCGCACCCGCCCGGCTCAGCGCGCTGCGCACCAACAATCCCGAGGCCGCGGCGCTGTTGCGCGCGGGCTCGGCGGATCCGTTCGCGCGCGCGGTCGTACGCGCCGCCGTGGTCGCGCTCGAACGCGCTGAACGCACCGTCATCGGCGATCGCTACAAGGTGCCCCAGCTGGTGGCCGAGGAGATCCTCGACTCCCCCGAATTCCAGCGCAAGCTCGACTACATCGCCGACGAGATCGGCTCCGAACCCGACCAGGTGTACCGCAACGCGGAGAAGGCGCTACGCGAGCTCGTCGCCGCCCAGAGCCGGCTGGTCTCGGACCTGTTCACCCAGGCGATGCGACCGGTCCACGCCTCGACCTGGAAGGTCGACACCGATCTGCGCGGCCTCGACGCGTTGCGCAAGCTCAACCGCAAGCACCCGCTGGTGTTCCTGCCCTCGCACCGCTCCTATGTCGACGCGTTCGTCCTGGGTGACGTGCTGGCGCGCAACGACTTTCCACCCAACCACGTGATCGGCGGCGCGAACCTCAACTTCTGGCCGATGGGACCGATCGCGCGACGCACGGGCACGGTGTTCATCCGGCGCAGCTTCGGCGACGACGAGGTCTACAAGGCGGTCGTCGAGGAGTACTTCGCCTACCTGCTGGCCAAGCGATTCAATATGGAGTGGTACTTCGAGGGCGGGCGCACCAGGACGGGCAAACTTCGCCCGCCGCGTTACGGACTACTCAACTACCTTGCCGCCGCGGTCCGTTCGCGGCGCGTCGACGACGTGATGCTGGTGCCGGTCTCGATCACCTACGAGCGGCTCAACGAGCTCGGGGCGATCGCGAGCGAACAGGCCGGCGGCACGAAGAAGGCCGAGGGCATCGGCTGGCTCGCGAAATATGTTCGGCTGCAGCAACACTCGGCGGGACGGGTGTATGTGCGCTTCGGCGAGGCGCTTTCGGCACGCGAGCGCCTCGGCGTGCACGGCGACCCACTCGATCAGCGCCCGGTGACCATTCCGCTGCGCGATACCGAGACCGGTTCCGCCACCGTTCCCGATGAGAAAGCCGTGGCCGACGCCGAGCACAAAGCGGTGCAGCGCTTGGCTTTCGACATCGCGGTCGGCATCAATGAGGTCACCCCGATCACCGTCAACGCGCTGGTCACCCTGGCCTTGCTGGGCGTGCACGAACGGGCGCTCACCCTCGGGCAGGTGCGCACGGTGCTCGATCCGGTACTCGGCTACATCACCGTGCGCGGGCTACCGAGCGGCGAATTGTCCACGCTGCGTGACGAACAGGGCCTGCGAGTGGTGCTCGAGCAACTCGCGCTCGCGGGTGTTGTCACCGTGTACCGCGGCGGGTTGGAGCCGGTGTACGCGATCGAACCCGGGGTTCACCTCGAGGCGGCGTTCTACCGCAACAGCGCGGTGCACTGGTTCGTCAACCGGGCCATCCTCGAGCTGGCCGCCCTGACCGCGGTGGAACAGCCGGGTGACGATCCGCTGCGGGCGGCGTGGAAGGCGGCCTTCGCGCTGCGCGATCTGCTCAAGTTCGAGTTCTTCTTCCCGGAACGGCAGGAGTTCGCCGAGCAGATCATCGAGGAAGTGCGCCTCATCGTGCCCGAATGGGACGAGCACACCCCCGACGACCGGCTGGATCGCCAATTCCTCGGCGCTGTCACCGAATCCGGGTTCGTGATGGCCCATCGGGTATTGCGATCGTTCTTCGACGCGCAGCTGGTGGTGGCCGAGCGTCTGGTCGCCCGCGCTGCCGACGCGACGATCGATCGCAAGGAATTCATCGACGAATGCGTGGCGGTCGGCAAGCAGATGCTGTTGCAGCAGCGGCTGCACAGCCCCGAATCGGTGTCGTCGGAACTGTTCACCAGTGCCTGGAAACTGGCCGACAACCACGGCCTCATCGCACCCGCCGCCGCGGGGGCCGAAGCCGAATTGATCGGCAAGCGCCAGGAATTCGCCGACCAGCTGCGTGATCTCGGAGAGCGCATCGCGCGGGCGGCCTCGCTCGATCCATCGAACAGGAACACGAACTGATGAGCACACTCGCCGAAGCAGTGTCCGCGATCCGGTCGGGTCCGCAGGGCGCACGGATCGCCGCGGTGTTCGATTTCGGGGGCACCGTCGTCGACGGCCTGCCGCGACGGGGACTGGCACGCAAGGTGTTCCGTCGTGGCGACGGCCGCCGGGCCACCCTGCTCGGTGGTATCCAGCGCGGTGGCAGCGATGGTGACTACGGACGCTTCCTGCAAGCCGTGGAACAGACCTGGGCGGGTGCCTCGGAGTCCGAGCTCGAGCAGCTGGGCCGCAAGGCTTTCGCCGAGCAGATCTACGGGCGACTGTTTCCCGAGGCGTGGCAGCTCGTCCGCGCGCACCAATTGGCCGGGCACACCGTGATCATGGTCAGCGAGCTCACCCGATTCCAGGTCCGGCCCGTGGCCGAGCGGCTCGGCATCGACAACGTACTGTGCACGGAACTCGCCGTCCGAGACGGCGTTCTCACGGGCCACACGGCGGGCGCACCGCTGTGGCGCACCGGAAAAGCCACGGCGGTAGCCGAATTCGCCGCAGACCTGGAGGTCGGCTATGTCTATGCCGACAGCGTGACCGACCTGTCCCTGCTCGAACTCGCCACCCGGCCGACCGTGATCGACCCGGACCCCGCGCTGGCCGCGATCGCCATCGGCAAGGACTGGCCCACCCTCACATTCCGGCTGCGCCGAGCTCCACGCCCCGTCGACTACCTGCGCACCATCGCCGGCTTCGCCGGGCTCATCGGCGGTGCGCTGATCGGCGTACTTCGCAAGTCCCACACCGGCAAACGCCAGACGATGGCCGACGCGCTCATGCACGACGCCACCACCGCCACCCTGCGCGCGATCGACGTACAGCTGCGCGTGGTCGGAGCCGAGAACGCCCGCGCACCCAGGCCCGCGGTGTTTCTGTTCAACCACCAGAGCCAGTTCGACGTGATCATCGTCCCGAAGGTGCTCGACGGGGCGGTGACCGGCATCGGCAAGAAAGAACTCGCCAACCACCCCCTGTTCGGCCCGCTGATGCGGTTCGTCGGGGTCACCTTCATCGACCGCACCGACACCGAACGCGCGAAAGCCGCACTCGCCCCGGTCGTTTCGACCCTGCGCGACGGGCTCTCGATCGCGGTCGCCCCGGAGGGAACGCGCTCGTTCACCCCCGGTGTCGGCCCGTTCAAGAAGGGCGCCTTCCATATCGCCATCCAGGCGGGCGTGCCGGTGATCCCGGTGGTGGTCCGCAATGCCGGCGAGATCGCCTGGCGGGATTCACCGATCGCCCGCCCCGGCATCGTCGACGTGGCGGTGCTGGCGCCGATCGACGTCTCCGGCTGGGACCCGGCCGACATGGACGCCGAGGTGGAAGGCGTTCGGCAGTTGTTCGAAACCACCCTGCTGAACTGGCCGGAACCCGACTGAGATCCGGCCGGGCGCGGTGGTGCGCCCGGCCGGACTCCCTCAGCTCTCGAACAACTGCTGCCCGAGGTAGTTCCCGGCCGCGGGGACGCCGGGCGGGATCGCGAACACGGCCGAGCCCACGGGGGTCGTCCATTCGTTCAGCGCGTCGAACTCCGCCAGCCGCTGCTGCACAGGCAGGAACTGGGCATCGACGTCGCGCTGGTAGGCGACGAACAGCAGTCCCGAATTCGACAGCTGCCCCGCGGCGGGCGCCTCGTCGTAGTTGAAACCGCGCCGCAGGAACCGTTCACCGTCGTGCGTGTGCCTGGCGCGGGCGACATGCGACGACGGCGGGATCACCGGGATGCCGTTGCGGTCCACCGCCGCCAGATCGGGTTCGTCGTGCTCGGCGGTGCCGGTGAGCGGCGCACCGGTGCTGACCTTTCTGCCCACGGTCAGTTCCCGGCCGTCGGCGTCGAGTTCGTCCCAGCGGTCCAGATCCATGGCGATCCGGCGCAGCACCAGCGAGGTGCCACCCGTCAGCCACGGCGTCGACGCACCGTCGTCCCACACCAGACGATCGAAGTCGACCGTGCGCGGGGCGATGTTGACGGTGCCGTCGACCTGGCCCATGAGGTTGCGCATGGTCTGGCCGCGTGGCGCGTCCCGGAAGCCGCGCTGCACCCACCGCACCGTCACCAGCGACTTCACATGCTTGGACAGCACCCGCACCGCGTGCGCTACCGTCGTCGCTTCCTGAGCGCAGACCTGGAGCACCAGGTCCGCGCCGGTGTAGGCGGGCTCCAGCCGGTCGACGGGAAACGGCGGCAGCTGCCGCAGCCACCTCGGTCGTCGTGCCGTGAGACCGGTGACGGTGAACAGCTCGGGACCGAAACCGACCGTGACGGTGAGCCGGGCAGGCCGGGCCGCGAGTTCCGGTTCGGTGTCGGCCAGCGCGGGAACGCCCTGGGTGAGCCGCGACGCGTCGTCGGTCCAGATCCGGAGCAGGCCGACGACGTCCTCGCGTCCGACGCCGGGCGCGAGATCGAAACCGGCGAAGGCCACGTGGCCGGGTGGCGTGGTCTCGATGCCGGCCTGGTGCGTGCCGTAGAACGGAACAACGTCGAGCCCCTCGCCGGGTTCTCGTTCCCGATCCCGGAGACCGGCCGCGCCCCAGCCGATTCCGGCCGCACCGACGACACCCGCTGCCGCCGCTCCCCCGCCGAGCAACCGGCGGCGGGAGAGCCCGGCATGCGGATCAGCCACCGTGCGTCGGGTTCTCGGAGCCCGGCGTGTAATTCTCCTTGCCGCCCGCGAAATCGCGCACCTGGGCGCTGACGACAGTGCTCGAGCCGTCGGAGAAGGTCAGGGTGAGCGAGGTTTCCGCGCCGGTGCGCAGTGGCTGCAACAGATCCATGAACATCAGATGCTCGGCACCGGGCTTCAGTGTCACTTCACCGTGCGCCGGGATGGTGATGCCGCCCTCCTTCGGCCGCATGGTCTTTGCCCCGGTGCTGTCGGGCACGACCTCGTGGATCTCGACCCGGTCCGAGGCCGGGCTGGTCGCGGCGACCAGGGTGACCGGCGCGTCCCCGGTGTTACGCAGGTTGCCGAAGGCGGCGGACATGCCGGAGTCGGCGGCCTTGATCCACTGGTCGCTCATCGTGATCCGGTCACCCGCCGACGCGGGGGCAGCGGGCGCGGGTTCCGAACCCGAGCAGGCGGTGGAGAAGAGGGCGAGGACAGACAGTGCGGTCGCGGCACCGAGACGGCGGGCGACGCGGGGTGAACGCAGGTGGGTACGCGTGTACGCGGACATGGGGGAACTCCGATCATCGGGATGGAATGGACCCCGGACCGGCCTGTCGGCACAGCGAATCATCCACCGGGACGGCGGATTTCGACGGCGTGGAGCTACGCCGGAACGGGGGTGAGTGTGGTCGCGCCCGTTCTGGGCGGACCACGCAGCCCGATGTCCGGTCGTAGGAGGAGTTGCCGGAGCACCGCGCGCTCGTCGGCGGCGGGTCGCCGGACCGCACGCGCGAGGGGACGCACGACCCCGGCCAGCACGAGGACCAGCTGACGCACGCTGGTGATCGCCCGGCGTACTCCGACTTCGGCGGCGCGAATCGCGATCGCGCCGACCGGGATCGCGACCAGGTGCGCGAGCACCATCGCGGCCGAAAGAGGATGGTGCTGGACATGTCCCAGCGACATCGCGGTGTGCCCGACGCCCTGGCCGACAGCCAGCACCGCCATGGTCGAGACCGGACTGTGCCCGCGTGGCAGCGCGGAGACCACGACACCGATCAGGGCGCAGGCGGCGAACAGCAGGGCCATCGACGAGCCGGCGGGAAGGGCGGTAGCGCCACCGAGGCCGTGCGCGAGCACAGCGACCGCACCGGACGCGGCACCCACCGCCGCGCCGCGTAAGCGCGCGGTGTGATCCGTCGGTGAACGCACAGAGCCATGCTACGACTACGTGTCGTAGACAACGGGATCAGGGCGTATGACCGGCGTCTCATCGGTGTCGCAGCCGAATTCCGAAGAAAGACTTGACCTTAACCATTGTTTGGGTTTGATGATGGTCTCACCACCGAATGAGGGAGAACATCATGACCACCACCACCGCCCCCGCCACCTACACCGTTCCCGCACTGAACCGGCCCGTGGCCGTGCTGGGCGCCGCTGCCACCGCCGTGGTGCTGAACCTGATCGTCTGGGCCGTCGGCGCCGCCGCAGGCGGGACGTTCACCACGATCGCCGACGGCAAGGTCACCGATGCCGCACCCGGCGGCGTGATCATGATGTCGGCGGTGCCGGTGCTGATCGGGCTCACCGTCGCCGTGCTGCTGTCCTACGTGTGGACCGGCGTGCTGCGGACCGCCGCCGTGGTCGGATCGGTGCTGTCGATCGCGACCATCGGGCTGACCGTGGCCGCCGACTTCGACACCGCCTCCACCATCGCCCTGTCGGTGATGCACGTGGTGCTGGTGCCGGTCATGGTGATCGCGCTGGAAGGTGTGCGTCGCGGCATCACCGCGAAGTGACCCGAACACACAGCGAAGGCCCCGCCGAGAAACGGCGGGGCCTTTCGCATGCCGAGTTCTAGACCGAGCGGCCGAACAGCAGCTTCCACGGCATGAGCGCCGATTCGAGCTGCACCTTCAGGCTCATCTTCGACGCGCCGACGGTGCGCTCCTCGAAGCGGATCGGCACCTCGGCGATCGTGTAGCCCTTCTTGATCGCGCGGTAGTTCATCTCGACCTGGAACGAATAACCGTTGCTGCGGATCGACGCCACGTCGATCGCCCGCAGGGTGTCGGCCTTCCAGGCCTTGAAACCGGCGGTCGCGTCCTTCACGCCCAGGCGCAGGATCAGGTTCACGTAGAAGTTGGCCCAGGCCGACAGGGCCTTGCGGTACCACTTCCACTCCGCGGCGGTGGAACCACCGGGCACGTAGCGCGACCCCAGCGCCACGCCGACATCGTCGGAGCTCAGCTTCTCCAGCATCGACGGGATCACCTCGGCGGGATGCGACAGATCGGCGTCCATCTGGATCACCACGTCGGCACCCTCGTCGAGCGCCGCGGTGATGCCCGCGATGTAGGCGCGGCCGAGACCGTCCTTCTCGGTGCGGTGCAGCACGCTCACCACATTCGGCAGCTCAGCAGCCAGTTTGTCGGCGACATCACCCGTGCCGTCGGGTGAATTGTCATCTACCACCAGCACGTGCAGATCGGACACCGGCAGAGCCGTCAGCCGCTCCACCGCCACCGGCAGATTTTCCCGCTCGTTGTAGGTCGGCACAACAACGGTAACCCTCAAGGGTCGCCCTCCCTGCTCACCTGGATAGCCCCGCGGCCCAGGATGCGGGCACGGGGCATGTCATCGATTCGTTATGACGGTACTCGATGGTCCTGACGCTTTCCTGAGTGGCCGTGCGGGCGCTCACCACAGCCGACCCGCGTGGACCAGCGCGTCGATGATCAATCCGAGGCCGAACACGACGAAAAGCACCCTGATGACCGGCGGCCCGAAGCGGGTGATGCCCCGCACGAGCAGGCGGTATACCCGCCGCGCGCGCGGTGTCCGCCGCATGGCGACAGCGAGCACGACCAGCGGCAGGATCAGAGCGATCGCGCAGTAACCGGCCACGATCACCGGCCACACCACCGGCAGCGGGCGCTGTGCGGACAGCAGGGCCAGGGCCGCGAGGTACGGCACCGAGGTCGGCACCTTCGCCAAACCCAGCGTGAAGCCGAGCACGCCCATCAGCCACGGATGCTTGCGCACCGGCTCGACCCAGCGACCACCGGTGGGCGCGGTGGTGTCCACCGGCAGCACGGCGACCGCGATCAGCACCAGGCCGATCACCAGCTCGCCCCAGTACCGCAGAGCCGGGGTCAACTCGAAGTCGAGGAGCCGGACCAGGAAGTCGATGCCGAGTACCGTGCACACGCCGAAGACCACGGAGATCGCGAAAACGCCGCCGAGGAAGCTGAGCACACCCGTCATCGGCGAGCGCCGGGTCAGCCTGGCGTCGGCGACCACGGCCGTGGTGATCGCCACCAGCAGCACATCGAGCGCGTCGAGCAGAGCGAACCCGAGCAGGGCCAACAGTCGATACCCATCCATGACATGGCTGACCCTACTCGCCGGTCATATTTCGATCGCCGACCCGTTCGTCACACCAGCACCACCCGAATCCCGCGGCGAAAGTCCTTGACCTGCGCGGTCTCGAAATCGATCCTGCCATCTGGACTGGACTCCCCCGCAAACGGCGCTCGGTGGTTACGCTTTTGAGCACCGGCCGTGCCGGGATCCGCGATCGTGAAGGGGCAGACATCGTGGCAGAAATGTCTTTCGACCCGTCAGCGCTCGACGCTTATCAGCGTGCGGCAGCTCGGGTTTCCGAACTTCTTGGCACAGCGGCCACAGAGACGACGACCGCGGCCGGGGTCGACCTGTCCGGGCTCGGCGTGCTCGGGCGTGAATTCGCCGCCGCCTGGACACAGGCCGCGGGCGACCACGCGTCGACGCTGAGCACGGCGGGCAACCTGGTCACCGCCTATCAGGACATCTTGAATCGCTTCGGCGCCAGCGTGACCGGGATCGATTCCGGGCTGGCGGGCGATCTGCGAGCAGCCGAGGGAGAGGTGGCGTGATGCGTTCCAAGTCGCTGGTCACCGAGACCACGGTCAGCACGATCACCCCCGCCGAGGCCGAGGCGAAGATCGAGCCGGTGATCGCGCTGCTCGAAGTTCCGCTGCTCGAGTTGCGGAGATCGCTGGGCAGCAACACTTCCGCCGATCCCGACGCGTCCGTGGTCGCCGCGCTCACGTCGGCATCCGCCGCGACCACGGCCACCGAAGACCCGCATCGGCTCGGGCTGTACGCGCTCGAGTCGACCGAGACCGCGGCACCGGCCACCCCCGCGCTGCGGCAGACCGCCACCGAGGTCTCGGCCGCGGCCGATCGCGGGACCAGTTTGAGCTCGCTGCTCGGGCAGGCGTATTCGACACAGTCGACCGCGGCCGCCAAGGTCGACGCGATCATCGCCGACTTCCGGGCCAAGGCGAAGAAGGCCGCGCCCGCGGTGAACGAGAACAACCTCGACGCCATCGTCGAGCTGGCCGAAGAGGCCATTTCGGAAGCGGTCGGGGTGGTGGGCAACGCCAGCACCGAGATGGATCAGTACACCCGCGACACCAAGGGGCTCACCAGCGATCTCGGCGGGACCAACGGGGTCACCGTGCCCACCGGCGCGACGGAGGTGGCGCCCGGGGTCTATGTGCTCGGCACCGGCGGGTCCGATACGTCGTCGTGGGACGACTCCTCGTGGGATGACGAGGACGACAACATCGATCCGGCGACAGCGGCGCAGATCGCGTTGCAGGAGGCCTTGATCGACGGTGGGGTGTCCTTGGGAACCGCGGCGATCGACGCCGGCGTCACCTTCGGCACGCATCTGATCGACAAGATCGCCGAAGTCGCGATGCACGGGATCGACGCGGGCTCCGAGCTGGCGACGACCGGAATCGACACTCTCGCCGCGAATGCCACGGGTACCGAGGGCGCCACCTCCACCACACCCGCGGGCACCGCACCCACCTCGCCGTCGACCAATGGTGGTGGCACCGGCACGAACACCCTGTTCGGCGGTTTGGGTGGCGGCACCAGCACCGGCGGGGGCACCGGCACCGGGGCGAACAGCGACAGTGGCGCGTCGGCGAAGCCGGATAGCCCCGCGCCGTCGGCGCCGTTCCAGTCCAACCAGGCGCCGAAAACCGAACAGCCCCAACAGGCTCCGAGCACACCGGCGCCTGCCCAGCAGCCGATGCAAGGCGGGGTGGTTCCGCCCGGCAGTCGTCCGCAGCAGGATCAGGAGACCGAAAAACCCTCCGCCGCACCTAAACACGGTCAACCGGGAGTCGTCCCGGCGCCGGCGTAGGACCCCCGGATGGAGAATCCGTTCGGTGCCTACTTCACGTCGCCGGATGCCACGACGCCCGGTCGCCGTCGCCCGCAGGGCAAACGGCGACGCAGGCGGCGACGCGAGGCCGAGCCGCAGACGATCGGCACGAACCCCGAGACCTGGCCGCCACCCGACCCGGAACCGTTCGACAACAACGACCCGTTCGAGCCCGCACCCGTCCAGCCGGTATATCGAAACCCCGCCGACGACGACGGGTTCACCGGCGACTGGAACGACTGGAACGACGGCGACGCGCCGGTCGAGACGCAGCGCGGCGACGATGTCGACTGGAACGACTGGGCCACCGCCACCGCCACCGAACAGAGCGGCGACCACGTGGAGATGCCGGTGTTGCCGCGCCTCAAGGACTTCGGCGGCGGCGGCCAGATCGCGCGGCGCCCCCGCAAGAACTTCGACGACGAACGCTACGACGACAGCGGCGGCCGGGCGAAAGCCGCCGCCGCGATCAAGGGCGTGGTCGGCGCGCTCGCCTTCGTCGTCGTGCTCGGCGTGGCCGCCACCATCTTTCTCGGCCCCGCCGACAAGACGAGCACCACCACCCAGGCCGCCGTCCCCGGCTCGCGGGCGACCACCTCCACCGTGGTTCCCCCACTGCCCGCCCACGCCCTGTCCGGCTGCGAGTCCTTCCGCACTCCCTCGATCACCATCAGCGCCGAGCGCGGCGACACCGCCAGCCCCGAGGGCGCCATCCTCGGCTTCGAATACAGCTACTACGTCGACCGCGACGCCGCCAAGGCCCGCTCCTTCGTCACCGACAACGCGCATGTGGGCAATGCCTCCGCCCTGGCCGAAGGCATCGGCTCGCTGCCCCTCGACGTCAAATACTGCGTCCACATCACCAAAGCCGACGCCGCCGACGCCACCCTCTGGAATGTCACCATCCACCAGAAATGGCCGGGCGACGCCACCACCGAGAAAATCAACCAGGTCATGCGCACCACCGAGGTAGCCCCCGGCCGCCACCGCATCACCAGCATCGACCACCGCATCTGAACACGGGCCCGCGTAGATTGAGCGCCTGTCGATTTGTGGTGCAGCGCAGTGAAATGGTTCGACACCGACTCTCTTGGGGACTTTCGGGGTAGCACTGACCCCGAACACTATCCGTAGACGAGCTGAGGGTGCACGAGCAATCGCTTCGAGCTAGGGTGTGGGCGTTGGCGGGGAATGTATCAACAGTTCAGAACGGGGGTTCGATGAAGAAAAATGCGGCCGGGATGGCTTTCGCTCCGCGAATTGGATCTCGACTATGCGACGCCAGTGTGCTTGATGGTGACGGCTCGGACTGGAAGCATAAGCCGAGCACATAATGAATAAATTTGCGTGGCCGACTACCGGCATGTTACTCATCGCACTCTCGACGGCGTGCACGGACCCGACGGCAGGACCTGAAAGTCCTACACTGATTCCTCCGACCGAAACCGTATCGACAGTGCGAGATCTGTGTGAGACACTGTCGAACTTCGTCGTCAACGACCTCAGCGTGCAAAACACACAAATAAGGGCGGTCGATGATCTCGGATCCTCGATCCACGGGACAGGAATCTGTTTTGTCGACTCGAATTCAGAATTGGTCGCATCTGCGTCGATCAGGCGAGATTCAAATGCGGTTCCACCACCCGGTTCAATTATGCAACCGATGAGCGGGACGTCAGCGCCGGCTTGGTTGTCCGATAACCGGCCCTGGGGGCTGGTCACAGTCACGACCCGAACGAACGAGCGGGAAGGCACAATCCAGATCCATGAGGATCACGCACGAACTCCTAAAGGACTCCTTTCGCTTACCGATGAACAATTGCGGGCGGTTGCCGAGCTTTCTATCAGATTGACTCGCTACCTACAGCCGTAACCCCGGTCTCTCTCGCAACACAGGGCAGCCAGAACCCGTCCACGGCACCTGGCACAGGCTCACTCAACTCCGGCAGCCTGGCGACACCGACTCTCCGGACTCGGCGGTCACGATTCGATCCCTGATTGTTTGACACAGGACCGCGAGTGAATCTCGTAATGCGCTGAGGGCTCGATGGTCTCGTATTCAACATCGCGGTGGAACGCCCGCGACAGTGTCCCGGCTATTCGACCCGAGCAGCGGGTAGGCGGATGCGCCGACAATTGCCGGCGCCTCGACAAACGCGTCTACTCTCCGCCGTGCCTGGCCCTGGGCGGGCCCACCGCTGTGGTGACCGCGTGATGATGCCAATGACCTGAGTCCGCTGATACGACGAAGTCCCGCGCACCGGGATCGGTGTGGGGGACTTTGCTGTGTTGCGACCCTGACGGGACTCGAACCCGCGACCTCCGCCGTGACAGGGCGGCGCGCTAACCAACTGCGCTACAGGGCCTTGCTTCGTTACGTCGGGGGATATTACCCGGTGGGCATCGGTTTCGGTAACCGAACAGGTCAGGCGGTGGATCGGGCGTTGACATTGACGTCAACGTCAACAACACTTGTGGCGGTGACCACCAGCGAGGCGCAGGAGCGGGCCAGGTCGGCGCGCAAGGACAGCGCCGGTCCGCGCCGCGGCGAGTTGCTGGATGCGGCAGCGCGGTGTTTCGCCGAGTGCGGGTACGACCAGACCTCGGTGGAGACGATCACCACGCGGGCGCGAGTCTCCCGGGCGACGTTCTACGCGTATTTCTCGTCCAAGGACGAGGTGTTCGGGGCGATCACCGAGCGAGTGTGCGCGCAGTTCCTGGCCGCGCAACTCGTGGTGGACGTCGAGGTCACCGCGCCCGCCGAGGTCATCGGTGCCACCACGCGAGCGTTCGCGCAAGCCGTGTTCGCCAACGGCGCGCTGGTGGCGCTGATCGAGCACCGGGCGGGGATCGATCCCGCGATCGGCGCGCAGTGGTCGCAGGTGCGCACACGTCTGCGCAAGCGATTCACCGCGTTTCTCGAACGCACCGAGGTGCGCGGCGGGATCGATCCGTGCGCCCCGCCGTCGCGGATCGTCGAGACTCTCGCCGACGCACTGCTGATCGGCGCCTCCCGGCTCGCCGGAGCCGACCGCGACCGGCGCGAACAGTTCATCACCGACCACATCGCCATCGCCGAACGACTGATCGGCTTCACCGGCCCGACCCGCACCACCACCGAATCCGAGGACATCCCGTGAAGCTGCTCATCGCCAACCGCGGCGAGATCGCCCTGCGCGTCCTGCGCACCGCCGCCGAACTCGGCATCGACACCGTGGCGGTGTACGCCGAGGACGACGCCGACAATCCCGATGTGCACGCGGCGGGCGAGGCGATCCGGTTGGCGGGCACCGGCGCGACGGCCTACCTCGACCACGCCGCGATCCTCGCCGCCGCCAAGGAATCCGGCGCCGACTACTTGCATCCCGGCTACGGATTCCTCAGCGAGAACGCCGAATTCGCCCGTGCGTGCGCGGCCGACGGCGTCACGTTCGTCGGCCCCGATCCCTCGGCGCTCGACCTGTTCGGCGACAAGTCCTCGGCCCGCGCGACCGCCGTGGCCGCAGGCATCCCCGTCTTGCCCGCGACCGAGGGACCGACCACCGTCGAACAGGTTCACGCGTTCTTCGGCACGCGCCCCGGCGCGATCATGATCAAGGCGCTGGCCGGTGGCGGCGGCCGTGGCATGCGGGTGGTGCGGAGCGCGCAGGAGATCGACGACGCGTACCGGCAGTGCGCCGCGGAAGCGCGGCTCGGTTTCGGCGATCCGGCGGTCTTCGCCGAGACGCTGTTCGAGAACGCCCGGCACATCGAAGTGCAGATCGTCGCCACCAGCGGCACAGCGCTGGCACTGGGTGATCGCGATTGCAGTGTGCAGCGCAGGCACCAGAAACTACTCGAAATCGCTCCCGCGCAGGGACTTTCGGACACCCAGCGCAGAGAGCTCCACGCGGCGGCGGCCCGGCTGTGTGCCCACGTCGACTATCGCGGGCTGGCCACCGTCGAATTCCTGGTCTCCGACGCCGAATTCGTGTTCCTCGAGGTGAATCCGCGAATCCAAGTGGAGCACACCGTGACCGAGGAGGTCACCGGCGTGGATCTGGTCGCCGTGCAGCTGGCGATCGCCCAGGGCACACCCTTCGGCGAACTGGGGTTGCCGAGCGGAATCGTCTCCACTGGAACAGAATCCATCGGCGAACCGGCCGCCGCCGACGGTATCGCGATCCAGGCGAGGGTCAACATGGAAACGATGACGGCCGACGGTTCGGCGGTGCCGGCCGCGGGCACCCTGATCACCTTCGCACCCCCGGCCGGCCCCGGCGTGCGGGTCGACACCTTCGGTCGCACCGGGCTGACTCCGAGCCCGCGCTACGACTCGCTCCTGGCCAAGGTGATCACCCGCACCCGCGGACAGTCCTTCCCCGCCGCCGCCCGCAAGGCCGCGACCGCACTCGTCGAGTTCACCGTGACAGGCATCGGCACGAACATCTCGTTCCTGCGAGAGATCCTCGCCGACAGCACCTTCCAGTCGGGGCTCGCCACCACCAGCTTTCTCACCGAGCGGCTGATCGAACTCGTCTCGGCGGCACAGGCCGGTCAGCCCGAGGCCACGGTCACCGCGGTCGAGCTGTATCCAGGGCAGGAGGCCGTGCGCGCTCAGCTCGCGGGCACGGTGGTCGAGGTGGCCGACGAGGGTGTCGACGTCGGCGCGGGCGGTCAGCTCGCCGTGCTCGAGGCGATGAAGATGCAGCATGTGGCCAGCGCGCCCGATGCCGCCAGGACCGTCCGGGTGCTGGTCCGCCCCGGCCAGGTCGTCGCACCGGGCGATCCGCTGGTCATCATCACCCGCACCGGCGCGGACGAATCCGGCGGCGCGCACACCGAGCTGGATCCCGACCGCGTTCGCGCCGATGTCGACGAGATCCGCGCCAGGCACCTCGTGACGCTGGACGAGTCCCGCCCGGCGGCCGTGGCCAAACGGCACCGGCTCGGTCGCCGCACCGCCAGGGAGAACATCGCCGACCTGGTCGACGAGGGCAGCTTCGTCGAATACGGCGCACTCGCGCTCGCCGCACAACGCAGCAGACGCGCCGAAGCGGACCTGATCGCCAACACCCCCGCCGACGGCCTGGTCACCGGCTTGGCGACCATCGGCGCCGACCGCTTCGACAACGCCGAGGCGGTGGTGGTCTCCTACGACTACACCGTGCTCGCCGGCACCCAGGGCAAGAACAACCACGCCAAGACCGACCGCGCCTTCGAACTCGCCGAACGCAAGCGGATTCCGGTGGTGCTGTTCGCCGAGGGCGGCGGCGGCAGGCCGGGCGACACCGACGGGACCGGCATGGGCCTGGACGTGACGACCTTCCGCGCGCTCGGCGCGCTACGCGGCAAGGTGCCGCTGGTGACGATCGTGTCGGGCCGCTGCTTCGCGGGCAACGCCGCCCTGGCCGGTGTCTGCGACGTGATCATCGCGACGCCGGACGCCAATATCGGCATGGGCGGACCGGCGATGATCGAGGGCGGCGGGCTCGGCGCCTGCCGCCCCGAGGACATCGGTCCGATCGAGGTGCAGCGACGCAACGGTGTCGTCGACCTGGTCGCCCGCGACGAGGCGCACGCGGTGGCACTGGCCAAGCAGTACCTCGGCTACTTCCAGGGCCGGGTCGACGAATTCGAGGCACCGGATCCACGGCTGGCCCGGCACGTGGTGCCGGAGAACCGGTTGCGCGCCTACGACATCCACCGCGCCATCGACGCGATCGTCGACGTGGGCTCGGCCCTCGAGCTGCGGGCGGACTACGGGGTCGGCGTCGTCACCGCGCTGGTGCGGGTACACGGCGAACCGTTCGGCTTGATCGCCAACAGCAGCCACCATCTGGGCGGTGCGATCGATGCCGAGGCCGCCGACAAGATGGGCGAGTTCCTCACACTGTGCCAATCGTTCGGCCTGCCGGTCGTCTCCCTGTGTGACACACCGGGTTTCATGGTCGGACCGGAGGCGGAGAAGACCGCGACGGTGCGCCGGTTCAGCAAGTTGTTCGTGCTCGGCGCGCAACTGAGCGTGCCGTTCGGCACCATCATCCTGCGCAAGGGGTACGGACTCGGCGCGATGGCGATGGCGGCGGGCCACTTCCACGCGCCGCGGTTCACCGTCGCCTGGCCCACCGGCGAGATCGGGCCGATGGGGCTGGAGGGCGCCGTTCGCCTCGGCTTCAGCAAAGAGCTCGCCGCCGTGACGGATCCGGACGAGCGCGAGACGCTGTTCCAGCAATTGCTCGCCATGGGCTACCAGGCGGGCAAGGCGCTCACCGCTGCCACGGGTTTCGAGCTCGACGATGTGATCGACCCCGCCGACACCCGCACCTGGATCGCCACCCTCGCCGACAGCCGGGCGCGCGGAGGGTCGTGCGGCAGCTCGGCCACTTGATACCACCTTCGCTCCCGGTGTGATTTACGACATATTTCCAGCCGATCACACCGCGCACGCGTCCAGACTTGAAGTTGACGTCAACTTTCAATAGATTCAGACCTGCGGATCACCGAGCAGCCATCGCTGATCGAACCCGGCCGGCGAGCAGGTCTGCGAACCCAGCCGGTACGGAACGAACGGAAGGAATTCTCGTGAGAGTTGCCGACAAAGTGGCCATCGTGACCGGTGGCGGCGCGGGCATCGGCGCCGCGCTGGCCGCCGCACTCGCCGCGGCGGGCGCGAAGGTGGTGGTGGCCGACCTCGACGAGCCCGCCGCGCTGGCGGTGTCGGAGCAGATCAACGCCGATCAGCCCGGCACAACCGTCGGAGTCGGCGCCGACGCCGCCGTCACCGAGGAAATCCGCGGTCTGATCGCGGTGGCGCAGCAGCACTTCGGGCCCGTCGATCTGTACTTCGCCAATGCGGGCATCGTCGGCGCCGCCGGACTCGACGTCACCGACGACGAGTGGGACCGCTCGCTGGACGTGAACCTGCGCGCCCACATCCGTGCCGCGCGGCTGCTGGTGCCCGAGTGGGTCGAACGCGGTGCGGGCTACTTCGTCAGCACCGCATCGGCCGCGGGACTACTCACCCAGATCGGTTCGGCCACCTACTCGGTGAGCAAGCACGCCGCGGTCGGGTTCGCCGAGTGGCTCAGTGTCACCTACGGCGACCAGGGCGTGCGCGTCAGTTGCCTGTGCCCGATGGGCGTCAACACGAAACTGCTGTACGAGGGCCAGAATTCGGGCGAGGAGCTCGGCGCCACAGCGACCCGCGCCGTCGTCGCGGCGGGCGAGGTCCTCGAACCCGCCGACGTGGCCGACATCGTGCTCACGGCCGTCGACGCCGAGGACTTCCTGATCCTGCCGCATCCACAGGTGCTGGACATGTACCGCCACAAAGGCGCCGACTACGACCGCTGGCTGCGCGGCATGCGCCGCTACCAGTCGTCGCTGCCGGCCGAAACCCACTGAGCGAGAGACAAAGCCATGTCACTGTTCGATCTGAGCGATCGCGCGAAGAAGTATTCCGAAGACCTGCTCGACTTCATGGACGCGCACGTCTACCCGGCTGAGGCCGTCTACGAGGCGCAGATGCGCGAATCCGGCGACCCCCATTTCCAGCCGCCCGTCCTCGAAGAGCTCAAAGCCGAGGCCAAGCGGCGCGGCCTGTGGAACCTCTTCCACCCGCACCCCGGGCGCGGACCCGGCCTCACCAACCTCGAGTACGCGCCGCTGGCCGAGATCATGGGCCGTAGCCACCTCGCCGCCGAGGCCTGCAACTGCAACGCCCCCGACACCGGCAACATGGAAGTGCTCGAGCTGTTCGGCACCGAGGAGCACAAAGAGAAGTACCTGAAGCCACTGCTCGACGGCACCATGGCGTCGGCGTTCGCGATGACCGAACCGCGGGTGGCCAGCTCCGACGCCACCAATATCGAACTGTCGATGGTGCGCGACGGTGACGACTACCTGCTCAACGGCCGAAAGTGGTTCGCCACCAACGCCTTGCACAAGAACTGTCGTGTGATGATCGTGATGGGCAAGACCGATCCCACCGCGGCGCCGCACCGTCAGCAGACCATGATGGTGGTCCCGATCGACGCACCGGGCGTCACGATCCTGCGCGGGCTGCCGGTCTTCGGCTACCAGGAACGCGAAGGCCACGCCGAGATCGACTTCGCCGACGTGCGCGTGCCCGCCACCGACGTGCTCAAAGGCGAGGGCGAGGGTTTCGCGATCAGCCAGGCCCGGCTCGGCCCCGGCCGCATCCACCACTGCATGCGCAGCATCGGGATGGCCGAACGCGCGCTGGAGATGATGTGCAAGCGCGCGCAGGCGCGGGTCACCTTCGGCGCGCCCATCGCCGACAACGCCAACATCGGGGACTGGATCGCCGAGTCGCGCATCGAGATCGAGATGATCCGGCTGCTCACGCTCAAGGCCGCGCATCTGATGGACACCGTCGGCAACAAGGCCGCGCGCACCGAGATCGCCGCCATCAAGGTGGCCGCGCCGAACATCGCGCTGAAGGTCGTCGACCGGGCCATTCAGGTACACGGCGCCGGCGGTGTCACCGACGACTTCCCGCTCGCGGCCGCCTGGGCGCACCTGCGCACACTGCGGCTCGCCGACGGCCCCGACGAAGTGCACAAGCGTGCCATCGCACGGCAGGAACTGCGCAAGTACAAGGAGAGCAACTGATATGACCGGACTGGATCTCACCGGCCGCACCGCCATCGTCACCGGCGCCTCCCGGGGCATCGGACTGGCGATCGCCCAGTCGCTGGCCACCGCGGGCGCGAACGTCGTGCTGACCGCGCGCACACAGGAATCCGCGGACGCGGCCGCGGCCCAGATCGTCGGCACCGCGATCGGGGTCGGCGCGCACGTCGTCGACGAAGACGCCGCACGGCGCTGCGTCGAGCTGACCGTCGAGCGGTTCGGCAGCGTCGACATCCTGGTCAACAACGCGGGCACCAACCCGGCGTTCGGCCCGACGATCGACCAGGATCACGCCCGCTTCGCGAAGATCTTCGACGTGAATCTGTGGGCTCCCGTGCTGTGGACGCAGCTGGTCACCCGCGCGTGGATGGGCGAGCACGGCGGCGCCGTGGTCAACACCACCTCGATCGGCGGCCTGAGTCTCGAGCCCAACATCGGGCTGTACAACGCGTCCAAGGCGGCGCTGATCCACCTGACCAAGCAGTTGGCGATGGAACTGTCGCCGAAGGTGCGCGTCAACGCGATCGCGCCGGGCGTGGTGCGGACCAAGCTGGCCGAAGCGCTGTGGCAGGAGCAGGAGCGCGAGCTCTCGGCCTCGACCGCACTGGACCGGATCGGCGAGCCCGACGACGTCGCCGCCGCAGTGGCCTTCCTGGTCTCCGACGCGGCGAGCTGGATCACCGGCGAAACCATGGTGATCGACGGCGGCCAGCGGCTCGGCGACGTCGCCCCGTTCCGGAGCGGAGCCTCGGTCGGTGCCTGACGCGCACGAGGTGGTCGGCGTCGACCCGGTCGCCATCGGAAGATGGTTCGCCGCAGTCGGCGTCGAGCACACCGCGCCACTGCGTTTCGACCGGATCGGCCTCGGCCAATCGAACCTGACCTATCTGGTGCGCGACGACGCGGACCGCCGGTGGGTGCTGCGCAGGCCGCCGCTGGGGCACCTGCTCGCCTCCGCGCACGATGTGGTGCGCGAGGCCAGGATCATGGCGGCGCTCGAATCCACCGATGTCCCGGCGCCGCGGATTCTCGGTGTCGTCGACGATCCGGCGGTGTCGGAGGTACCGATGGTGCTGATGGAATTCGTCGACGGGCAGGTGGTCGACACCATGGCGATCGTGGAATCGCTGACCCCACAGCGTCGTCGGGCCATCGCCGAATCGCTTCCGCGCACGCTGGCGAAGATCCACGCGGTCGACCTGGCTGCCGTCGGCCTCGCCGATCTGGCGAGTCACCGGCCCTACGCCGTCCGCCAGCTCAAACGGTGGGGCGGGCAATGGGAGCAATCCAAGACCCGGGAGTTGCCGGAGCTCGACGAGCTCACCCGCAGGCTCACCGCCGACATCCCGGAGCAGCGGGAGGTGACCCTCGTGCACGGCGACTTCCACCTGCGCAACGTGATCACCGCGCACGACACCGGCGAAGTCGTGGCCGCGCTGGACTGGGAACTGTCCACCCTCGGCGACCCGCTGGCCGACATGGGCAGCCTGCTCGCCTACTGGACGGAACCGGGCGAGAACACCGGCGGCGACTTTCCCGCGTCGGCACTGCCCGGTTTCCCGGACCGCGCGCAGATGTCGGCGGCCTACCTCGCGCTGACCGGGCGCGACCCGGCCGCCCTGCGGTACTGGCACGCCTTCGGGCTGTGGAAGCTCGCCGTCATCGCCGAGGGCGTGCTGCGCCGAGCGCGGGACACGCCGCAGAACAGGGCCGCCGCGGGCACCCCGACCGTCGAACGCATCGACGCGATCGTGCACAAGGCACTCGATCTCACCGAACACATCCAGACATGACTCGCACCGCAACCGAGACCGCCGCCGGCCAGGTCACTACCTCGCCGGCGGACCGAAGGACTGATCGACGATGAAAGCATGGCAGGTAACCGAACTCGGCGAACCGCGGGAAGTACTGCAGTTCAACGACATCGACGATCCGGTGGCCGGACCGGGGCAGGTGCTGGTGCGTGTCCTCGCGGCGCCGGCCAACTTCCCCGACGTGCTGCTGTGTCGTGGGCAGTACCAGGTCAAGCCGCCGCTGCCGTTCACGCCCGGCGTCGAACTGTGCGGTGAGGTGGTGGCGGTCGGCGACGGCGCCGATTTCGCGGTCGGTGACCGGATCGTCGGCACCACGAACCTGCCCGGTGGCGCGTTCGCCGAGCTGGCCGTGCTCGATGCCGACAGCGCGTTTCCCGCACCGGACTCCCTCGACGACGCCGAGGCCGCCGCACTGGTCATCGGCTATCAGACGAGTTGGTTCGCCCTGCACCGGCGCACTCGGGTGCAACCCGGCGAGACGCTGTTGGTGCACGCCGCCGCCGGTGGCGTGGGCAGTTCCGCCGTGCAGCTGGGCAAGGCGGCGGGCGCGCGGGTGATCGGTGTCGTCGGCGGCCCGGAGAAGGCCGACTACTGCCGCCGCCTCGGCGCCGACCTCGTGATCGACCGGCGCACAGAGGATTTCGTGCCGATCGTCAAAGAGTTCACCGGTGGCCGTGGCGCCGACGTGATCTACGACCCGGTCGGCGGCGACGCCTACACCAAGTCCACCAAATGCATCGCCTTCGAAGGTCGCATCCTGGTGATCGGCTTCGCGGGCGGCACGATCCCCCAGCCCGCGCTCAATCACGCGCTGATCAAGAACTATTCGATCATCGGCCTGCACTGGGGGCTCTACAAGCAGTACAACCAGCAGGCGATCGCCGACTGCCACGCCGAGCTGTCGCGGCTGGCGGCGGCGGGTGAGGTGAGACCACTGATCAGCGAACGCCTTTCGCTCGGCGACGTCCCCGACGGCCTCGGCCGCCTCGGCGACGGCGACACCGTCGGCAGGCTCGTGTTCCACCCCCGGCTATAAATAGGGCATGGAACGACGTGCGGAGACCGCAGGCGACAGCGCGCCACCCTCGATGGCGCGCACCTCGCTGCTGCGCGAGCTGCCCGCCACGCCGCGCGGGCTGCGCACCAGGACAGCGCTGATCGACGCGGGACGGAAGGTGTTCGAGCGCACGGGATATCTCGATACCCGGCTCGTGGACATCACCCAGGAGGCCAAATGCTCCTCGGGCACCTTCTACACCTATTTCGCCGGCAAAGAGGAGATCTTCGCGGCGATCCTGGAGCACGCCCAGGAAGACATGATGCATCCCGGGATGGAGCACGTGACGGGTGACGACGATCCCGTGTCGATCATCGAGGCCAGCAATCTGGCGTACTTCGAGGCCTACAAGCGCAACGCGAAGTTGATGGGGCTGCTCGAACAGGTCGCCAATATCGATCCCGAGTTCAGCAAGCTCCGCCAGGAACGGGCCGACGCGTTCATCCGCCGCAACGCCCGCAGCATCGCCGATCTCCAGCGGCGCGGTCTCGCCGATCCCGAGCTGGACCCGATGCTGTCCTCACGGGCGCTGTCGGGGATGGTCAGCAGGCTGGCCTTCAACTATTTCGTCACCGGCGACGGTCTCCTCGACGGCAAGCCGCTCCCGATCGAGGAGCTCGTCTACACGGTGACCCGGCTCTGGGCGAACGCGCTGCGGATGCCGCTGAAGAACTGACCGGCGCGGTCGAACGAAAAAATCCCCTCACCGAGTTGTCTGGTGAGGGGATCGAAGGTGGCCAGAGCCGGGATCGAACCGGCGACCTACCGCTTTTCAGGCGGTCGCTCGTACCAACTGAGCTACCTGGCCGGAAGTACCGGATTGCTCTGGTACTACGTGCGACCCTGACGGGACTCGAACCCGCGACCTCCGCCGTGACAGGGCGGCGCGCTAACCAACTGCGCTACAGGGCCATGCTTCTGCAGTACTGCTAGACACAGTCCGAAGACTGTACCCCCTACGGGATTCGAACCCGCGCTACCGCCTTGAAAGGGCGGCGTCCTAGGCCGCTAGACGAAGGGGGCTCGTTCCGAATCTCTCCGGGGCGGCTTCAACGTTTCCGTTGGGAGCTCGCATAGCTTATGACAGGTGTGCGCAGAGTTCCAAATCGCCTGGTCAGGCGCCCAAACCGAGGTCATCCAGGCGTGCCTGCTCGCGCCAGCCCTCGGTGCGGAAGTTCTGGATCCACAGCGGGGTGGCCATCGCCTCCACGATAACCTCCAGCACCTCGGCGAAGCGGGCGCGCAGGTCGGCGGCGGAACCGTTGGAGATCGGGTCGACCAGATAGCGCTGGCCTGCCAGCGCCGCGGACAGGGTCCGGGTGAAGCGGTCGGGGTCGGCGTCGGCGCGCAGGTGACCGTCGTCGATGGCGCGCACCGCGAGCACGCGGGTGGCGCGGCCGACGATCCGTCCGCCGCCGTTGCCGTTGTCGCGATGGAAGTCGGGTTCGATCACGAGGCGGTACTCGGCTTGCACGATGGTGTCGTGTTCCAGGCGAAGGGCGATCTCGTCGACCATGCCGTGCAGCACATCGAGCGGACCGAGGTCGGCGCGCGCGAGCCAGCGCTCCGCGCAGATCCGGTACCGCTCGACCGCGGTATCGAGCACCGCGCGCGCCAGGTCTTCCTTGGAGTCGAAGTGGAAGTACATCGCCCCCTTGGTGGCGCGCGAACCTTCCAGAATGCGGTTGAGCGATGCCGCGGCATATCCGCTCTTCCCGAACTCGACGGCCGCGGACTTGATTATCGCCGCGCGTGTCCGGCGCGCCCGCTCTTGCTGCCGTGCCATGCTCGAAACGCCTCCGAACCTTCTCGACGCCGACGGTCGAATACAGACCGTTGGTGCGAATTGTGGTTTTAATTCAAACTTTCGGTATGAAAGACTCGCGGTGCCTCGCACAGCGGCCCCGCCACCAGTGAGAACCGCCTCCTCCTGCGGTAACGACTACCCCTTTGCCGGGAGTTCGCGCACCCATCGCGATCACCTCGGCCTGCGATCCGCCGGTGAATTCCCGAAACGCCACACCCTGCACCGGAGCCACGGAAAACGCGGTACCGGTGATTGTTTCGAAATTCACCAGGCGATCACCGTACCCGCATTCGCGAGTCGACACGCGGCGATTGGAGTACCCATCCGAACATCCGATCCGGTTATCCAAACCAGCAAACGGAGCGCAACCGGAATGGTTACTTCGGGTACGAATTCCATAGGCGCGCAGCCCGGTTGACCACCGCGCCGGCACCGCCGACGTTCGCCGAACGGTCGCGAGACCGGCGCCCACCTTGGACCTCTCCATCGCTGCTGCACCCCTGCTTGTCGAAAGATGTTGCGATACAACAGTATTCGATGACCATACGCAACTCGTAACGCGAACACCGCTGGGGCACCGGGTGTTTACCGGAAATCGTCGCGCACGTCCACGTCGTTACCGGCCGCCACCAGCGGCGATCAGCCGCCCGCGACTCGACCCGGGGGGACTGTTCGGTCCTTCGGCACAGCGTCCGCTAGACTCCGCTGCGCGCCCCTTTAGCTCAGTTGGTAGAGCTGGTGACTTTTAATCACTAGGTCGTAGGTTCGAGTCCTACAGGGGGCACCACGACTACTACCGTGACCATCGTCACGTGGCGACGCGCCAACCACAGACGCCGCCGAAACCAGGGGTTCGGTGCGCGGATTCACCTACCCTGAGCGCGACCCGGGCTCCCGGGCGCCCACGACCTCAGGCGGAGTGAGATGACTTCCTTCGACGATTTGCTCTCCCAAGTACCCATCGCCCAGATCGCCGACCAGCTCGGCGTCGACCAGGCGACCGCCACCACGGCCGTGCAGGCCGCGCTGCCGACGCTGCTCGGCGGCCTCCAGGCCAACGCCGCCCAGCCACAAGGCGCGGCCTCACTGCTCGGCGCGCTCGACAACCACGGCGGCCTCGTCGACGGCGAAGGCGCGGTGGATCTGCAGCAGGTGGACGTCGGCGATGGCGAGAAGATCGTCGACAACGTCTTCGGTGACGAGAAGAACACCGTCATCAGCGCGCTCGGCGCGGGCGGCGGCACCGGCGGCAACGACCTGATCGGCAAGCTGCTGCCGATTCTCGCCCCGATCGTGCTCGCCTACGTGGCCAAACAGCTCACCGGCGGTGGCGGCGCCGCGGCTCCGGCACCGCAGCAGACGCAGGCCTCCGGCGGCGGTCTCGGTGATCTGCTGGGCGGCCTGCTCGGCGGCAGCAGTAACACCGGCGGGCTCGGCGGCATGATCGGCGACGCCCTGTCGAAGAATGCGGGAGGTGCGCTGGGCAGCGTGCTCGGCGGACTGCTCGGCGGCAAGCGCTGAGATGTTCATCTACCTGTAGTTAACGTCGCGAGGCCCGCAGCGATAGTCCCTATGCTGCGGGCCGAGCACCTAGACTCGTCAGCACGACCATCGGATCTACTGACGAGTTGTGGCGTTGCTCAACATCGTCGGAAAACCGCTCTGTTGCGTTTCGCATCACACCTACGGTGCCGTAAGGTATGGCCGCATCGCGACGTTCGACCGCAAGCACGACAGCGAAGGGTTTTTACATGGCAAGGGATCTGACTCAACTCGAACTGCTCACGGAGTTGGAGCCGGTTGCCGAGGAAAACGTCAACCGGCACATGTCGCTGGCCAAGGAGTGGCACCCCCACGACTATGTCCCGTGGGACGAGGGCCGCAACTTCGCCGCCATGGGCGGCATCGACTGGGATCCTGAGCAGTCCAAGCTCAGCGAGGTCGCCAAGGCGGCCATGATCACCAATCTGCTCACCGAGGACAATCTGCCGTCCTACCACCGTGAGATCGCCGAGAACTTCTCCCAGGACGGCGCCTGGGGCACCTGGGTGGGTCGCTGGACCGCCGAGGAGAACCGGCACGGCATCGTGATGCGCGATTACCTGGTTGTCACCCGCGGCGTGGACCCGGTCGCCCTCGAAGAGGCGCGGATGATCCACATGACCAACGGCTTCGCCTCCCCCACCGAGGTCGACGCGGGCTTCCTGCACTCGGTCGCCTACGTGACCTTCCAGGAACTGGCCACCCGCGTGAGCCACCGCAACACCGGCAAGGTCTGTGACGACCCGATCGCCGACCGCATGCTGCAGCGCGTCGCCGCCGACGAGAACCTGCACATGATCTTCTACCGCAACCTCTGCGGCGCGGCGATGGACCTGAGCCCCGACCAGACCATCGAGGCCATCTCGATGATCGTCGAGAACTTCCAGATGCCCGGCGCGGGCATGCCGAACTTCCGTCGCAACGGCGTGCTGATGGCCAAGCACGGCATCTACGACCTGCGCCAGCACCTCGAAGAGGTCGTGCAGCCGGTGCTCAAGAAGTGGAACGTCTTCGACCGCACCGACTTCACCGCGCGTGGCGAGGCCACCCGTGAGCGGCTGGCAGGCTTCCTGGAGAAGCTGGGCCAGGACGTGCTGAAGTTCGAGGAGCAGCGCGACAAGATGCTCGCTCGCGAAGCCAAGCGCCGCGAAATGGTGAGCGTCTAACACTTCCTACGAAAAGCGCCGCCCACCTCGATCGAAGGTGGGCGGCGCTTTTGTGTGGGGACTACTTCATCGGGAGGGCGCCGTCGGCGCTGCCGACGTCGGTGATCTTCCAGTCCTGGCCCGCGTCGACGGTGATGTTGTAGGTGACCGTGTTGCGCAGGCCGTCGGGGTTCTGCGCGTTGGTGGTGCTCACGTCCACGAACGCCGCGACCTTGTAGACCTCGCCCTCGTGCGAGAGCACCTTGGCGGTGATCGGCGTGGCGGTGGAGGTCCATTTCAGCGGGATGATGATCTGCTCGAGCTTCGCGCCGGTGGCGTCGAACTTCTTCGACAGCTCGGGTGAGGTTCCGGCCTTGAGCTTGGCGACCCAGGCGTTGACGTCCTGGTAGTTCAGGGTCGCCGAGCCGACGGAGTAGTCGAGGGCGATCTGTTCGGCCTTCGCGTCGTCGGCGGCCTGGTCCTTCATGTCGGAGATCTCGGAACGGGCCGAGCCGAGCAGCACGCCGAGCACCAGCGCGAGAATCGCGAGGACGGCGATCACGGCACCGCCCACCAGCGACGAGACGCGCACGGCGACCGTGCCCTTGTCGGGCGTGGCAGGGGTTTTCGTCAGGTCGGTGGCGTCTTCCATGGGGGTCTTCTCCGATTACGTGGGGACAGCGCACCGCCGGAGGCGACGATGCCAGCAGAGTAAGGCTACTGACGTCGCGGACCTGTTCCGGACACGGCGTAGCAGGTAAACGGTGTCATCTCGGTCGCAGTGGCGGCGATGACCCGCGGATAAGCATCAGGACGCGAGATCGATCACATCGGGGCGGATGAGACAATCGTGTGCGTGACTACCACGCTGCCCCAGGCGCCCACCGCGCTGCGGATCGGGCCCTACCCGGTCGATCCGCCGGTTGTGCTCGCGCCGATGGCGGGCATCACCAACCGTGCCTTCCGCAGGCTGTGCCGGGAGTTCGGTAGCGCGACCTCGATCTACGTGTGCGAGATGATCACCGCCCGCGCAGTGGTCGAGCGCAACGAGAAGACGCTGCACATGATGTCGTTCGACGCCGACGAACATCCGCGCTCGATGCAGCTCTACGGGGTGGATCCCAAGACGCTCGGCGAGGCCGTGCGGATCATCGTCGGCGAGGGCTGGGCCGACCACATCGACCTCAACCTGGGCTGCCCCGTCCGCAAGGTGACCAAGCTCGGCGGCGGTTCGGCGCTGCCGTACAAGCGCAGGCTCTTCGCCAATATCGTCCGTGAGATGGTGGCCGCGGCCGAACCGGCCGGTGTTCCGGTGACCTTCAAGTTCCGCATCGGCATCGACGACGACCACCACACCTATCTCGACACCGGCCGCATCGCCGAGGCCGAGGGCGCCGCCGCCGTGGCGCTGCACGCGCGCACCGCGGCCCAGCTCTACTCGGGCGCGGCCGACTGGTCGGCCATCGCCCGGCTCAAGGAAGCCGTCACCTCCATCCCGGTCCTCGGCAACGGCGACATCTTCACCGCCGACGACGCCCTGCGGATGATGGACGAGACCGGCTGCGACGGCGTGGTCGTCGGCCGCGGCTGCCTCGGCCGGCCGTGGCTGTTCGCCGAACTCAGCGCGGCCCTGCGCGGCGAACCGATCCCGGAGGGGCCGACGCTCGGCCGCGTCGGAGAGATCCTGGTGCGCCACGCCACCCTGCTCACCGAGCACGACGGTGAGGACAAGGCCATGCGCGATATCCGCAAGCACATGGCCTGGTACCTGATGGGTTTCCCGGTCGGCTCGCAGCTGCGGCGCAGCTTCGCCACCGTGTCGAAGCTGTCGCAGATCGAGGACCTGGTCGGGCAGCTCGACCCGGCCGTGCCGTTCCCCACCGACGCGCTCGGACCGCGCGGACGGCAGGGTTCGCCGCAGACCAAGGTGGTGCTTCCAGAGGGTTGGCTCGACGATCCGGAGGACGACACCGTCCCGGCCGCGGCCGATGTGATGCACAGCGGCGGCTGACCAGCCACCGATAACGGGTCGACATCAATTCGTAAGCCGCTGCGGTTTCCTCCGATCACACCGTCTCGAGCAGGGCTTTTCGTCGGCGATTCGAGCTTCGTCATCACATCGTCAGCGATTCCCGTGTGCACTGGAGTGGCCACTCGTGGCGGAATCGTTATCATTGCGGGATCGTTCGACTCTGGTTCGAATCGGAGCCGGTCGGTGACGCGCAGGCTGCGCCAGATAGAGAAGTGAGGTTCGTTGGTGGGTGACGATCGGCGCGGGCGTACGCCCCGGCCCGGAAATCGCGCCCCCTGGGAGCGATACCCGACGGCCGAACCCACCGAGCAACCGGAAAACGGCTCGCGACGTTCGCGTCACGCCGACGCGACGCAGGACGCCGGTTCCGCACCGCTGACGGTGGCCGACCTGGTGAACCGGGTCGACAGCGAACGCACCAGACGCGGCAGACGCGTTCCGCCCGCCGAGAGCGCCGAGCCCGCCTCGCGCGCGGGCCGCCGCGCCCGCGAACAGGCACCGCGCCCCACCCCACGTCCCGACATCGCCCCCCGCACCGACGGCTCCCCCGTAGTCGACGACATCGCGGGCACCCCACCCCATCGCGCCGAATCCCCCGCCGACCGCACCGCGACCACCGCGCTGCCCGCCCAGTCGAAGGAGCCGGTCCGCACCGCCGTCCCGGCACGGCGGGTGGGCGGTCCGGTCGATCCGCCCACCGACATCCTGCCCACGGTGAACCCCGCCGCCGAGCCCGAGCGCGCCCGGCCGGTCAAAACCGCGTCCGCGGCACCGCCACGTCGTCCGGGCAGCGAAGGTCGGCGCACCAAGCAGGTGCGGATGGCCGGACGGGTCGTCCTGACGTTCATCGCTGTACTCGCATTGGTGATCACCGGTGGCGGCTGGAGCTATCTACAGGCCACCAACAACAGTTTCACCCAGGTCTCGGCGCTGGACGGTTCGACCGATGATGTGCTCGACGGCGACATGCAGCTCGGCGACGAGAACTACCTGATCGTCGGCACCGATACCAGAGCGGGTGCCAACGCGGACATGGGTGCCGGCTCCGCCGCCGACACCGAGGGCGCGCGGGCCGACACCGTGATGCTGGTACACATTCCGAAGAATCGCTCCCGAGTAGTCGTCGTGTCCTTCCCCCGCGACCTCGACGTCTCCCGCCCCCAGTGCTCGGGCTTCGACAACGCGAAGAACGCCTACACCGACCAGAAGTTCGCGCCGGAGTCGAGCGGCAAGCTCAATGCCGTCTATGCCCTCGGCGGTCCGCGCTGCCTCGTAGACGTGGTGCGCAAGATTTCCGGTCTGAGTATCGGCCACTTCATCGGCATCGATTTCGCGGGCTTCGAGGCCATGGTCGACCACATCGATGGCGTCGAGGTGTGTTCGACCAAGCCGATCATCGACGGCGTCCTCGGCCCTGTTCTGGAGACCTCCGGCAAGCAGCGAATCCTGGGCGAGACAGCGCTCAACTATGTGCGTGCACGTCACGTGGTGGGCGAGGAACGCAGCGACTACGACCGCATCCACCGCCAGCAGCAGTTCCTGTCCGCGCTTCTGCGCGGTGCCTTGTCGAGCAAGGTGCTGCTCGACCCAGCCAAGCTTCAGGGCTTCGTCGACGCGTTCAGGCAGCACACCTTCGTCGACGGCGTCGGCACACAGGATCTCATCCTGCTGGGCCGGTCACTACAGAAAGTCAGCGCAGGCGCGGTCACCTTTATCACCGCACCTACCGCGGGCACCACCGCTTACGGCAACGAGATCCCACGCGAATCCGACATCAAGGCGATTTTCCGTTCCATCATCGACGACCAGCCGCTGCCCGGCGAGACCAAGGCACCCGAGGTACAGAGTTCGGCGCCGATACCGGCACCAGTCGCGCCCAAGCAGTACGCGGTTGCCCCTGGCACGATGTCGCTGCTGGTATCCAACGGTTCGAACACGGTGGGTGTGGCCAAGACTGTCGCCTCGAAACTCAGTTACCAGGGCTTCGGGATCTACAACACCGGCAACTACTCCGGTGGTACCTCGTCGACCTCCAAGATCCGCTTCGCCGCGGGGCTCGAGGCCGAGGCAGCTACCGTGGCGAGCACCATCCCAGGCGCGGTCCTGGAGCAGGCCAATGAGCTGGGCAGCATCATCGAAGTGGTGATCGGCTCCGATTTCGCCGGCACCTTACGCACCGCAACTCCAGTCGGAGCGGAACTACCGAGTGTGCCGATAGGCGAACCGCAAAGCGCCGGCCCGGTCGCGCTGCCGTCGGATCTCGAGCACATGAACGCTGCCGACGAGACCTGTTCCTGATGCCGCCCAACCTCAACCGGCAAGTACCCTAGCCAGCACGAGTTCGAGGTCCAGGCGGAGCAATTCCGCAGCACTGGCTCGCGCGTCAGCGATTGCGAATACGACGGTGGCGACAGTTGGCAGTTCTGGACGTAGCCGAGTGATTCCGACCCTGATGCCCGCGCTCGCAGGCATCAGGGTCGGTCCGGGCGCTGACCTGCCACGACACTGCCATGCGGCATTAACCCAGTGTTGGGTGACAGCGGTCCGGGTACCCACTAGGGTCTGCAATCATGCGTGTCATCTACAACGAGCAAATGGCCGACCTCGCCAACCTTCTTGGTGAGATGGCCGGTCTCGCTGGCCAGGCGATGGAACAGGCCACCCAGTCACTGCTGCAGGCCGACCTGGGTCTGGCCGAGCAGGTCATCGGTGAGCAGGATCGGATCTCGGTGATGATCACCGAGGCCGAGGAGAAGGCCTTCGCGCTGCTCGCACTGCAGGCCCCCGTCGCGGGCGACCTGCGCCAGGTCGTCAGCGCGATCCAGATCGTGGGCGACGTCAACCGGATGGGCGCGCTCGCGCTGCACGTCGCCAAGGTGACCCGCCGCCGCCACCCCGCCCATGCCCTGCCCGAGTCGGTCAACGGCTACTTCGCCGAAATGGGCCGCATCGCGGTCAACATGGGCGCGGGCGCCAAAGAGGTGCTCGAGTCCCGCGACCCCGAGCGCGCCGCGCAACTCAACCAGGACGACGAAGCGATGGACGACCTCCACCGCCACCTGTTCACCCTCCTGATGGACCGCGACTGGAAGTACGGTGTGGCCGCCGCTGTGGACGTCACCCTGCTCGGCCGCTACTACGAGCGCTTCGCCGACCACGCGGTGGAGATCGGCCGTCGTGTGATCTTCCTGGTGACCGGGGTCGTTCCCAGCGACGACGATCACGAGAACTAGGTGCAGGGCGGATTTCGAACTCGCCGATGATCACAAGCCACCTAGCGCGTCACCCAATCAGGTAGCTACGAAAAGATCCGTCGACCAACTAGATCGATAACCGCTTCACGGTGGTTGTGAAGTAGATCACACAATGGAACCATCGGGCTTACCGCCGCGTCCTATTGAGTAGATCAACCGAACACCATTGTCACGGTAGGGAATTGGACCTCCCAGTTCTGCCTATCCGTGCTGTCGAACCGTGAGGAAGAAATGAAGAAGACGATTTCAGCCGCCCTTGTTATCGGAGCAGCCGCAGCGGGGATGGCGACTTTGTCCCCAGGAGTCGCAGTTGCAGTTGAAATGGACGGGCTCTACCAGACCTCGGATGCATGCTGGGACGCGATCCGGGCTATGACGCAAAATGGGACATACGACGCCCCGCAGTTTACGTACTACTGCACGCAAACACCGAGTGGTTACTGGGTAATTACTCGCTAGCCTCGGATGGGCGGCGGGTTCCGATCGGAAGCTCATCGGCGGATCGGGGCGAGCCGCTGTCAGGGCCCGCGCGCACGCGCGGGCCCTGACATTGCTGCAACGGCGAAACCGAGAATTGCGAACGCGGTCCCATCACAGAATCGAACGGCCGTCCGTCACGGCCAATTCTAGTAGACCAGCCGAAGACCATTAGCGCGAGGAAGACTGAGCCTCAAAGTGTTGCCGAACTGCGCCCGTCAGCTCGATCGCGGTGCCAAACGGAAGCATGCAGCCAGCAGTGATTCCGGTGCCCACAAGCTTGCCGCACGCCGATGAAGTAGAGGTCGGCCTTCACGGTGACTCGTTCGGCGAACGACGATTCCGCTGACGACGGCAGCCTCGGCTTCTGCCAGCCCCGGGATATCCGGACCCTGACTGTCACAGACTCACCAGCGGAATCGGGTTGCCGCCGCGGATCAGGTCCTGCGCCTGTCCCCGCGATCCAAGCTCATGGCCACCCTCCGCAACACCGCGATGGGCTGCTTCGACTCAACGGCGCAACTAACATCGCCGCCACCTGTCGGCATCACGCCCACAATTCGACCGGCCCGTCAAACATACTGCTCTCCAGCCTTAGCTTTTTCAGCACGCTCCGCATGGCATGAATGCCACATGCACTGTTCCCGTTGACGCCTCATCACGTTCGGCGCCAGCCCGCTTTGGGCCACACCCTGATGAACGAGCAACTGCGATTGTCAACCTTGTGGATTCCGGTGTTCGGCGCACCGCATCCTCAAAGGCAACCATATTTGAACACCGCCCGAACTCGAAGGCTATCCAGGGGCACAGTCCCTTGAAGATCATCCGTAAGGTGATCCATGAATCCCTGGATTCACTCCTATTGTCGCTCATCACTCCCGAAGCAACAGATTACGTACCCCGTTAGCAGCGGGCTCGGGCGGCACCGATACTCCCTCTTTCAGTGGTGTCGCAGCCACGGCAACGGCTATTTCCTCAGTGCCCACACAAGCAGCTCGGGATGGCCGAGTAGATCGCTGGGAGTGAGGGTGCGAGAATTCGACTTCCGCGGCACGGGCTGCTTGTCGCGGTTGGACTGGCGGCGTCGCCGCTCCTGGGCGGCGAGTTCTCGGGAAGCCTCTCTTGCGCGCTGGTCGGCTTGTTCGAATCGATCCTGAATACGTTTTACCGCAGATGTGTGCTGGTCAGCTATAGCTTCCAGCCGTGCAATCGGATTCATGACTGGACCTCCTGTTGCTCGCTCGTAGCCGTGATGGGGGTCGTGAAGCGCGAGTCGCGGCGGTGTTCCTGCTCGCTATCGGATTGCGGACGGACCGGCGGTAGCCCCATGAGTGAGGATGGCTGCGAAATGCTCGCCGGGGCAGTGGCCGGGCTTCCACCACCCGACGTGGTGCCACCACCAGACGGGCTTCCACCACCCGAGGTCGTGCCACCACCAGACGGGCTTCCACCACCCGACGTCGTGCCACCACCCGACGTAGTGTCACCACCGGACGGCTTTCCGCCACCCGACGTAGTGTCACCACCGGACGGCTTTCCGCCACCCGACGTAGTGTCATCACCAGACGGCTTTCCACCACCCGACGTACTGTCACCACCAGACGGCTTTCCGCCACTGTCGCCAGCAGAGGGAGCGGCAGCAGCACCGGTGTTCGTCTGGTTGTCCATTTTGTCGACCGCGTCGAGCACCGTCGCGATGCCTTGGCCGCCTGACTTGATGGCCTCGCCGCCAGCCTTGATGATGTCGTCGACGTCATCATCCAACGAGCCGATAGCCTTGATCAGGTCAGGAATGTTGCCGGTGATTTTGCTGGCCGAATCTATTACGTTCGCGATGTCTCCCGGCCGCCACACGCCAGCCGTGCCCATGTCTGTGGTTCCGCTGCCGCCACCTTTGGCCCCGTCACCAGTGGTGGCCTTGGCTCCGTCACCGGTAGTCGCCTTGGCCCCGTCACCCGTTGTCGCCTTGGCCCCGTCACCGGTAGTCGCCTTGGCCCCGTCACCGGTAGTCGCCTTGGCCCCGTCACCGGTAGTCGCCTTGGCCCCGTCACCCGTTGTCGCCTTGGCCCCGTCACCCGTAGTCAGTTTGGACCCGTCGCCCGCGCCACTACCATTTGCCACACTATTCATCTGTCCCGCGACCGTCTGCAATGACCCCGACACGGCACTGTCTGTTGCGGTATTCAACCCTGAGACGAGTTGAACCTTGTTCTCGACATCGGGCTTGAACACCGTGTTGAGCCATTGAGTCGCGTACTGCTGAGGATCAAGCGACATCGGAACCACCGCCCGGGTATTCAGGAAGGATCGCGCGCAATTTCGCCGCCGCCTCTTCGGAGCTCGATCCGCCGAAACCGTTCTTGGCGTAGTCCACGAGTTGACTGACCTGCTGAAACGATAGGCCGGCGATATTGTCGCTGAGGCTTTGCTCGATCGCGGACGCCTTCTGCGAAACCATGCGCTCGAGGGTGTCGGCCGCCGTGGTGACGGTATTCGCGGTGAGGGAAAGCGACTCGGTGTCAGCAGTCAGACCGACACCCAGCTGCGACTGCGCCTGCGCCGCCGCGGACGATCCCGTGGATTCGTTCCAGACCGAGTTCAGCTCGGTGAGCTGAGACTGCTGATCGACGGCGAGATCATTCAGCGTCACTGTCAGCTCGTCGCTCAGGGTGGTCGCATACGTGCGGAGCGCTTCCACGCTCATACCCTGCTGTTGCTGATAGCCATCGATGAGCGTGTCCGGACTCGTCTCATTCGGGTATGTTCCGGTCCAATCCTGGTACAGAGACATGAACTGTCCGAGGCTATTCAGTTTGCCGAGTCCCTGAGCCAAGATCCGGTCGACGTCGCTGCTGCCCTGGGCCGCCTGCATTACCGTGCTCCTTCGATCGAGTTGATACCGGCGGCCGCTGTATCGTCCGAGTCGGCTATCGCGTTCGCGCTCGTCGCCAGGTTGCTGCCGTTCTGCTCGACGACGGCCGCCCAGCCGGTCACCCGCACGCCGATAGCTTCCATCGCTGCCTGAATCTGCGCCCCATGATCCTGGTAGTCGCGGCCGGCCTGCGCCGGAACGAAATCGGCTGCGGCACTGGTCAAACGCCCTGCGCTTGTCCACAGCAGCTGGCTGGACGCAGTCTGGCCGCCCGCCAGCAAATGCACACCCTCACTGTTCATCTCCATGACAATCCCCTTACTGTGCGGCTGTTCGGTTCGATCGGTCGCACGCTCCGAGGCCTTCACGGACTCTGTCGCGCGAACCAACATCCTCCGAGAGCAGGCTGAGTACACGCCCCATTACGGCCGAGCCCGACTTCCTGGTGGTATTCACCACGTTGCCCCCCGAGATCTGTTGTGTCACTAGGTATGACGCGGCAGACTCGGGAGTGGTTCCCTCGAATCCGAACAATCTTTGGAACCGGCCGCCGACTGCGGGGGAGGTGGCAGCGAGTTCAGAGCCGGGTGCGGCACCCGATGGACGATCGTGTCGTGCATGAGCAGCATGTTTCCTCGCCGCAAGCGTCGTGTCGACTGCCGCGCAGAAGAGCTCGTTGGGCTCGCGCCGAAACTGGAGTGAGGTTCGTCATGGAGGAAGCCGCCGAACGCGCGCGGATCGAGCATCTGCAAGAAGCCCTGCTGCGCATTCGGGGAGTTGCCTCCTCCAGCGATCAGTCGGTCACTGTCGAGGTGGGCGCCAATGGGTCGCTGCACGACATCCGGCTCAGCGAGTCCGGCCTTCGGTTGGATCCAAAGATTCTGGTGGAACATATTGTCGGCTTACACAGACTCGCTCACGCCGAAGCCAGCGATACCATGCGTGCAACAGTCGAAGACCTGCAGGACGAGATCGAGACGGAGGATGAATCCGAGCCTGAAGGCAACGATCTCGACAGCCCGGAGGAGGCCGAGCCGGGCGTCCAGCCAACCGATTCGCTGGAGCCCGCGTCACCGGCCGATGAGCAGCCGCGTGAGGAGAACTCACCGCAGGCAACAGATGCTGAGCCGAACGTGGCATCTGAGCATCCGGATCCCGGCCCCGATCCGCGAGATCAAATCCACGACGCACCGCCGGTTGCCGTTGCGCGCAGGGGAGATCCAGAAGATCGAATGGCGCATGTGATCAGGCCGCACGAGCCTCCCGGCGACGGCGGCGTCTACGACCTGATAGAGCCCGGTGATGACAACCCCTACGCGACCGTCATCGCGAGTCCGCCGGCGCCGAGAAGAGTCCCGTTGCCCCGTCCGACGTCCTCGACGTCAGACCTCGATGCCGCCGATCGACCGGTGCCACAACCAATCGGTCCGCCCTGGCACGACACAGCCTTGTCGCCCCACCCAGCCTTGCCGCCTAACCATGACTATCCAGAATACGACTATCCCGGATACGACTATCTGGACGACTATCACTGGGACAATTGAGGGCACCTCGTAGCTACCTCTCCATCCTACTCATGGACCGTGACTGGAGTATCCGCCGCCGTTCGACGTCATCTGCCGGCCGCTACTACGAACGCTGCGCCGCGACAGCCACATTGAGAAGGATGTTCGGCGCATCTCCGGCCACTCGCTACCTCCCCGATACCCAGGGCAGGGACGAATCTGTAATCACCCGCACAAGGCACGGTGACATAGCGGAGAAAGCGCATGCATTTCAGGATGCTGACCGAGGCAGTCCGTAGGCCCGCAGCTTCTATCCGCGAGCCTACAGACGGGCCTGAATTGGCACTACAGGCGATAGCATCACCATCAGCCACTGTTAGTGGTCGTAGCCCCAGGTGCTGTGCTGAATCGCCCAATCGGAGCACCCGACGCCGTTCTCGCACACCCGCAGGCTGATATTCAGGGGGCGAGCGCCGCCCTCAGAAAACATCACGTCCTGGGCAAGCTGGCTGCTACCGAAGGCAACAGTCTTTACCTCGCCACTATCCTTCATCTTGAATTCGGACCTGGCCTCGAAACTGCACGCCGCACCGGAGTTGTCGTTTCGGCCGGTCTTTACCAGCCAGTTGTAGGCGTACCCATCCATCGGAACTCCCCCGATGGATACGACATCCGCGCTCCATGTGCACGGTCCATAGCTCTGGCTCACAACGGGGCTCGCAGACGCATTACCCGCCCCCAATAGCGCCCCAGCCGTCACCGACGCAACTGCCAAACCCGCGACAGCGAATGCTCGAAAGTTCGTCATTTCCAACCTCCATCATTTGTCTTTTGTTGAACACGACAAACATAACCCGACCACCGGCTTACTCAACAGGAATTATCACCGGCAGAAAGAGCGGAAGTTTATTCGCCACGCGATCGAGCGGCGGTGCGGATTTGCCCGTCGACCACTAGCATGGTAAATCAGCCTCGCTGTCGTCGGCACGATATGGGCCGATCTACCATCCGCAGCAGAATTACCTCTTCCTCTTCCGTCAATTGCAGCGCACTGGTGAGCCGCCTAATGGATTTGATATGCGGATACCTGGTGCATCCGCGTTCGATGTTCCGCAATGCACGCACACTCAGCTGCGCCCTATCTGCCAACTCTTCCTGACTCAGATTGGCGCGCAAGCGGTACTCCATAAGCGCGCCCGCAATTAGCTCCATCTTGGCCTCCCCGCTGCTAGCGCAGACTGCGTTGTAGCGACACAACTCAGCGTCTGAGCCTTACGAATCACTGGGCCCGCCTGTCTCGCAGCGAATCCTCGGACCAACTCGCTCGGCTGACTTTCGTTGCCTTACAACCAAATTAGACGGCCCGAAAGCGTCTTCGGTTCCGTCGAAAGATGATTCGACCTCATGACTGTTGTCACATTGCAATCTCTTCAACGAAAGGGTATGAGAGTCTGCGGCCGATTTGCCGATGCGCACGAATACACTTGCCCGCCGGACGCGCGGCCATTGCAGTAGCCACGCGTTACCGCAGTTGCTGTTCTGTTCCATCAACTAGAAAAGCCCCCGCACTCCTTTCGGAAGGAGTGCGGGGGCTTTCCCGGTGTGATTTAACCGAAGCGGCCGGAGATGTAGTCCTCCGTGGCGCGCTGGGTGGGGTTGGAGAAGATCTTCTCGGTGTCGTCGATCTCGATCAGGCGACCGGGCTTGCCCTGGGCCTCGAGGTTGAAGAAACCGGTCTGGTCACTCACCCGCGCGGCCTGCTGCATGTTGTGGGTGACGATGACGATCGTGAACTCTTTCTTGAGTTCGGTGATCAGGTCCTCGATCGCCAGGGTGGAGATCGGGTCCAGCGCCGAACACGGCTCGTCCATCAGCAGCACATCGGGCGAGACCGCGATGGCACGGGCGATGCACAGACGCTGCTGCTGACCACCGGAGAGGCTGCCGCCGGGCTTGTCGAGCCGGTCCTTGACCTCGTTCCAGAGGTTGGCGCCCTTGAGCGAGCGCTCGGCGACCTCGTCGAGCTCCTTCTTGTTGCGCACGCCCTGCAGCTTGAGCCCGGCCACCACGTTGTCGCGAATCGACATGGTGGGGAACGGGTTCGGGCGCTGGAACACCATGCCGATGGTGCGCCGCACGCCGACCGGGTCGATCGAGGAGCTGTAGATGTCCTCGCCGTCGAGCAGCACGGCACCTTCGACGCGGGCGTTCGGGGTCACCTCGTGCATGCGGTTGAGCGAGCGCAGCACGGTGGACTTGCCACAGCCGGAGGGACCGATGAAGGCGGTGACGCTGCGCGGCAGCACGGTCAGTTCCACATTCGCCACGGCGTGGAAGCTGCCGTAATAGATGTTGAGATCTTTGACGTCGATCCGCTTGGCCATCTGAGTATTCCGTTCGCTTCTATCGGTTCCGGGTGAGCAGCTTGTTGACGCCGGCGGCAGCCAGGTACAGCAGTGCGATCATGAGGATCAGCGTGAACGCCGCACCCCAGACACGTTCGCGGCCGGCAGCCTCCGGGTTGGCCAACTCTTGGTAGATCAACAGCGGCAGCGAGGCCATGTTGCCGTCGAAGATGTTCTGGTTGATCGACTTGCTGTAGCCGACCAGCACGAGCACCGGCGCGGTCTCACCCATTACGCGGGCTACGGCGAGCAGGATGCCGGAGATCATGCCGGGCGCCGCGGTGGGGACGACGATACGCAGGATCGTCTTCCACTTCGGCACACCGAGCGCGTAGGAAGCCTCACGCAGCTCGTCGGGCACCAGCTTCAACATTTCCTCGGTGCTGCGCACCACCACCGGCAGCATCAGCAGCACCAGCGCCAGCGAGACGGCGAAGGAGCTCTGCGGCATGCCGAAGGTGGCTATCCAGAGCGCGAAGATGAACAGCGCGGCAACGATCGAAGGCACACCGGCCAGGATGTCGACCATGAACGTCGTCACCCTGGCGAGCCGACCGCGACCGTATTCGACGAGGTACACCGCGGCCATGATGCCCAGCGGCACCGCGATGACAGAGGCGACCAGCGACTGCACAATCGTGCCGTAGATCGCGTGGTAGACGCCGCCGCCGGTCTGATCCGGCAGGATGCCCTTCTGCGAGTTCGTCCACCAGTCAGCGGACGCGATCGCGGTGATGCCCTTGGTGACCACCAGGCCGAGCACCCACACCAGCGGGATCAGCGCGATGACGAAGCACAGCGTGACCAGGCCGGTGGCGACGTTGTTCTTGATCCGCCGGGCGGTACTGACCTCACGAAAGGTCCGAGCCTTTACCGGCTTGTCGAGAGTCGTTGTGGTGGTCATCAGCCGTTCACCTTTCCACCGGAGGCCAGGCGGGCCAGCGCGTTGACGACGAAGGTCAGCGCGAAGAGGACGAAGCCTGCGGCGATATAGGCGCCGGTCGGCAGCGGGGCGCTGAATTCCGAAGCAGCCGACGCGATCTTGGAGGCGAAGGTGTAGCCGCCGTCGAACAGCGACCAGGTGCCGGGCACCGAAGCCGTCCGCAGCACAACGAGGACGGCGATCGTCTCACCCAGTGCACGACCGAGGCCGAGCATCGAACCGGCGATCACACCGCTGCGGCCGTACGGCAGGACAGTCATGCGAACGACTTCCCACTTGGTCGCGCCGAGCGCCTGCGCTGCCTCGATGTGTGCACGCGGAGTCAGCGAGAACACTTCACGGGACACCGAGGTGATGATCGGCAGGATCATGACAGCGAGCACGACGCCGGCGGTGAAGATCGTGCCACCGCCGCTGATCGAGATTCCACCTTCGGTGTGGGAGAACAGGAAGAACCAGCCGAGGTTCTCGTTCAGGAATTCCTGCACCGGCACGATCTTGGGTGCCAGCACCAGGAAGCCCCACAGACCGAACACGATGGACGGCACCGCGGCGAGCAGGTCGACCAGCATTGTGAGTGGTTTACCCAGCCGCGACGGCGCGTAGTGCGTCAGGAACAGCGCGATACCGACACCGATCGGCACCGCGACGATGAGCGCGAACACCGAGCTCAGCACCGTGACCATGAACAGGTCGCGGATACCGAAGCGCAGGTTGTTCGCGTCACCGGTCGAGAATTCGGTACTGGTGAAGAAGTTGACCTCGTCAGCCCTGATCGAGGGGACCGCGCGGATCAGCAGGAACAGCGCGATCAACGCGATGGCCGCGACAATCGTCGCGCCGGCCGCGGTGGCCGTCCACCGGAAGATCGTCTCGGCGTTCAGGCGGCCGGTACGACCCCCGTCAGGGGCCTTGTCGATTTTCGGTTCGGTCGGCATATTCGCAGTATCTCCGGCCGCCCGTGGGCTCGTCGAATTCGACGAGCCCACTGCGGTCACCTCGGGGTGCATGGTCATGGCCAGGAAGCGATCAGGAGATGGCGTTGATCGCGGTGGTCAGCTTGGTCTTGAACGCGTCGGGCAGCGGCACGTAGCCCGCCTCGGTCAGACCGGTCTGGCCGTTGGTGACGGCCGAGGTCAGGAAGGCCTTGACGGCCTTGCTGGTCTCGGCGTCGGCGTACTTGGAGCACACGATCTCGTAGGTGGCCATGACGATCGGGTACGAGCCGGCGGCGGTCGGCTTGTAGAACGAGCTGGTGTCGAGGACGAGGTCGTTGCCCTCACCCTTGATCTTCACGCCGTCGATGGCCTTGGCGGCCGACTCGGCCGACAGCTTGACCGGGTCCTTGCTCGCAGAGGTGATGATCTGCGAGATGGACAGGTTCTGCGCCTTGGCGAAGGACCACTCGTTGTAGGTGATCGAGTTCTTGGTGTTCTTAATGGCGGCCGAGGTGCCCTCGTTGCCCTTGGCGCCTTCACCGACGCCACCGTTGAAGGTCTTGCCGCCGCCCTTGCCCCACGCGCCGTCGGAGGCCGCGTCGAGGTAGAGCTGGAAGTTGTCGGTGGTGCCCGACTCGTCGGAGCGGAAGATCACGGCGATCTTCTCCGAGGGGAGCTTGGCGTTGGGGTTGAGCGCCTTGATCTCGGGGGCATCCCAGGTGGCGACGGAGCCGTTGAACACCTTGGCGGCGGTCGGGCCGTCGAGCACCAGGTCGGTGACGCCGTCGACGTTGTAGGTGATGGCGATCGGGCCGAAGACGGTCGGCAGGTTCCACGCGGGGGCGCCACAACGCTCCGCGGCCTTGGCCGGCTCTTCCTTCTTGGAGCTCAGCGCCGAGTCGGAGCCACCGAAATCGGTCTGGGCGCCGAGGAACTCGTTGACGCCGGCGCCCGAGCCACTCGAGGTGTAGTTCAGGGTGTAGCCGTCGCAGTTGTTCTCGTAGGCCGCGACGAAACGCTCCATGGCGTTCTTCTGCGAGGAGGCACCGGACGCCTTGAGCGCCTTCTTGCCACCACAGGCAACGCTGGTGTTGGCGGCATTGCTCGCATCGCCACCGGTGGCGTTGTCGTCACTGCCACAGGCCGCCAGGGTCATGGCGCCCACGGCGAAGACGCCGACCAGGGCACTGGTGCGCTTGAAGTTCACTTTTCCTCCGACAATGCTGGGTGTCTCACTCGGTCCCTCACCGGCCCGAGCGAGGCTGGCCGGTGCTCGCTATCCCCGAGGAATGCGCGCACCAGGCGACGACTGTGCCGCCCAGAAGTAACCTAAGGTCGTCCGGTTGACAGTTGGCCCGATGTGGGTTAACGGAGAATGAACAGCCCGGCGCGATCAATGCCGCGAATGTGACGTTAGCCCCAGTTTTACTCGCGCTTACCCGGTCATCCGCGCAATATTCTCCTCGCGCACCAGAATTCACCTCGAATGTGAGGTGACTCGCATCAGGGCAGGGAGTACGCGACGTCGATGTGGGCGGGCGCGAAACCGAGCTTGGTGTAGGTGTTCACGGCGGCGGTGTTGTCGGCTTCGGTGTAGAGCAGGACTTCCGTGGAGCCGGCCGCGCGCAGGTGTCGCAGACCGGCCAGGGTGAGCAGTCTGCCCAGGCCACGCCCCTGCGCGGACGGGTCGACCCCGACGACGTACACCTCACCGGCGGGAGCGGCGTCGGGATGCTGTTTGGTCCAGTGGAAACCGAGCAGGCGGTCCGGGTCGGCGACGTCGAACGCCAGAAACAGACCGGCCGGTTCGAACCACGATTCCGCGCGGCGAGCGGCGATGTCGCGCTCGGTCCAGCCGCCCTGCTCGGGATGCCAGGCGAAAGCCGCGTTGTTCACCCGCAGGATCTCGAGGTCGTCGACGGGGCCCGCGTAGGTGCGGAGGACGAGGTCTTCCGGAAGCTCGAGTTCCGGTAGCTCCGGGGTTGCCATCGAGCGGCGCATCTGCCACAGCTCGCGAGCCGTGACCAGCCCGAGGCCGGTCGCCAGCGCTTTGGCGGCGGGTAGGTCACCGTGCGCCCACACCCTGGTGCCCGTGCCACCCTCGGCCAGTGCGGCACGGACCAGGTCGGCGCCGATACCGGCGCCACGGGCGGCGGGGTCGACGGCGACCTCGGCCATCGCGGGGTGATCGTCATGTGCCGCAACGAGATTCGCGTAACCCACCAACTCGCCCCCGCGTAGCGCCAGCACGTGCCGGGTCGACGGATCGGCTTCGGCCAGCGACAGCACCGCCTGCTCCGAGACCGGAGCGACACCGTCGAGGTCGGCCGCGCGTTCGAGCAGGGCCCGCACCGTGTTCGCGGTACCGGGCTCGATCTGAGCAGCCCAGGTCAAGGTTGCTGTATCCGGCATCGCCATCCTCCTGGGTGCGCTGCTACTGCGCGGTGCCGTTGAGCGGGGCGAAGGAGTCGTCGCCGTCGATGTCCTCGTCGACGAAGGTCACCGCGGGTTCACCCTTGGCTGTGGCCGTCCGAGCCGGGCGCACCGCCTTGTAGCCGACGTTGCGCACGGTCCCGATCAGCGACTCGTACTCGGTGCCGAGCTTGGCGCGCAGGCGCCGCACGTGCACGTCGACGGTGCGGGTACCACCGAAGAAGTCGTAGCCCCAGACCTCCTGCAGCAGCTGGGCGCGGGTGAACACCCGGCCCGCGTGCTGCGCGAGGTACTTGAGCAGCTCGAATTCCTTGTAGGTGAGATCGAGCGGGCGGCCACGCAGGCGCGCGGTGTAGGTGCCCTCGTCGATCACCAGCTCACCCAGGGTGATCTTGCCGGTGTTCTCCGGGCTGGCGACCCCACCGTTGCGGCCGACCAGCAGCCGCAGGCGCGCGTCGAGCTCGGCGGGGCCGGTCCCGGGCAGCAGGATGTCGTCCAGGCCCCAGTCCGCGTTCACGGCCACCAGGCCGCCCTCGGTCAGGACCGCGACCACCGGAACAGAAGACCCCGTGCTGCCCAGCAGTCGGCACAGACCGCGCGCGGCGGCCAGGTCGGTTCTGGCGTCGACCAGCGCGACATCGGCGCTACTCGCCTCCAGCAAGGACGACACCTCGGTCGGCGCGGGCCGGACGTTGTGCGCCAGGAGCGTCAACGACGGCAGGACCGCGTCGGGGTTGGGGTCGGAGGTCAGTAGGAGCAGCTCCATGGGGCTCTCCTCCTATCTCGTTGCTCCGCGGACGACAGCAGCCGCGTAGCTACGTCGCCGAAACACAGGTTAAGTCGTGTGCAACATTAGCGCCTCTACAGCCACTACCTCGCAACACGGCGTCCGTTTTGTGTTCTTCGCCCTCGCCTCGGAGGGACCAGGGGCCCGCGACCCGCGACGCCAGCCGCTAGTGTCACAGCATGCGCAAGCTGATCATCGGGCTTCTCTGCCTGGCCGGTTTGGCGGTGGTCATCGATTTCGGCGCCGCCGCCTATTCGGAGTACCACGTCTCCCGTCAACTGCGGGCGGGCGCGGATCTGTCCGCCGACCCGGAAGTCACGTTCCACGGATTCCCGTTCGCCGCCCAGGCGATGAGCGGCCGCTACGACGACGTGACGATCCGCGCCCGCGCCGTGCGGCCCGACATCCCCGGCGAGGTCGGCATCGAGGCCAAGCTGCAGGGCTTGCACGCCACGGCCAGCGAGTTGCTCGACGGCGCGGCGCGCACGGCGCAGGTCGACCGAATCGACGCGTTGATGCGTTTCGAGCCCACCGAACTCGGCAAACTCTTCGGCATCCCGGACCTGCAGGTCCACACCCCGCCGGCCGACAAGTCCGACGGCACGGGGGGCTCCGGCGGGTCCGGAATGACCACCGCGGGCGTCCTCGTCCTCAAGGGCACCCTGCCCACCGCGGCGAACGGCCGTGTCCTGCCCGCCGGTGTCACCCCGTCCAGTTCCGCGACCCGGGTGCCGGTGCAGATCCAGGCCGACCTGCTGCTCGAGGGCGACAAGGTCCGGATCCAGGCGACCGGTTTCTACACCGACACCACCAGCACGGTCGACACCACCGCCGCGGTCAAGACCGATTCGAAGATCCCCGAGACCGATCACGCCGCAGTGCTCGCCCGCTTCAGCCGTACGATCGATATCAAGGAGTTGCCGTTCGGTGTCGCACCGACCGAGGTGTCGGCGCTCGGCGGCCAGATCGTCGTCGAGGGTGTCGGCCGCAACATCACCATCGACCTGGACCGATTGCAGCAACCATGATCGAGATCGTCATTCTGGCCGCCGTCATCGCGGCCGCCGTCGCGGTCGGGTTCTACCTGTCGCGCAGGCAGGGGCAGGTTCGTCCCGCCACCCTCGACCCCGAGACACATCAGCGCGCCCGCATGCTCGACGCCGCCGGTGTGACCGGTGCGGCCCCCGCGGTGCTGCACTTCTCCGCCGACTGGTGCGGCCCGTGTGACGCGGTCCGCCGGGTCGTCGCCGGCGTCACCGCCGACCTGTCGGAGTCCCCGAATGCCCCGCGCGACATCGAGATCGACATCGACGCCGATCCCGCGCTGGCCCGCGAGCTCAATGTCCTCTCGCTGCCGACGACCTTCGTCTTCGACGCCGAGGGCAAGGAGCGCTTCCGCATCTCCGGCGTTCCCAAGGCGGGCGACCTGCGCACCGCCCTCGAGCCCCTGACGGTGTGATCTAGCCCCATATCCAGGGGGGCCGAGACATTCTCCGGTGAGACCGGGTAAACTACTCCTCGTGCAAACCGACCACGAGCTGATGCTCACCCGACGCCGCACAGTTGATCTGTGTCGCCTCGGTGGTTGTTGCTGCCTGTGCTGCTGACCGATCGGCTTTTTCTCTCCCGAGATTTCTGACGTCGATCTATGCCCGCCGTGCGAGTGATCCTCTGGATCCCCCGGTGACCAGGCAGATCCCCCTGACTTACACAAAGCCCAGGAGTTCGCACAATGACCCGTTCCTCTGAATCTCCCCCTCGCGTCGATGTCCGCGGGCCGCGTTTCGTGGCCTGGATCACCACCGGCGTGCTGGTTCTCGTGCTTCTCGTCGCCGCCTTCTCGACCGCCGCGGCCGCGATCCTGATCGGCCTGCAGGCCGTCGTCTTCGCGATCGGCGCGATCAGCGGCCCCGCCAAGCACCCTTACGGCCGGATCTACGCCGCGTTCGTCGCGCCGCGCAACGGTCCGCCCACCGAGACCGAGCCCGTGCCGCCGCTGCGTTTCGCGCAAGCGCTCGGCTTCGTGTTCGCCGGTCTCTCCCTGCTGGGCTTCGCGCTCGGCTCCTCGATCGTCGGCGCGGTGTTCGCCGGCTTCGCCCTGTTCGCGGCGTTCTTGAACGCGGCGTTCGGGGTCTGCCTGGGTTGCCAGATCTATCCGCTGGTAGCTCGCTTCCGCCGGTCACCAGCCCCGGCACCGAACTGACCCCCTTGCACGTCTCTGAAAGGAACAACATGGCTCGCTCCGATGTCCTGGTCTCCGTTGACTGGGCCGAAGAGAACCTCAACGCCCCCGGCGTCGTCTTCGTCGAGGTCGACGAGGACACCTCCGCCTACGAGGGTGGCCACATCGAAGGCGCCATCCGCCTTGACTGGAAGACCGACCTGCAGGATCAGGTCCGTCGCGACTTCGTGAACCAGGAGCAGTTCTCCGACCTGCTCTCGGCGCGTGGCATCGGCAACGACGACACCGTGGTGCTCTACGGCGGCAACAACAACTGGTTCGCGGCCTACGCCTACTGGTACTTCAAGCTGTACGGCCACAACGACGTCAAGCTGCTCGACGGCGGCCGCAAGAAGTGGGAGCTCGACGGTCGTCCGCTCTCGCGCGACGCGGTCGCGCGCCCGGCCACCCAGTACAAGGCCGCCGCTCCCGACCTGAGCATCCGCGCGTTCCGTGACGAGGTCATCGCGGCCATCGGCACCAAGAACCTGGTCGACGTGCGCAGCCCCGACGAGTTCTCGGGCAAGATCCTCGCGCCCGCGCACCTGCCGCAGGAGCAGAGCCAGCGTCCCGGCCACATCCCGGGCGCGATCAACGTGCCGTGGAGCAAGGCCGCGAACGAGGACGGCACCTTCCGCAGCGACGCCGACCTGGCCGAGCTGTACAAGGACGCGGGCCTGGACGGCGAGAAGGAGACCATCGCCTACTGCCGCATCGGCGAGCGTTCCTCGCACACCTGGTTCGTGCTGCAGGAGCTGCTCGGCCACCAGAACGTCAAGAACTACGACGGCAGCTGGACCGAATACGGTTCCCTCGTCGGAGCGCCTATCGAGTTGGGAGCGTAATCAATATGTGTGCAGCACCTACCCAGGGTCAGGCCATTCCGGCCGGCGTCGATGTGGAGAAGGAAACGGTCATCACCGGCCGTGTCCTGAGCACCGACGGCCAGCCCGTCGGCGGCGCGTTCGTGCGTCTGCTCGACGGCAACGGTGACTTCACCGCCGAGGTCGTGGCCTCCGGCACCGGTGATTTCCGCTTCTTCGCCGCGCCGGGTTCGTGGACCCTGCGCGCGCTGAGCTCGTCGGGCAACGGCTCCGCCGAGATCAGCCCCGAGGGCGCCGGCATTCACGCCGTCGACGTCGCGGTCGCCAAGTAAGAAGCTCACAACGGCCCTGGTAGTTCCTGTGCGGGAACTACCAGGGCCGTTTTCGTATCTGTTACGAGGACTGGCTAGACTCCGATTGTGGTCATCTTCTTCGAGGTACTCCTTGTCGCCGTGTCGATTCTCATCGGCTGGTTCGGCCTGTACGTCTTCTACCGGCTCTTCACCGAGTCATGAGCGGGCTCGCTGGCGAAGGTAACGAACCGGCCGAGCGAGCGAGCACAGAGCAAGACGCTCCGGCCGAGCGTCGTAGCGGCGACGAAGCAGTCAACGTCGCCGCCGAACGGGCGAAGGAAACCGGCGCCCGAAACATTTCGGTGTTGCCCGGCCTCCCCCTGCCCGAGGACACGGCCAATCTGCGCCTCGGCCCGGATCTGAACCACGCCATGCTGGCCCTGCTGCCGCTGGTCGGCGTGTGGCGCGGCGAGGGCGAAGGCCACCACCCCGCCGAGGGCGACTACCGCTTCGGCCAGCAGATCATCGTCTCCCACGACGGCGGCGACTACCTGGCCTGGGAATCGCAGACCTGGAAGCTCGACGCGGACGGCAAGTACACCGGCCCGGACCTGCGCGAGAGCGGCTACTGGCGGGTCGGCGGTGAGGGCACCGACGAGCTGCTCGAACTCCTGCTCACCCACAGCAACGGCGTCATCGAGCTGTACTACGGCAAGGCCCGCAACCAGGCCTCCTGGGAGCTCGCAACCGACGTCTCCATCCGCAGCACCTCCGGCGCGGTGGTGGGCGGCGCCAAACGCCTCTACGGCATCGTCGACAACGGCGACCTCGCCTACGTGGAAGAACGCGTGGACCCCGACGGCGCGCTCGTCCCCCGCCTGTCGGCGCGGCTGGTCCGCTACATCGGCTGAGATTCTTCGAGAACGGCCCGCCCGGATCACTCTGGGCGGGCCGTTCTCGTCGGGAAATGGAGCGACCCCCGAGCCGTTCCACCGCGATCTGTGAACGCGATGGTCCCGGTTGGATCTTCCGGGGGCTCGGGGGTCGGGTGACTGCCTGGGATTCGCTCAGCGCACCGCTGGGGAATCTCCCGCAGTGGAGCTGCTAGCGGGCAGCCACCTCACGCATCCGATGAACATACATTCTTCAGACCACCTCCTCTCTTGTGTACTGATGAATCTATCCGCGCTCGGCGCGCTCGGCAATTGATTTAATTGCGGTTCTGACCTGGGTGAATGCGTCAGGTTGCCGAAGATGTCGTGGCGTGATGATGCTCGATGTGGCAGGTGCCGGTCGCATCGACGGTGACGACGGTGCCGGCTCCGTGCCCGCGCGGGAGTTGGTGGGTGACAACGACAACGGTGCGATCCGGAGCTACGAGACCGCTGGCCGCGTCGAGGAGGTCGAGCAGAAGTTGATCGCCTTCGGCGGCAGCCAGGTGTTCGGTCGGCTCGTCGAGGAGCAGGGTGTGCGCGGGGGCGACGAGGGCGCGGGCCAGCAGGATGCGGCGGCGCTGACCACCGGATACGGCGGCCGCGCCCGCGGTGAGCGAGGTGTGCAGACCGTCCGGCAGCGTATCCAGCCACGGCCCGAGACCGACTGTGCGCAGAGCGCTTTCGGCCTCGTCGAGGGTGAGGTCACCACGCGCGACTCGCAGGTTCTCGAGAATCGAGGTGCCGAACAGATGCGCGTCCTCCGCGAAGAACGTGACACCGTCCCGGGGCGTATCGAACAGGCCCGCCCATGCCATCAGCAACGTTGTCTTCCCCGCCCCACTGGGTCCGACGACAACCACCCGCGACCCTTCGGGCATCGGTGTCCGCCTGGCCGTGGCCCATGGACTCGTCACCGGTCCCCCGGGAACCACCGACCGCGCGCGTTCTCGAACTCCCGCGGAGTCGAGGTCAGCCGGAGCAGGCTCGACCGCCGCCCACTCGCGGCGCTCACTCCCGGCACTGTCGGCACCGGCAGTGCCGCGGGTTCCTGCCGAGATGCCACGGAGGCGGTGCAGGGCCGCACGGGAAGTGGTGAGGGTGGTCGCGGCGGCGGGAAGCATGCCCACGGCTTCGAAGGCCGACAGCGGGACCAGCACCAGAATCGTCAAAGCCATCGGAGTCATGCCGCCGGGCAGTCCGCCGGTCGACCCGTAGGCGGCGATGCCGACCAGCAGCGCACCGAACGCGCTCACCCCGATCGACAGCGGGGTGGCCGCGGCCGCCCACGCGCTGCGCGAGGCAGCCGAATCCTCCGCGCTCACCGCCCGCTGAGAAGCCCTGTCCGCCACGGCGAGTGCCGCATCCAGCCGCCCCGCGACGCGCAGCTCGGCAGCGTGATCGAGTACCGTGAGCCCCCCGGCGGCGAACTCGGCCCGATCGGCCCGCACCGCCCGCTCTGCCTCCCGCGCGGCCGCCGCCGACATCCATGGCGCGAGGATCCCCGAAACCGCCAGCGCGACAGCCAAGATCACCGCTGCCAGGGGCGAAATGATCGCGATCAGCCCCACCGCGGCCAGCGACAACACCGCCGCGACCGCCACGGGCACCAACACCCGGACAACCACCGCCCCGAGGTCGTCGATGTCAGCGCCGGTCCGGACAAGCACATCCCCGCGCCGCAGCGCACGCCCCGTGCTGCCGACAGGGCCCGCGTGGTCCGCCACACCGGTCGGCGCAACCGACGAGCCGTTCCGGTCTCGCCACCACCAGACATCCGACTGCGCCAGCGTGCGATACACCGACGTGCGAGCTGTCGTCATGGCCCGCAAAGCCACATCGTGGGTGGCCAGTCGCTCCAGGTACCGGCACAACCCCCGCGAGATGCCCAGCGCCCGCACCGCGACCACCGCGACGCTCAGATCCAGCACCGGCGGCATCTGCCAGGCCCGCGCGATCAACCACGCGGCGAGCGCGGCCAACCCGAGCCCACTGCCCAACGCCGCCACGCCCCAGGCGATCGCCACCGTGACCCGCGCGGGCGACAACGCGAGCAGCCGCCACATCTCCCGCAGATCGCCGATCATGAGACCTCCACTCCATACACGCGACCGGCCGACTTACCGGAGGAGCCCACCGCGCGCTGTGGTTCCGAGTCGGCACCAGGCGGGGGTCCGCTCGCTGCCACGGGATCTGAGGCGTCGACCGTGCGGGCAGAAGCCGGTCGGCTGTTGTCCGTGTCGGTGACAGGTGCGGAGTTGCCCGTAGCCTCCGAATCCGGAGCGACCGCTGAAGGCGTGTGCGCCGCGACGACGTCGATCACCACATCGCCCGCTGCCAGCACGGTCGGACGGTGGGCGACGACCACAACGGTCGCACCGGCGGCGGCGTGTTCGCGCAGGGTGGTGAGCACGCGCTGCTCGCTCTCGGGGTCGAGGTGGGCGGTGGGTTCGTCGAGGAGCAGGATCGGGCGGTGCGCGGCGAGGACGCGGGTGAGGGCTAGGCGTTGGCGTTGACCCAGGGACAGGCCGGTGCCGTTCTGACCGACGACGGTGTTCCAGCCGTCGGGGAGCTCGGCCAGCACGCTCTCGAATCCCGTTGCGGCACTGACGGCTCGAAGATCATCGACGGTCGGGTCCGGGACGGCCCCGAGCAACTCGACATTCTCGCGCAATGTCCCGGGAACCAGCACCGGCCGCTGCGGCAACCAGGCGATCCGACTCCACCAGCTGTCGAGGTCGAGTTCACGAACATCGGTGCCGTCGACGAAGACGGCGCCTTCGTCGGGTTCGACCAGCCCCAGAATCGCCTGCACCGTAGTCGATTTCCCGCACCCGTTCGGCCCGGTCAGGACGGTCACCAGTCCGGGTTCGAGCACGGCCGTCAATCGATCGGGCGCGGTGCCCGTTCTGGCGGCAACAGACAGCCCACGCAAGGTGATTCGCGCCGGCCCGACACCCACACCAGGCAGTTCGGCCACGTCCGCCGTGCGGCTACCGGAGGCGATGACCTCGCCCCAGGCGGCGCGAGGAGGCGCCGACTCGGCCCGCCGGGGCGGTTCGAGCACCGCGAAAGCCCGGTCAGCGGCTGCCATTCCGTCTTGCGCCGCGTGGAACTTCTCCCCCACCTGCCGCAGCGGCCAGTACACCTCCGGCGCGAGAATCAACGCCACCAGGCCGCTGTACAACGCCATCTCGCCGAACACCAACCGCAGCCCGATCGCGACCGCGATCAACGCGACACTCAGCGTCGCGAGACTTTCCAGCACCATCGAGGAAAGGAACGCGATCCGCAGCGCGCGCATGGTCCGCTGCCGCAGCGAATCGCCGAGGGCCTGCACCTGATCAACCATCGAGGGTCCGTCCGCACCCTCACGCCCGAGCGCACGCAAAGTGGGCATGCCCGCGAAAAGGTCGAGGATCTGGTCCGACAACCGCGTGGTCGCGGCGAGCGTCGCCTCGGCTCGCCCCTGGGTGAGCAGCCCGATCAGCACCATGAACACCGGGATCAACGGCACGGTGATCACCGCGATCAGCGCCGAGGTCCGGTCGTGCAGGGCGATGACCACCAGCACCACCGGCGGAACCAGACAGGCCAGCAACAGCGCGGGCAGATAGCCGGTGAACCACCCACGCAACCCGCTGAGACCGTTGCCGACGACGACCGCGATCTCCGTTCGCCGCACGTCGAGGTCCCGTGGCGGCAGCTCGGCGCCGGCCCGCAGCACCGCCGTCTCGAGCTCCGCGACCACCGCGCTTCCGGCCCGATGAGCCAACCGCGCCTGCCACCAACTCGCCAGCCCCCGCACCGCGACGGCCACCGCAAGAACCACCAATTCCGTGGTCCACGTACCGAACTCACGCTTGCCCGGATCCGTGATGACCCCGGCGAGTACCCGCCCCAGCACAATGGCGATCACCACGATCGTCGCTGTGATCACCAGCGCCAGCGCGACAGCGATCACCAGATGCGGCCGCGCCGACCGCGCGTACCGCCACAACCGGGGATCCACCGGGCCGCGCCTCGACCGTGTCGGCGTCACCGCGCCCGGCTCGGGTCCCTCCTGCGACAAGCTCTCCGACACCACAGCGTCCGACCTTTCGCGAGCGACAATTTCCCGAGACGGGGCCGACGCCATCTGTCAGCCCTTACCGCTGCGCGGCAGACCCACCGGCGGCGGAATCTGTTCCACCCGAATCCGCTGCCGGAAAACCCAATAGGTCCACCCCTGATAAATCAACACCACCGGCGTAGCGAGCAACGCCGCCCAGCTCATCACCTTCAACGTATACGGCGACGAGGACGCATTGTGGATGGTGAGGTCGTAGAGCGGGCTGATGGTCGACGGCAGCACATTCGGATACATCGACCCGATGATCAGCACCGTCGCCGAGACCACACCGAGCGTCGTGCCGACAAAGGCCCAGCCGTCACGCCCCGCGAAATTCGCCACCGCGGCTAGCGCGAGCCCGAGCACGGCGGTCACCAGCACGATCCAGGTCCACCCGGCGCCGTAGGCGAGCTGCGTCCACAGCCCGAATCCGCCGACCACCACCGCGGTGGGAATCAGCAGCAACCTGGCCATCCGCAAGGCATCGGTGCGAACCTCGCCCGCTGTCTTGAGCACCAGGAACACCGCACCGTGCAGCGCGAAGAGAACCGCGGTGGTCAGCCCACCGAGTAACGCGTACGGGCTGAGCAGATCCGCGACCGAACCGACGATCTGCCTGTCCGCGTTCAACGGCACGCCCCGCACCATATTCGCGAACACCCAGCCCCAGACCAGTGCCGGAATCCACGACCCGATCCCGATTCCGGTATCACACCAGGCCCGCCATGTCGGATCGTTGATCTTGCCCCGGTATTCGATCGCGCACACCCGCAGAATCAAAGCGACGAGCAGGAGCAGCAGCGCCAGATAGAACCCGGAGAACATGCTGGCGTACCACTCGGGAAACGCCGCGAACAGGGCACCGGCGGCGGTGATCAGCCACACCTCGTTGCCGTCCCAGACCGGGCCGATCGTATTGAGCACGACGCGCCTGCGGGTATCGGACCCCTTGCCGAGAATCGGCATCAGCATGCCGACACCGAAGTCGAATCCCTCGAGCACGAAGTAGCCGGTGAACAGCACACCGATCAGGAGGAACCAGAACTGTTGCAGATCCATCGTCGGCTCCTAGTACGCGAAGGAAAGTTGGGGAGTGTCCGTGCTGTCCGAACTCTCGGCGTGCACGTGGGTGTCCGGCCCGGCGACGACATACCGTCGCATCAGGTAGAACCACACCACCGCGAGCGCACCGTAGAGCAGCGTGAACACCGCCAGCGAGAACATCACGGTCCCGGCCGAGTGTTCGGAGACCGCCTGCTGCACCGTCATTCGAATATTCGGATCGCCGGTCGGATTGGGCACCACCGCCCACGGCTGACGGCCCATCTCGGTGAACACCCAGCCCGCGCTGTTGGCCAGGAACGGTGTGGGGATCGCGAGCAGGCTCAGCCAGGAGAACCATCGCTGATCCGGCACCCGGCCACCGCGCGTCACCCAGAACCCGGCCAACAGCAGCAGCACCGACCCGCCTGCCAGCCCGATCATGGCGCGGAAGGACCAGTAGGTGACGAACAGGTTGGGCCGGTAGTCCCCTGGCCCGTACGCGACGTTGTAGGTCTTCTGCAGATCCACCACACCGTCGAGCGTCACCCCGCTGAATTCGCCCTTGGCGAGATAGGGCAGCACATAGGGCACCTCGAGCACGTGGATCACACCGTCGCAATTGTTGTGCGTGCCCACGGTGAGAACGGAGAAATCGGGGTCGGTCGCCGTGTGGCACAACGATTCCGCCGAAGCCATTTTCATCGGCTGCTGTTCGAACATCAGCTTGCCTTGAATATCGCCGGTGAAGATCAAGGCGACGCCGGAGAGCGCCACCACCACGAGGGCGAATCGCCCTACCGGCCGCCACATCGTCCGCGCCTCTTCGCGTTTCACCGCATCGCCGCTGCGCGCGTTGCGCACCATCCACCAGCCGGCGATACCCGCCACGAAAGTGCCCGCGGTGAGAAACGCGCCCGCGACCACATGCGGGAACGCGGCCAATGTCGTGTTGTTGGTCAGCAGCGCCGCAATGCTTTCCAGCTCAGCGCGTCCGGTCTCGGGGTTGTACCGGGCTCCCACCGGATGCTGCATGAACGAATTGGCGGCGATGATGAAATACGCCGACGCGTTCACCCCGATGGCGACGATCCAGATGGTCGCCAAATGCACCAGCTTGGGCAACCGGGTCCACCCGAAGATCCACAACCCGATGAACGTCGACTCCATGAAGAAGGCGATCAGCGCTTCCAGCGCCAGCGGCGCACCGAAGACGTCGCCGATGAAGCGGGAGTACTCGCTCCAGTTCATCCCGAACTGGAATTCCTGCACGATGCCCGTCGCGACGCCGAGGGCGAAGTTGATCAGGAACAGCTTGCCGAAGAATTTGGTCAGCCGGTACCAGCGTTCGTTGCCGGTGATCACCCACGCGGTCTGCATCATCGCGATCAGCGGCGCGAGTCCGATGGTCAGCGGAACGAACAGAAAGTGGTAGACGGTCGTGATCCCGAACTGCCACCGGGAGACATCAAGGGTGTCCATCCGACCTCCACCGATCTACTACGACGACTTGTAGTAGATCGTACGCCCGGAATCACCCCGTTCGAGCGTGACAACCGCCACGGCCCGCGGAAACCCTTCCCGCAGGGGCACGCCCACCCGTGCCCCACACACGGATCACCAGTCTCCGATGGTCCCCGGCCGGTCGATCCCGAGGTCGACCATGTCGATGATCTCCTGAGCGTTGTCGGGCGCCGACAAGCGAATGCCGTCGAGCTGGTTCACTCGAGCGGCGAGGGTGATGCTCGACAGCAGCCAGATGCTGTCACAGTCGAAAAGGTCCGCGGTGAACAGTGTCTGGTACTTGCACTCCCAGCCGGACTTCTCCGCCACGTTGAACAGCGCACGCTGCGTGACGCCGGGCAGGACGCCGCTCTTGGCGGGCACGGTGATCAGCTGCTTGCCGCGAGCGATCACCACCGTCGAGCGCGGGCCCTCAAGGACCTTGTGTTCGGTGCTGTGGAAGATCACGTCCTCGGCGCCCATCCGCCGCGCGAACCGCAGCGCGGCCATGTTGGTCGCGTACGACAGCGTCTTCGCGCCGAGCAGCTGCCACGGCGCCGCCTGCGCGAGGTCGACCGAGATGCCGCGCGCCAGCGACATCACCTTCACGCCCTCGGCGCGCGCCGTCGCGACCCGCGCGGGTACCGGGGAGACGAGCACATACGCGGTGGGTTGCGGATCCTCCGGTGCCAGCTCCGAGCGCGGCGCGTCGAATTCCGAGTCGCGGCCGCGCGTGTAGATCAGCCGCAACATTCCTTCCTCTTCCGAGCCCCATTCCTTCACGGCCAGTTCCACCGCGGTGCGCCACCTCGACAGGCCCGGCTCCGGCAGTTCCAGTGCCTGCGCCGAGCGGCGCAGCCGCGCCAGGTGGAATTCCAGCGCGGTGGCCGTGCCGCCGCGCACCAAAATCGTTTCGAATACGCCATCGCCGCGAAGTGCGCCGATGTCGTCGGCATACAGCGACGGCACGTTCGCGTCAGCGACCGTCCCGTCGAGTGTCACAAGAACCCGTTCTCCCATGCGCCGAGCGTAGGCGTTATCGCTCTGTTATGCCTATGGCTGCTCCGAATCGAGCTCGCGACGCGCGCCACGAAGACGACCACGTGCGGCGCGTGTCGGCAGACGCGCCTACAGTGGGTGTCGTGTCACAGGTCGTCTCCCCCAGTCCTGTTCTCCATACTCCGGGTGCCGTCGCGGGTGCACCCGATACCCCGGACGCCGCGGTCGCCTGGCATTACGGTGATCCGTTCGGTGAGCAGAAGGCCGCCGCGGAGCGGGTCGCGGTCGTGGATCGCTCCCATCGCAGCGTCGCCACGATCACCGGCGCCGAGCGCCTGAGCTGGCTGCACACCATCACCAGTCAGCACATCGCCGCGCTACCCGACGGGCACAGCGCCGAGACTCTCGACCTCGATCTCAACGGCCGGGTACTCAATCACTTCGTTCTCACCGACCTCGACGGCACCCTGTGGCTCGATACCGAGGCCGACCGCGGCGCCGAGCTGCTGGCGTTCCTCCAGAAGATGGTCTTCTGGGCCGACGCCAAGCCCGAGGACGCGCCGGATCACGCGGTGCTGAGCCTGCTGGGCCCGCGAGTGGACACGCTGCTCGATGCTCTCGGCATCGCGCAACTGCCAGAGATCTACGGAGCGGTCGCGCTGCCCGGTGGTGGATTCCTGCGGCGGATGCCGAACTCCTTCGATCTGATCGTGCCCCGGGCCGAGCTCTCGGCCTGGTGGACCAAGCTCACCCAAGGCGGTGCCGCACCGGCGGGTATGTGGGCCTACGAGGCGCTGCGCGTGGCGTCGCTGAGGCCGCGCATCGGCGTCGACACCGACGAACGCACCATCCCGCACGAGGCCCGCTGGATCGGCGGCATCGACGAGCACGGGGCCGTCCACCTCAACAAAGGGTGCTACCGCGGCCAGGAAACCGTGGCCAGGGTCCACAACCTCGGCAAGCCCCCGCGCAATCTGGTGCTGCTGCACCTCGACGGGTCGGCCGACGAGCGCCCGGCCACCGGTGACGACGTGACCGCGGGCGGCCGCACCGTCGGCCGCCTCGGCACCGTCGTCGACCACTACGAACTCGGCCCGATCGCCCTGGCTCTGATCAAGCGTTCGGTCCCCGCGGGCACCGAACTGGTGGTCGGCAGCATGGCCGCGGCCATCGACCCCGACTCGGTCCCCGCCGACGACACCGAGCAGGCGGGGCGCGCCGCCGTCAACCGGTTGCGCGGGCGATGAACCGTCCGGTCATGCGCGTCGGCGATACCGGCCGCGTCGAGGCCGTGTGCGTTGTCCACGCCGAGATCGAGGTGCGCACCCGTGTCGGTCGCACGGCCATCGACAAGCGTCCGGTCGACGGCCGGGTAGCGGTGGCCGCCCTCGGTCTGCACGGTGACCACGTCTGCGACACCGCCCACCACGGCGGCATCGACCAGGCTGTCTACGCCTATGCCGACGAAGACGCCCGCCGCTGGGCGAGCGAACTCGACCGCGAACTGCCCGCGGGCTGGTTCGGCGAGAACCTGCGCCTGACCGGCCTGCCGGTCAGCGACGCGGTGCTCGGCGCGCACTGGGCGATCGGCGACACCCTGCTCGAGGTCAGCGCGCCCCGGGTGCCCTGCGCGACCTTCCAGCAGTGGTCGGGCGAGCAGCGGTGGGTGAAACGGTTCGCGCTGCGATCCGATACCGGCGCCTACTTCCGGGTGCTCACCGAGGGCACGATCGGCGCGGGCGACGAAGTCCGCGTCGTCCACGTTCCCGAACACGGCATCACCGTGCGCGATCTGTTCACCGGCGCCGACCCCGTGCGCCTGGAACGCCTGCGCGCGGAAGAGACGACCATCTCCGCCGACGTTCGCATGCAGATCGACCGCCACACCCGAACCCGAACCGTCGCCGTGGAGGTCGAGGCATGAGCGGTCAGCGCCCGGAGGCGGCAGCGCGCGTAACCACATGCCCGAGGGAGACAGCATGAGTGTCGAACTGGTCGAAGTCGTCCGATCCGGCTTCCGTGAGTGCGTGCACCGCGGATCCGTCGTCATCCTCGACGCCTTCGGCACCCCCACCCTCGAACTCGGTGAGATCCACGGCCCGATCTTCCCGCGCTCCACCAACAAGCCGATGCAGGCACTGGCCCTGCTGCGCAACGGTTTCGATCCCGTCGACGACGACGAACTCGCCATCGCCACCGCCTCCCACTTCGGTGAACCCGACCACATCGCCCTCGTCCGCCGCCTGCTCGACCGCTTCGGCTGCACCGCCGACGACCTCGCCTGCCCACCCGACCTGCCCTTCGAGGAGAAGGCCCGCGCCGCCGCGATCACCGGCGCGGGCCCGAGCCCGCTGTACATGAACTGTTCCGGCAAACACGCCGCGATGTTGGCGACCTGTGCGATCAACGATTGGCCGCGCACCGGATACCTCGAGATCGAGCACCCGTTGCAGCAAGCGGTCCTGGCCACCGTCGCCGACGTCACCGGCGAACCGGAGACCGATCTGGGCATCGACGGCTGCGGCCTGCCGATCGTGCCCGTCTCGCTGATCAACCTCGCGCGCGCCTTCGCCGGCTTCACCACGGCCGAGTCCGGCACCGCGCCGCGCCGGATCGCCGATGCCGTTCGGGCGAATCCACGAGTGATTTCCGGCACGAGCGGCCCGGATCTGCTGGCCATGTCGGCGACCCCTGGACTGTTCTGCAAGATCGGCGCCGACGGTGTGCACGCGGGCGCGCTACCCGACGGAAGGGCCTTCGCGTACAAGATCGAAGACGGTCACGATCGGGCCCGGATGCCTCTGACGCTGGCGATTCTGCGCGAACTCGGCGTCGAGTGGACCGATCAGCACACTCAGCTCGCGGCCACCGCGGTGTTCGGCGGCGACGCCAGAGTCGGTGTGATCCGCGCGATTCCGGGAGTCATCTGAGACCGGGCGGTCTGGGCGAAGAAGGGGCAAACCGGGGCGCTTCGACAGGTCTTCACCCACTCCTGGGAGCGCGACGCTCTGACACACGCTAAAGTGTCTGTCAGGAAGAGTATTAATTCGAACGGGGCCGCCAACAAACCCCAGGCCGCCCCGCAGTGACGCGAGGGGGTCAGCCATGGGCCGTGGCCGGGCTAAGGCAAAGCAGACCAAAGTCGCACGTGAGCTCAAGTACAGCTCCGCGCCGACCGACTTCGCGAGCCTTCAGCGCGAGCTGTCGGATAGCGATGCTCCGCCCTACTCCCAACCGAGGAGTAGTGCAGTGCTGTCCGATGAGCATGATGCGGACGAGTCGCCGTCTCGTTGGAACGACGAGGACGACGGCTACGACAGCTGGCGCCGCTGACCTGACAGCGACGAAGGGGGAGGCCGACCGGCCTCCCCCTTCCAGCCGTTCTCAGGTGAGTGACGACAGGCTCGCAGTAGCAGTTACGGCGAATACCTGAATACGCGGCGAGCGTCCTGTGCGATGCACAGGACGCTCGTCGTGTTCGTCGCCTCGAGGCCCCGACCACCCCGAGCCGACGGGCAAAACCCTCCGGGTATGGGTTAACCACTCAGTGGCCGGAACAAACCCTGAACGCACCGAGAGCCGGGTCGCGACCATCGCGACCCGGCTCTCGTGCGTAGCGGAGATCAGAACCTGGGGTGATCGCCCAGCAGCACCGCACGCGGCGCTTCGACATCGGCGGCCTTCTTGACCTGACCCAGCGTCCAGCAGTCGATGTGGCGGGCCGTGAGCACCGCCAGCGCACGGTCAGCGTCCTCGGGCGCCACGATCGCGACCATGCCGACGCCCATGTTGAACGTCTTCTCCATCTCGATCCGCTCGACGCGGCCGCGCTGAGCGATCATCTTGAACACCGGCGCAGGGTTCCAGGTGCCACGATCCAGCTCGGCCACCAGACCTGCGGGCAGGACCCGAGCCAGGTTGGCGGCCAGGCCACCACCGGTGACGTGCGAGAAGGTGCGCACGTCGGTTTCGGCGATCAGCGCGAGGCAGTCCTTGGCGTAGATGCGGGTCGGCTCGAGCAGTTCCTCACCGAGGGTGCGGCCGAACTCCTCGACGTACCCGGTGAGCGACATCCGATCGATGTCGAGCAGCACCTTGCGCGCCAGGCTGTAGCCGTTGGAGTGCAGGCCCGAGGAGCCCATCGCGATCACGACGTCGCCGGGACGCACCCGGTCGGGGCCGAGGACCGCGTCGGCCTCGACGACGCCGACGCCGGTGGCGGACAGGTCGTAGTCATCGGGATCCATCAGACCCGGGTGCTCGGCGGTCTCGCCGCCGAGCAGCGCGCAACCGGCCTTGATGCAGCCCTCGGCGATGCCGGAGACCAGCTCGGCGACCTTCTCCGGGATGACCTTGCCGATGGCGATGTAGTCCTGCAGGAACAGCGGCTCGGCGCCACACACCACCAGGTCGTCGACGACCATGGCGACCAGGTCGAGGCCGACGGTGTCGTGCTTGTCGAGGGCCTGGGCGACGGCGATCTTGGTGCCGACACCGTCGGTGGAGGCGGCCAGCAGCGGCTCCCGGTATCCGCCCTTGAGCGCGAACAGCCCGGCGAAGCCACCGATACCGCCCTGCACCTCGGGTCGGCTGGCCTTCCTGGCCAATGGTCCGAACAATTCGACGGCGCGGTCACCGGCTTCGATGCTCACGCCCGCCGCAGCGTAGGAAGCGCCTGCACCGCTGGGTGTCTGTTCAGTCATTGTGGGGGAAAGCTCCAAACCGAATCGGCGGATAGATGCCTAGTAACTCTATGTGATCCGCCAGTCCAGGTGTCGTGCGGCTCCTACCTCATTGTTCCAGTTCGGTGGCGAATGTGGCGGCGATCTCGGCGCGACGCCGCCGCTGTTCGACCGGGTCGGGGACCGGAACGGCGGCAACGAGGCGGCGGGTGTACTCGTGCTGCGGGTTGCGCAGGATCTGTTCGTTGTCGCCTTCCTCGACGCAAGATCCCTCGCGCAGGACCATGATCCGGTCCGCGAGCTGGTCGACGACGGCGAGGTCGTGGCTGATGAACAGACACGCCCAACCGCAACCACGCTGCAACTCGGCGAACAGCTCGAGTACCGCCGCTTGCACCGACACATCGAGCGCGCTGGTGGGCTCGTCGGCCACGAGCAGATCGGGGTCGAGCACGAGCGCGCGCGCCAGACTCGCCCGCTGACGCTGCCCGCCGGACAGTTCGTGCGGGTACCGGTTCTCGGTGCCCGCGGGCAGCTGCACGTCGTCGAGCATGTGCCTGACCCGCGCGCGGATGCTCGCCTTGTCACCGATGCCGTGCACGACCAGGGGCTCGGCGACGCATTCGCCGACGGTCAGGCGGGGGTTGAGGGATCCGGCCGGGTCCTGGAACACGAACCCGAACCGCCGCCGGATCGGCCGCAGCTTGCGCTGGGACAGATCCGCGATGTCCTGCCCGCGAATCAGCACGTGCCCCTCGCTCGGCCGTTGCAACGCGGCCACGCAGCGCCCGATGGTCGACTTGCCCGACCCCGACTCGCCGACCAGCCCCAGGGTCTCCCCCGGCCTGATCTGCAAGCTGACGCCGTCGACGGCCCGGAAGGCGGGCCGGCCGAACGGCCCGGGGAACGTGACGACCAGATCCTTCACATCGAGCACGGGCTCGACGGTCCGGTCGATCACGGGCCGCTCGATGGTCGCCGCACCGAGATGCGGAACGGCATCGAGCAGTGCCTTGGTGTAGTCGGCCTTCGGGCTGGCGAACAGCTCGTGCACCGGCGCCTGCTCGACCACCTCGCCCGCGCGCATCACCACCACCCGATCGGCGAGGTCGGCCACCACACCCATGTTGTGGGTGATCAGCACGATCGCGCTGCCGAGCCGATCGCGCAGATCGCGCAGCAGTTCCAGGATCTCGGCCTGCACGGTGACATCGAGCGCGGTGGTCGGCTCGTCGGCGATGATCACCTTCGGCTCACACGAGATGGCGATCGCGATCATCACGCGCTGTTTCTGCCCGCCGGAGAGCTGGTGCGGGTAGTAGTCGACGCGATGCTCGGGATCGGGCAGCCCGACCAGGCGCAACAGGTCGATCGCCTTGGCCTTGGCGGCTTTTCGGCCCATCCCGCTGTGCGCGCGCAGCGCTTCACAGATCTGGAAACCGACGGTGAACAGCGGGTCCAGCGCACGCGCCGGTTCCTGGAACACCATCGACACCTCGCCGCCGCGCAGTGCGGTGAGCTGACGTTCGGTCATCGAGGTGACCGGCCGGTCGCCGATGGTCACCAGCCCGCGCACCGACGCCGAATGCGGCAGCAGTCCGATGGCGGTGCGCGAACTCACCGATTTACCCGACCCGGACTCGCCGACGATGGCGAGCACCTCACCGGGGAACACCTCGTAGGACACGTTGCGTACCGCGTTCACGGGCCCGCTGTCGGTCGAGAAAGTGACCGACAACCCCGAAACAGCCAGTGCGGCGGTCTTTTCACTCATCGACTGTTTCCTTGTCTGCCGAGGTGACCGCACGCCGGGTGCGCAGCAGCGGGTTCAGCGTTTCGTCGAGGCTCTCGCCGACCAGCGTCATCCCGAGCACCACCAGCACGATCGCGGTGCCGGGGAAGATCGAGGTCCACCAGATGCCGTTGGAGACATCGTTGAGCGCCTTGTTCAGGTCGTAGCCCCACTCGGCGGCCTGGGTGGGTTCGATGCCGAACCCGAGGAAGCCGAGCGCGGCGAGGGTGAGGATGGCGTCGGCGGCATTGATCGTGACGATCACCGGCAGCGAGCCGGTGACGTTGGACAGGATGTGGCGGAACATGATTCGCGTCGTCGACGCCCCGGTCACCCGGGCGGCGTCCACGTACGGCTCGGTCTTCACCGCGACCGTCGCGTTGCGCACCACCCGGAAGTACTGCGGCACATAGACAACCGTGATCGCGATGGCCGCCGACAGCATGCCGCCGAGACTGCTCGACGTGCCGCCCGCGACGACGATCGAGACCACGATCGCCAGCAGCAGCGACGGGAACGCGTAGATGGCGTCCATGATCAGCACCAGCGTCTTGTCCACCCAGCGCCCCACGAACCCCGACAGCAGCCCCAGCGGCACGCCGATCAGCAGCGACAGCGTCACCGAGATCGCGATCACCAGCAGCGCGGTGCGCGCGCCGAACAGCACCCGCGAGAGCACGTCCTCGCTGCGCACCGAGGTACCGAACCAGTGCTCGGCCGAGGGACCTTGCTGCGGCACGAAAGCCACTCCGTCAGCGGAGTTCTGGGCCAGCCCGTAGGGCGCGAGCAACGGCGCGAACGCCGCCACGAACACGAACACACCGACCAGCACCAAGCCGGTGATGAGGGTGACCCGTTGCAGCCCCGAGGTTTTCGACAACAGTTCGGCGCCGGGCAGACGCCGGCGTTTCACAGCGGTAGTCATCAGAACCTCACCCTCGGGTCGATCAGCGCGACGATGGCGTCGACGACGAAGCTCATCACCGCGACCACCAGCGCGATGAACGCCACGATGCCCTGCACCGCGATGAAGTCGCGCGCCCGCAGATACTCGGCGAGCTGATAGCCCAGGCCTTTCCATTCGAACGTGGTCTCGGTGAGCACCGCACCGCCGAGCATCATCGCGATGCACATGCCCATCACCGTGATGATCGGGATCAGCGCGTTGCGCACCGCGTGCCTGCCGGTGACCACCCGCGTGGACAATCCGCGCGCCCGCGCCGCCTCGACGAAATCGCTGCGCAGCGTCTGGATCAGGTTCACCCGCACCAGCCGCAGGAAGATGCCGCCGGTGAGCAGCCCCAGGGCCACCGCGGGCAGCACCGCGTGTTCGAGCACGTCGAGCACATAGGACGGTTCGCCGTAGAGGATCGAATCGATGATCAGGATGTTCGTCTTCGGCGAGACATGTTGCAGCGCGAGCTCTACGTCGGTGCTGGCCCGGCCGCCGACCGGGAACCAGCCCAGCCATACCGAGAAGATCAGCTTGAGCAGCATGCCCACGAAGAACACCGGTGCCGCGTAGGCCAGCACCGCGGAGAACCGCAGGAACGCGTCCGAGGGCGTATCCCGGTGTGTCGCGGCGTATCTGCCCAGCGGAACACCCACCGCGAACGCCACGAGCAGACCCCAGAAGACCAGTTCGAAGGTGGCGGCACCGTAGGTGATCACCACATCGCTGATCGCCTGGTTGTCCTGGGTCCGTCCGAAGTCACCGTGCAGGAAGCCGGTGATGTACTCCCAATACTGCGTCAGGATAGGGCGATTGAGTCCTGCGGCTTCCTTGCGGTCTTCGATCTGGTCCTGGGTCAGCCGACCACCCATGGCCGCGCTGATCGGGTCACCGATCACCCGCATCAGGAAGAACACCACTGTCACCAGCAACCACGCGGTCGGCAGAATCAGCAACAGCCGAATCAGCAGGTACCGCAGCAAAGCCACCTGGCGGGAACCCCCGCCGCGCATCCACCCGAAACGCCGCGCCCGGATCGGTGATCCGGGCGCAGCAGCAACGTCACTCACTTGCTCAGAACCGTGAACCGGAACTTGAAGGAGCCGTCGAGGGTCTGATCGACACCGTCGACGCCCGGCTTCGACACCGCGACCTGCTTACCCGAGAGCAGCGGCAGGGTCGGCAGGAAGTTCTGCGCCAGATCGGTCTGGATCTTCTTCAGCAACTCGGCCCGCTTGGTGGGGTCGCCCTCGGTGGTCTCGGCGGTGAGCTGGGCATTGATGCCGGGGTTCTCGAAGTGCGACTGCAGGAAGTTGTTCGGGCCGAAGAACGGCGTCAGGTAGTTGTCGGCGTCCGGGAAGTCCGGGAACCAGCCGAACTGGTACATCGGGTAACCGTCGGAGGCGCGCTCCTTCTGGTAGGTCACCCACTCGGTGGACTGCAGGTTCACCTTGAACAGACCCGAGGCCTCCAGCTGCGACTTGACCGCCGCGTACTCCTCCGAGGAGCTCGACCCGTAGTGATCGGGGTTGTACTGCAGGTTCAGCGTCACCGGGGTGGTCACGCCCGCGTCGGCGAGGAACTTCGCGGCCGCGGCCTTGTCCGGCTTGGCGCCGTAGAGGTCCTTGAGCGGCTCGGCCGCACCCGCCATGCCGGCGGGCACGTAGCCGAAGGCGGGCTGATAGGTGCCCTTGTAGACACCGTTGGCCAGTGCCTCGCGGTCGACGGAGGACGCGAAGGCTTTGCGTACGGCCAGCTTCTGCTCCGGGGTGTTGCCCGGCATGGTGTTCATGTTGAACACCACGTAGCGCAGCTCGCCGCCGGGGCCGTCGGTGACCTTCACCTTGGAATCGGCCCGCAGGGAGTCGATGTCGGTGGGGGTGAACGAGCGGTAGCCGACGTCGATGGCGCCGTTCTGCAGGTCCAGCTTCAGGTTGTCGGAGGTGGCGTAGTACTTGGTCGACACCGTCTTGGTCTTCGGTGTGCCGAGGATGCCCTGGTAATCGGGGTTGGCCTGGTACTCGACGAGCTTGTTCTTGTCGTAGCTCGAGATCGTGTACGGGCCGGAGTAGCCCTTGGCCTTGACGACCTCGTCGTCGGTGGCCACCTTGTCGGCCGGGAACACCGCCTCGTCGACGATGGGGCCCGCCTGGGTCGGCAGGATGGTCGGGAAGGTCTGATCGTTGGCGACCTTCAGCGTGAATGCGACGGTGAGATCGTCGACCACATCGGTCTTCTCGAGATTGCCGAGCAGCGACGCGGGACCGTGCGGATCGTTGATCTTCACCATCCGGTCGAAGGAGAACTTCACGCTCTTCGCGGTCAGCGGGTTACCGCTGGCGAATTTCAGCCCGGACTTGATCTTGCAGGTGTACACAGTGGGAGTGGTGAATTCGCACTTTTCCGCCGCGTCGGGCTTGGGCGTGGTATCGCCCGGTGCGAAGTTCAGCAGATACGAATAGATCTGGTTCTCCACCAGCAACGAACCGTTGTCGTATGCCGCGGCCGGGTCGAGCGAGAAGATCTTGTCGGTGGTACCGACGACCAGGCCCGCACCGGAGCCCGCCTCATCGGTGCGGCCGGAGCCACAACCGGCCAGCGCGGCGGCGACAGCGGCGGTAATACCCACTGCGGCAATTTGTTTCGCGCGCATACTTCGTGCCTTGTTCAACATCAGGTCCCATTCTCGAACGCCGCGCAGCCGTCGCACCCGGATCACAGGGGCGACGACTACATGGTGAGCTAGCGATATATCGAGGGACCGTACAGGTGAACCATTACCGCCCAGTTTCAAATGGTCCGAATTATTGCCGCCATGTTATGAACTAATCTTACGAAATTGCCGGTTACCGGAATTACTCTCGTACACAACACAAAAGGGGCCGATCAGGTTTATCCTGTCCGGCCCCTCTGGTGCGGCGTAGTGCGACGTGTCTTTACCGCCGACACGTGTTATGGACGGCTCAGTGCATCCACGTTGGCGTTCTCACCGAGCAGCTTCGACTCGGCCTTGCCCGAGAGCATCCCCTCGAGCACGTTCTTGCCGATGGCGGCCTCCGGCGGCAGTTCGATCGGGTAGTCGCCGGTGAAGCAGGCGGTGCACAGGCGCGAGCGCGGCTGCTCGGTGGCGGCGATCATGCCCTCGGTGGAGACGTAGCCGAGAGTGTCGGCGCCGATGGAGCGACGCACGTTCTCGACCATGTCGGCGTAGCTGTCGTCGGCGCCGGTGCCGTTGGCGATCAGCTCCGCGCGCGAGGCGAAGTCGATGCCGTAGAAGCAGGGCCACTTCACCGGCGGCGACGCGATGCGCACGTGGATCTCGAGCGCACCGGCCTCGCGCAGCATGCGGATCAGCGCACGCTGGGTGTTGCCGCGCACGATGGAGTCGTCGACGACGATGAGTCGCTTGCCCCGGATCACTTCGCGCAGCGGGTTGAGCTTGAGGCGGATGCCGAGCTGACGGATCGTCTGGCTGGGCTGGATGAAGGTACGGCCCACATAGGCGTTCTTCATCAGGCCCTGGCCGTACGGAATGCCGGAGCCCTGGGCGTAACCCACCGCGGCGGGCGTGCCCGACTCGGGCACCGGGATCACCAGGTCGGCCTCGACCGGATGCTCCTTGGCCAGCTTGCGGCCGATCTCCACGCGGGTGGAGTGCACCGAGCGACCGGCGATCGTGGTGTCGGGGCGCGCCAGGTACACGTACTCGAAGACGCAACCCTTGGGCTCGGGATTGGCGAAGCGCATGGAGCGCACGCCCTCGGAGTCGATGGCCAGCAGCTCGCCCGGCTCGATCTCACGGACGAACGCGGCGCCGACGATGTCGAGCGCGGCGGTCTCGGACGCGACGACCCAGCCACGGTCGAGCCTGCCCAGCACCAGCGGGCGCACGCCGTGCGGGTCACGCGCGGCGTAGAGGGTGTGCTCGTCCATGAAGGTGAGGCAGAACGCGCCGCGCAGCTGCGGCAGCAGCTCCATCGCGGCGGCCTCGATGCTGGAGTCCGCCGAGGCGTGGGCCAGCAGCGCGGTGACGATGTCGGAGTCGGAGGTGGCGCCGGTCATCTGCGGGCGGCCATCGATCACACCGGCGCCGATCAGGCCGAGTTCGCGTGCGCGACCGGCCAATTCGGCGGTGTTCACCAGGTTGCCGTTGTGGCCCAGAGCGAGGCCGGAGCCGACGGAGGTGGTGCGGAAGATCGGCTGCGCGTTCTCCCAGGTGACGCCACCGGTGGTGGAGTAGCGACAGTGCCCGACGGCGATATGCCCCGGCATTGCCGCGAGCGTCTGCTCGTCGAAGACCTGGGAGACCAGGCCGAGATCCTTGAAGACCAGGATCTGGGAGCCGTCGGAAACGGCGATTCCGGCCGCCTCCTGCCCGCGATGCTGCAGGGCGTACAGGCCGTAGTAGGTGAGCTTCGCCACGTCTTCGTCGGGAGCCCAGACGCCGAAGACGCCACACTCCTCGCGAGGGTCGTGTTCGATCTCGTCGGGGGTATTGGGCGTGGGGACGATCGTGGGATCGACGTCGGTCACCGTTTGCTCCCTGTTCGGGCGGGCTGGGGGCACTAGTCAGTCTACGGGTCATCCGCAGCGGGTAGTACGCGCGCTCGCATCCCGGCAGCAATCCACTGGTCACGAACCCGCCGATCGGCCACACAGAGCTGTTACGGTGCGCATCGTGACGACGGACGACAGTGCACACGTTGCAGCCGGTGGAACCGGGTCGCATAGCGACAACACCGGTGCGGAGCCGATTGATTCCGACCAGAAACCTCTCGGCGAAGCGACGTTCGCCACACCGAACTTGAATCGGCGTCACTGGGCTCGCATCGTGCTCGCGCCGACCGCGGTCTTGACCGTGCTCACCGCACTGCTCGGCTTCATGTACCTCGGCTATATCGCCGACCCGGAGAAGAATCTGCACGACTTCCCGATCGCGCTCGTCGATTCCGACGTCGGCGATGTCATGGGCTCGGGCGATCAGCGCAAGCAGGTCGATTTCGGCAAGCAGATCGCGGATGCGCTCGTCGCGGGCGTGCCCGCCGATCAGATCGACTTGCGCGTCGTCGGAAAATCGGAGGCCGAGCAGTTGCTGCGCACCGGACAGGTGTATGGCGCGATCATCATCCCCGGCGATTTCAGCAAACGCCTGGGCATTCTCGGCACGGGCAGCATCGTGCCCGGCGAGATGGAACGGCCGATCATCACCCTGCAGACCAACCCGCGCATGGGCGCCTACGGCGTCGGGATCGTGCAGCGCATCGGCGACCGGGCGCTGTCGGAGGTCGACAAGCAGGTCGGGCTCCAACTGACCGAGCAGGTACGGGCGACCCTGGCCGAAACACCGGCGGGCGCACCGCCGCCGCAGGTGTCCGGCGCGGCCATGATCACCCTCGAGAGCCCGATCGATGTGGTCGCGCAGGAATTCCGCCCGCTGCCGAGCGGCACCGGGATCGGTCTGACGGCGTTCTTCTTCTCCCTGCTCCTGCTGCTGGCCGGGATGGTCGGGGCGATGGTGATCCACACGATGGTCGATTCCCAGCTCGGCTTCATGCCCACCGAATACGGCCCCTGGTCCGTGCACTATCCGCCGACCCCGATCTCGCGCTTTCACACCCTGCTCATCAAGTGGGGGGTTTCGGCGCTGGTCGCGGTGATCGTTTCGCTGGTGTTCCTGCTGGTGGCGAAGGTGGTGGGCATGCCGGTCGACAATCCGCTCGCCCTGTTCCTGTTCTCGGTGCTCGCCATGATCGCGGTCGGCTGGACCGCGCTGATGACGCTGGCCGCCCTGGGCACCGCGGGTCTGCTGGTGAACCTGACCCTGTTCGTCATCCTCGGTCTGCCGTCCTCCGGCGGTACCGTCCCGATCGAGGCGACGCCGACCTATCTCGCGTGGCTCGCCGAATTCGAGCCGATGCACCAGGTGTTCCTCGGTGTCCGCTCGATCCTGTACTTCGACGCCAGCTATGCGGCGGGTCTCGACCGCGGCATCTGGATGTCGCTGCTCGGCATCGCGATCGCCGTCGTCCTCGGCACGATCATCACCCGCTACTACGACTACAAGGGCCTGCACCGCAAGCACACCGCGGCCGCGTGAGCCGGCGACCCGGTTGCCGCTACTCGGCAGCCGGGTCGTCCCGCGCGGGCAACGGCACGATCGGCAGCCACCCCGCGATCTCCCCCGCCCTTGTCCCCGAGGCGCTCACCACCCCCGCCCGCACCGCGTCGTCGAATCCGAGCAGCCCGGTAGCCAGCAACAACCAGGTCCGCGCATCCGTCTCCACCACATTCGGCGGATTCCCCCGGGTATGCCGAGGCCCCTCGATGCATTGCACGGCCACGAACGGCGGCACCCGCACCTCCACCGAATGCCCCGGCGCACTCCCCGCCAGGGCCCGCGCCGTCCCCTTCACCGCGGCCCCCAACTCCCCCCGCCCCGGCACCGGCAACGCCGGATCCCGCAACCACTCCCCCACACCCAGCACAGCCGCCCGCACCTGCGCGGGGTCGACCACATTCCGTCCAGCCATACCGCGAGACGCTACCGACGTTCACCGACATTCCGGTCACCCGAGCCGACTCCGTGACCCGAACGTCGAACACCCGCTAGCGTGACTTCCGATGAGACGCGCGACAGCCTTGATCTCGATCCCCGCGGCGGCGCTGATCGCCGCCTGCCAGACGCCCGACGACACCACCCCGCCCGATCCGCCACAGACCGTGCTGGCGTGCCAGGGCAAATACGTGACCGGCCCACAAACGATCGCCGGATTCGACCTCTCGAAATTCATGCAGCGCACCCGCCTGCCACCGGATGTCCGCATAGCCGCGGGAAGATCGGCCGTCTCGCCCGAGCGACCGGGCTCGGTCGACTTGTACCTCGACCTCTGCCTGCCGGGCACCGCGACGATGAACGACCTCCTCCCGGTCGCCACCGACCTGGCTCACGAGCTCAAGGCCGACGAACTCGGCTCCCGCACAGACACATTGACCATCGCCTGCGTGTGCGCCCACCTCCCTGGCCGGACCGAAGTGCGCGACGAGGACTTCCTCGAGCACCCGTGGAACGGCACACCGTCCCGCGACGCCGAGTACCTGACCTGGACCAGGTCCGACAGCTGAAACAGGGGCTCACGGCAGCCTCCCGACGGCCGATCGAACGCCCGACGGCGCCGATCGGCGGGGCTCGTCGTACATTCGTCCTATGAGTGTCACCGATCCCCTCGAGCCGACAACGCTGCGATTGCGCGCTGCCGACGGGCTCACCCTGGTCGCGGACAGCTTCGGCGCCGAAGGCGGCCCGTTGGTCGTGATGCTGCACGGCGGCGGACAGAACCGGCATTCGTGGAAGCGGACGGGACGGGCGCTGGCCGCGGCGGGGATGCGAGTTGTCGCCGTCGACGCGCGGGGACACGGGGACAGCGATTGGTCACCGGAGGCGGACTACTCCAGGACCGTGATGGTGGCCGACCTGCACACCGTGCTCGAACAGCTCGGTGCGACGCGGGACGCGGGCGCTGTGGTGGTCGGGGCCAGCATGGGCGGGATCACCGGGCTGCTCGCCACCGCGACGCCGGGTGGCAGCGCGATCCGCGCACTCGTGCTGGTCGACATCGTGCCCCGCTCGGAGTCCACGGGCGTGGCGCGCGTGATGGACTTCCTCGGCAGGCACCGCGACGGTTTCGACACCCTCGACCAGGTGGCCGACGCGGTCGCCGCCTACCTGCCGCACCGCCCGCGTCCCGACAACGCCGACGGTCTCCTGCGCAACCTGCGTCAGCGGGACGGCCGCTGGTACTGGCACTGGGACCCGGACCTGATCAGCGACGTCAACGACGACCCGGAAGCCCGCATCGTCGAGATGGAAGCCGCCGCCGAGGCGCTCACCATCCCGGTCCTGCTGATCCGCGGCGGCAAGTCCGACGTGGTCAGCGACGAGGGCGCCGCGGCATTCCTGGCGCTCACACCGCACGCCCGCCTGGCCGAGATCAGCGCCGCGGCCCACACCGCCGCGGGCGACGACAACGACGCCTTCACCGAGGCCGTCGCCGATTTCGTCGCGACTGCCTGAGCGGGGTTACCGCCGCAGCCCGTCCACCCACCGAGCGGCGGCGGGCGCGAGCGCTCCGCCGGCATTGATCGCCAGATGCAGGAGCGCGGGCGCGGTGGCGCTACCCGACCGGCGCCGGAGTTCGGTGAAAACGAGACCGGCGAGGGTGGTGGCCAGCACCGTGGGGACAACCGGATCGCCCGCGACCCGTGCCGGTCGGATGTGCCAGAGGCCGAAATCGAGGGCGCTGATCACGGGTGCGAGCGACCCGGCGCTCTCGGCGAGCACCGGGTCGAGGGTTCCGCGGAAGACGGCTTCCTCGGCCAGGACCGTGCCCACGGGGATGTGCAGGCCGATCCATTCGAGGGTCGATGTCTCCGGTGCGCGGACAGCGATCTCGAGCGGGAGCCGTCGCAGGGACGGGATCGACAGGGCGACGGCGTAGCCGGCGACGACGACGGCCGCACTGCCGAAACCCCAGCGGAAGCCACTGGGCGACAACCAGTTCGGGTTACCCCGAAAGAGTTTCGTGTAGCCCGTCGCGAAAGCGATGTTCGCCGCGGTGCGGCCCCGCAGCGCAAGATCGAGAGCGGGGAGAACCCGGTTGCCCCACAGCAGCGGAAGGGCCAGCGCGGCAACGGCTTCGAGCCTTCTCACTTCACCTCCCGCTCGTAGGTTTCCGCCGATTCCAGTGCGACACGGATGCTTTCGACGACATCACCGTTCAACCCCGGCGGCGCCGCGACGGCCAACCACCCGTCCAGCACCAAACTCCCGTACCGGTGCCCGTGCCCGTCGACCACCCCCTGCGCGTTGGTGAGATCGGCCGTGACCTGCCAGAACGTCACGAACGGCGCCCACCGCATCTGTGTCGACACATCGGGACCGCGCGGTTCGCTCAACCAATCCGGCCGGGTGAAGATCAGATCGGCCGACCACCACACGATCGGGTCGGACGGATGTTGCAGATAGGCGATGCGGGGTTCGCGCCACGGCTCGGCGCGATCGAGATCTGTCGCGTCATCGGCGAATCGGACGACGAGCCCGTCCGCGTACACCGGCGCCACCGCGGGCGTCCCCGGATCGCGGCGGTCGACGAACTGCCGCCACAACCGATTCGAATTCGGCGGCCCCACCCACAACGCGCCGTCGACCTCCTCGCGAAGATCGGCCAGCCCGTCGAACGCCTCCTCCGACCCCTGCGAACCCAGACTCTCCCCGTAGACGAACAGCTTGGGCCGATGCCCCTCCGGCTGGGCCGACCACCGCTCGTACACCGCGTCGAACAGCTCCCGGCTGGCCGCGGCCGCCTTGTCCCGGTCCGACAGGAACGAGAGCACGCTGGGCAGATACGAGAACTGGGTCGCCACGATCGCCGTATCCCCGCCGTAGAGGTATTCCACGGCGCCCGCGGCCATCCCGTTGACCCACCCGGTCCCGGTCGTCGTGACCACCACCATCGCCTCGCGTTCGAAGGCTTCGGTCCGCTCCAGTTCGGCGACGGCCAGCTGCGCGGCGGTCTGGTCCCGAGTCACCGACTCCAACCCCACATAGGCCCGGATGGGTTCGCGCGCGGTCTTTCCCGTCACCTCGGTGATCGCGGCGGCACTCGGCCCGTTCGACACGAACCACCGCCCCTCGAACCCGAGCGACTGCCACGGCGCCAGCGATCCCGGACTCCCCGAACGCTCCGGCGCGATCGGCTGCACCGCGTACGGCGTGGCCCGATCGTTGCGCACGCTGAACGCCGAGTTGGCCACCGCGAAGAACGCCCGCGAGGCGACGCCGTTGAAGATCGTCACCGCGAGCACGACCAGCACCAGCAACCCGGCGGCGGGCGCCACTTCGCGCGGCACCCGCACCCACCGATTGAGCTGGCGAGCCAGGCCGAGCACCATGACGCGCACCGTCCGATACGCGGCCACCACCGCCACCCCGACGGCCATGCTGAGCAGTCCGGTCCGCAGATAGGCAGGCGTGGTGGTGCCCGCCATCCCCATCAGCGAGGTGATCTCGCGCTGCCACCGCGCCGACTGCACCAGCATCAGCGCCGCCACCAGCGCACACCCCACCAGCACGGTCGCCTTGATCGCGTATCGCAACCGATCGGACGGGCTCGGAATCGGAATCCGCGACCGCACCCACCGCCGGAACAACCACTCGAGCACACATCCGAGCCCGTAACCGATCGCGGCGTTGATCCCGCTGATCAGCCCCTGGAACAGCCAGTCACGCGGCACCAGTGAAGGGGTCACCGACAGCCCGAAGAACAGCGTTGCCAGCACCAATCCGACGTAATTCAGATCGACGACGACCTCGACGCGCCGCAAGACCACGGCGCCGCGCGCACGCAGCATCGCGGTAGTCGAAGCGCGCTCGGTCACCGCCCCAGTATGGCGGCCGGTACCGACAATCACCGGATTTGTGACTGCGGAGCCGCTCACAAACTACGTACCGCACTCGAGTAGTTGTACGCGCGATCGCGACACCGAGGATCAGCACACTGAGAGCCATGAGCACAAACACCAAGCCGAAGAACACCTCGGCCTACATGGCCCAGGCCGCGATCGCGTTCGCTGTGAGCCTGTTCGGGACCGGCGCCGGAATCGCGTACCTGCCGCTGGACGGCTGGCAGCGCGCGTTCCTGGCGATGTCGGGCCTGTTCCTGGTGACCAGCTGCTTCACCCTCGCCAAGGTCGTGCGCGACCAGCAGGAGACTCAGTCACTGATCGGGCGGATCGACGAGGCGCGGCTGGAACAGCTGATCGCCGAACACAATCCGTTCAAATCGGTGTCGTGAGCCGAGCCGGGCGGCGCCGATCGAGGGGTTCGGCGCCCCCGGTTCGTCACTTCAACTGACGCTCGGTGGCCATGGATTCTTCGAGGAACACCCGAATCCGGGCAGCCAATTCCGGTGTGTAGTCCGATGGTTGGGCCACTGCGGCCCACGCGTCGGGCACCAGGTTGCCGTAGTTGTGACCGTGCCCGTCCGATACCGTCTGCGCGCGCGGCAGATCCGCGGCGACCTGCCAGAACGTGACGATCGGATACCACGACATGGCCGGCGACACATCGGGTCCGCGCTTCTCCCGCAACCAATCCGGCTGACTGAACAGCAGATCCGGCGACCACCACACCACCGGGTCGGAAGCGTGTTGCAGGTAGGTGATGCGCGGGTCGTTCCAGGTCGGCGTCGGCCGGGCCAGCTGATCGGCGGCGGCGGCGAACCGCACCGACATCCCGTCGGCATAGATCGGGGTGATCTCTTCGGTGCCGGGGTCACGTCTGGTCACGAACTCCGACCACAGCCGGTTCGAGTTGGGCGGTCCCACCCACAGCACGCCGTCGGTGCGATTGCGGATGTCGGCCAGACCGGAGAACGCACCCTCCGACCCCTGCGAACCGAGACTCTCGCCGTAGACCAGCAGCTTGGGTCTGGCGTCTTCGGGCAGCGCCGACCAGCGTTCGTACACCTTGTCGAACAGCGTGCGCCCCATGGTCATCGACTTGTCCCGGTCGGACAGGAACGACAGCGCGCTGGGCAGATACGAGTACTGCGTCGCCACCAGCGCGGTGTCGCCGCCGAACATCAACTCGATCGCCTCGGCACTGACGGTATCGACCCAGCCGGTGCCGGTGGTGCTGATCACCACCAGCACTTCGCGTTCGAAGGCCTTGGTGCGGTCGAGTTCGGCGATGGCCACGTCGGTCTGCGCCTCGACCCCGTCCGCGGATTCCAGCCCCGCGTAGACCCGAATCGGTTCGCGCGCGGGCTTTCCGGTGACCTGCCCGATCGCGAGAGCGGTCGGCGCGTTCGCCACGAACCATCGGCCCTCCGAACCCAGCGTGTCCCACTTGGCCAGCGACTCAGGGCTGCCGGAGCGTTCGGGCAGCGTCGGCTGGACCGCGTTCGGTGAGGTGTGACTGTTGCGCGCGCTGAACGCCGAATTGGCGACGGCGAAAAAGCCTTTCGCCAGCACACCGTTGAACAGCAGCACCGCGGCCACCAGCACGACGATCACCCCGAGCGGCCGGGCGAACGCCGCCGGAATCCGCACCCACTGGTTCAGCGCCCGCGTCACCGCGCGCACCAATCGCACCACCAGGCGCGAGATCCAGATCAGCAGTCCGACCACCACCGCGCCGACCAGCACCGTCCGCGGATACCCCGCGTCGGACACCGGCTCCATCCCCATCAGATCGGTGATCTGCCGCTGCCACTTCGAGGACTGGATGCTCATCAGCACCGCGAAGATCAGGCACGCCGTCACGATCGCGCTCTGCAGCGCCACCACCAGCCAGCTCGGCCGCCGAGACCATGCCGTGCGCACCTGCTCGGGCCAGGTGATCCGCGGCGCCACCCATTTGCACCAGGCCCACGCCAGCAAGCAACCGAGCCCATAGCCGATCGTCGCGTTGATGCCGCTGACCAGCCCCTGGAAGAACCAGTCACGCGGCAGCAGCGAGGGTGTCAGCGACAACCCGAAGAACAACGTCGCCACGATCAGGCCGGCGTAGTTGGGATGAAAAAACCTCTCCACCAGGTGAATTACCCTGATGAAGAGGTTCTCGCGAACGGCCGGTGGAGAAGCCGAGCTCGTATCCTCAGTGGTCACAAGCTCGACTCCTCTGTCCGATCAGGCGGTGTGCGCTCCGAACAGCTTAGGCAGCGTGCCTTCGAATGCCTCGCGCAATTCGGCGAGTGTCACGGAGAACTGCCCCTGCACCTCGACCGAATCCGAGCCCTGGTCGACCACGCCGATGCGCACCCACGGCAGCTGCCGCGCGTCACACATCTTGGTGAACCGGGTCTCCTCCGAACGCGGCACGGCGACGAGCACCCGTCCGGCCGACTCGGAGAACAGCTGCACGAACGGGTCAGAGCCCTCGGGGAGCACGATGCGGCAACCGGTTTCGCCTGCCAGCGCCGCTTCGATGACGGTCTGTGCCAGGCCACCCTCGGACAGGTCGTGCGCGGCGGAGATCATGCCGTCGCGCGAACCCGAGGTGAGCACCTCCGAGAGCAGCTGCTCGCGGGCGAAGTCGACGCGCGGCGGCACGCCACCGAGGTGGTCGTGGGTGACCTGCGACCAGATCGAGCCGTCCAGCTCGTCGTGGGTCTCGCCGAGCAGGATCAGCGACTCGCCCGGCTCGAGGCCGAGGCCGGTCGGGATGCGGCGGTGCACATCGTCGATCACGCCGAGCACGCCGACCACCGGGGTGGGCAGGATGGCGTCCTTACCGGTCTGGTTGTAGAAGCTCACGTTGCCGCCGGTCACCGGAATGCCCAGTGCCGCACAACCATCCGCGAGGCCGCGCACGGCCTGCTGGAACTGCCACATCACGCCCGGATCCTCCGGCGAACCGAAGTTCAGGCAGTTGGTGACGGCCTTGGGGGTGGCGCCGGTGGTGGCGACGTTGCGGAACGCCTCGGCCAGCGCCAGCTGCGCGCCGGTGTACGGGTCGAGCTTGGTGTAGCGGCCCGACGCGTCGGTGGCCAGGGCGATGCCGCGGCCCGAGGACTCGTCGATGCGGACGACGCCCGCGTCGGCGTGCTCGGCCAGCACGGTGTTGCCGCGCACGTAACGGTCGTACTGCTCGGTGATCCACTTGCGGCTGCACAGCTGCGGGCTGGCGATCATCGTGAGCAAGGTCTCGCGCAGCTCGTCGCCGGTCTTGGGCCGGGTCAGGGTGGCGGTGGTGTCGGCGATCAGCGCGTCCTGGGTGTCGGGGCGCTGCACGGGACGCTCGTACACCGGGCCCTCGTGGGCGACGGTGCGCGGCGGCACGTCCACCACGGTCTCGCCGTGCCAGGTGATGACGAGGTGGTCGCCGTCGGTGACCTCACCGATGTCGGTGGCCAGCACGTCCCACTTCTTGCAGACGGCCATGAACGCTTCCACGTTCTCCGGCGTGACGACCGCGCACATGCGCTCCTGCGATTCGCTCGACAGGATCTCGGCGGGGGTCATGTGCGCGGCGCGCAGCGGGACCTTGGTCAGGTCGATGTGCATGCCGCCGTCGCCCGCCGCGGCGAGTTCGGACGTGGCGCAGGACAGACCGGCGCCGCCGAGGTCCTGGATGCCGACGACCAGCCCGGCCGCGTACAGGTCGAGACAGCACTCGATGAGTACCTTCTCGGTGAACGGGTCGCCCACCTGCACGGCGGGCAGCTTCTTGCGGCCGGTGCCGGACTCGTCACCGGAGAAGGAGTCCGAGGCGAGCACGGACACGCCGCCGATGCCGTCGAGGCCGGTCCGCGCGCCGAACAGGATGATCCGGTTGCCGTTGCCCGAGGCGAAGGCCAGGTGCAGGTCTTCCACGCGCATCGCGCCCGCGCACAGCGCGTTCACGAGGGGGTTGCCCTGGTAGGAGGCGTCGAACACGGTCTCGCCGCCGACATTGGGCAGGCCGAGCGAGTTGCCGTAGCCGCCGACACCGCGCACCACGCCGTCGACCACGCGACGGGTGTCGGGGGCGTCCGCCGCACCGAAGCGCAGCTGGTCCATCACCGCGATCGGGCGCGCGCCCATGGCCATGATGTCGCGCACGATGCCGCCGACGCCGGTGGCCGCGCCCTGGTAGGGCTCCACGTAGGAGGGGTGGTTGTGGCTTTCCACCTTGAAGGTGACGGCCCAGCCGTCGCCGATGTCGACCACGCCGGCGTTCTCGCCGATCCCGGCCAGCATCGAGGCCTTCATCTCGTCGGTGGTGGTTTCACCGAAGTAGCGAAGATGCACCTTGGAGGACTTGTAGGAGCAGTGCTCGCTCCACATCACCGAGTACATCGCCAGCTCGGCATCGGTGGGCCGACGGCCCAGAATCTCCTTGATGCGGGCGTACTCGTCGTCTTTGAGACCGAGTTCCTTGTACGGCTGCGGAGCATCCGGGGTGGCTGCGGCGGTAGCGACGGTGTCGACCTGCAGTGTCACGGGAGACCAGGGTCCTTTCGGCCGGGGGGAACTTGATCTGCAGAGTCTAATGGTTGCGGGGTAACCGCCTGCCGCCCGTCCTGCCCTCACGCTGGGGAGGCGGCCGGATTCGGTCTGGTCACACTTGCGGTTGGGCCATTGGGGTACCCATTACTCTGGCGCTGTGAACGAAAGTCCGGGGGTTGCCGAGCAGGTCGAGCCGCGTATTCCCGATTCCGACAACCCGGACCGCCAACGACGCTGGCTGACCGCCGCCATCGGTTTGTTCGTGGTCTCCGCCGCCGTCGCACTGCTGGCGCACTGGTGGCACGGGTTCATCGACCTGCAGGTCTACCGCAACGGCGCGCGGGTGTGGCTCGACGGCGGCGACCTCTACGGCCCGATGCCGCCGGTGTACGGGCTGGGCCTGCCGTTCACCTACCCCCCGCTGGCCGCGATGTTCTTCGTGCCGCTGGCGCTGATGCCGCTGGTGGTCGCCGAGGTCGTCGTGCTGCTGACCTCGCTGGCGAGCCTGGGAATCGTGTTGTGGCTGGTGCTGGTTCGCGTGCGCCCCGAACTCGACCGGATCTCGGTGCTCACCGTGCTGATCGCCGGGCTCGGCCTCGCCCAGTACCTCGAACCGGTCCGCCAGACGTTCAACTTCGGCCAGATCAACCTGATCCTGATGGCCGCGGTCGCCCTCGACATTCTCGTGCGCAAGCCGTTCTGGCCGCGCGGGATGCTGATCGGCATCGCGGTGTCGATCAAGCTGATTCCGGCGGGCTATCTGCTGTACTTCCTGCTGCGCCGGGATTGGAAGGCCGCGGCCACCATGGTCGTCTCGGCCGCGGGCGCGGTGGGCGTCGGTTTCCTGCTGTTCCCCAAGGACTCGGTCGAATACTGGTTCCACACCGTCTCCGACACCGGCCGCATCGGCACGCCCTACTTCGCGGGCAACCAGTCGATCAAGGGCACGCTGTTCCGCCTCGGTATGAACGAATCGCTGGCGACGGGCCTGTGGCTCGGTCTGTCGGCGGTCACCATCGCGCTGGCCGCGGTGTGGATGTACCGCCTGATCGGCGTGGGCAACGAGGTCGGCGCGCTGCTGGTGAACGCGGCGGCGGTGCTGTTGGTCTCACCGGTGTCGTGGTCGCATCACTGGGTCTGGGTCGCGCCCGCGCTGGTCGTCGCGGTCAGCCTGGCCGTGTCTCGCCGCTCTCGCGGCTTCACCACCCTCGTCGCCCTGTTCACAGTGATGTTCATCGTGGGCCCGCAGTGGGTGTTGCCACATTCGGGCGACAAGGAACTGGCCTGGGCCTGGTGGCAGCAGATCATCGGCAGCAGCTATGTGTGGACCACGTTCGCCGTGATCGTCTACGCGGTGCTCACCTACCATCCCAGCCGAAAGTCGGCGGCCGCACCGGAACTCGCGTCGGCCTGACCTCGGCGGCCACCGAGGCCGAGCCGATCCCCCGCCGCCGTCAGTCCGTCGCTTCCGGGGTGAGGAAGGCCGCGAGGGCCGAGGCGTAGGCGGGCACGTCGGCGGCACCCATGAGTTCGCGGCACGAGTGCATGGCGAGCTGGGGTGCGCCCACGTCGACGGTCGACATGCCGGTGCGAGCCGCCGTCATCGGGCCGATGGTCGAGCCACAGGGCAGGTCGGCCCGGTGGACATACCGTTGCAGCGGCACGCCGGCCTGCGCACACGCCAGGGCGAACGCGCCCGCGCCCGCCGCGTCGGTGGCGTAGCGCAGGTTCTGATTCACCTTGAGCACCGGCCCCCCGCCGACCTCGATGCGATGCGCGGGCTCATGCCGGTCCGGGTAGTTCGGGTGCGTCGCGTGCGCCATATCACCGGAGGCGACCACCGAACCGGCAAGCGCGGCAAGGTAATCCGCGCGCCCACCGCCACGGGCCAGCACGATCCGCTCCAGTACGGCGGGCAGCAGATCCGATTGCGCCCCACGATCGGACTGGCTCCCGACCTCCTCGTGGTCGAACATCACCAGCACCGCCGTCGCCGCACCCGGCTCGTCGGCGGCCGCGAGGAAGGCCTGCAGTCCGGCGTAGCAGGTGCCCTGGTTGTCGAGCCGCGGCGCGCTCACCAGGTCGAGGTCGCGACCGACGATCGTGCTCGACGCGAGGTCATGGGTCATCAGTTCCCAGCCGAGCACATCGGCACCGTCGACCTCGGCCCGCTCGGCGACGAAGTCGAGGAACGAGGCGGGCGCGTCGCCGATCCCCCAGATCGCGTTTACGTGCCGCTGCGGGTCGAGGGTGACCCCGCGCCGGTCCTCGGACAGGTGGATGGCCAACTGCGGCACCCGCAGGATCGGCTCGTCGATCCGCACCAGCACATCGCGCATCCGCGCGCCCTCGCGCACACTGAGCCGCCCCGACAGACCGAGCTCGCGGTCCAGCCAGGAGTTCAGCCAAGCCCCGCCGTACGGCTCGAGCCCGACGAGCTGCCACCCCGCCCCTGCCAGATCGGGATGCTGCTTCACGCGCAGGTTGGGGCTGTCGGTGTGCGCGCCGACCACCCGGAACGGAGCAGCGGGGACGGCGTCGTAGTCAGCCCACGCGATCAGCGAACCACCGCGCACCACATAGTGTTTGCCGCCCGCGTCGTCCCACGCCGACGCCTCCGTCAACGGCGTGAAACCGTTGCCGTCCAGCTCGGCCGCCACCGTCGCGCACACATGGAAGGGCGAGGGTGACGCATCGATGAAGGCACACAATCCGCTGGCCGTGGCCGCTGTCAAGGAAACCGGCATCCTGCGATCCTAGGCACGATGCCGTGCCCCGGCACCCCGCCCCGGAATACCGCGCTCGGATCAGTCGTCGCGTTCGGCGATCACCGCGAGCGCGGCCAGTAATTCGCCGTAGCGGCGATTCCCCAGGCGGCAGCGTAATTCTTCCTCCGCGAGCTTTTCCTGCGCGCGGATCCTGGCGGCCAGTTTGGCCCCGAGACTGCTCAACCCGATCAGGATCCGGCGACGATCGTCGGTGGCCGCGACCCGGAAGATCAATCCGCGTTCGGCGAGATTGTCCGCGTGCCGGGTGGCCGACGACGGGGCCAGCCGCGCCTGGGCGGCCAGTTCCGACATCGTCATCCCGTCGTCGGTGGACAGCTGCGACAGGATCGCCCAGTGGTCGGCCGTGAGATTGTCAGCCGACAGCGCCGATTCGAGCCGGCCTACCCAGTTGCGCTCCGCGGAGCGCAGGGCGCCGTGCAGCGTGGAATACCCACTTATGATGGACACCGATTGCATTCCCACCTGCCGAGAAATTCATTCGAACAATCCTGTTCGCGCTAGGCGATAGAGTACAGAATGCCCTCGTTGGACCAGAGCCGGGATGAAACGATCGAGATTCTCTCGATCGTGCCCACACAAGGCCCTGGCGGCATCATCGCGCCATCGTGTACCGCGGCCATTTCCCTGGCAGTAGACGAAATCAATAGCGACACAGGAATTCTGGGCCGTGAAATTCGTCTCACGACCCTCGACGGCGGCCGCGAACCACACGAAGTCGCCGCCGAAGTAGCGGCCTTCCTGGCCACCGGAATGGTCGGCGCGATCACCGGTTGGCACACCTCCGCGGTACGTCGAGCAGTCGCCGAGGCCGTGGACGCCCGCGTTCCCTATCTCTACGCCACCGACCACGAGGGCCTGCCCGACGAACGCCCCGGCGTCCTGCTGGTGGGCGAACATCCCGACCACCAGACAGTTCCCGCGGCCGCGTGGATGGCCCGCGAACTGGGAGTGCGCCGCTGGGCCGTTATCGGCAACGACTACATCTGGCCCCGCCGAACCGCTCGAGCCCTGCGCCGATCCCTGCCGAATCCGTACGACATCATCGTCGAGCACTACGTGCCGCTCGGCACCGCCGATTTCGGCGACTTCCTCGGCAACCCGACGCTGCTGCTGGCCGACGCGGTCCTGATCCTGATGGTCGGCGCCGACACCGCCCGCTTCAATCGCCAGTTCGCCGCCACCGGCCTGCCCGCCATGATGCCCCGGCTCAGCCCGGCGGTCGACGAGAACGTTTTGCTCAGCGCGGGGCCATCAGCGAACGCCAACCTCTATGTGGCGTCGAGTTTCTTCATCGACAACCACAGCGCCGAAGGTCGTGCTCGCCGCGCCCGCTATCACCGGCATCAGGGTCGATTCGCCCCCGCGCTGACCACTTTCAGCAACTCCACCTACGAGGCGATCCACCTGCTGAACACCCTGGCCGAGACCACCGGCACCCTCGACGTGAAAACGATCATCGCGGCGGCGGAAACGGGCCTGGTGCTGGACGGCCCGGCCACCCGCCGGGGTTTCCTGGGCAATCAAGCAGTAGGCCCCGCCCACCTGGCAACGGCGAACGGGGTCGACTTCGACATCATCGACACGCTCTAGTGCCGATGCGGGGCTGTCAGGCCTTGACGAAACTATCGATCACCGAGAAGAACATGCCGAGACCGTCGTCGCTGGGTCCGGTCAATGCCTCGGTCGCGTGCTCGGGGTGCGGCATCAAACCGACAACCCGCCCGTTGGCCGAGGAAATCCCGGCGATCCCGCGCTGCGAACCGTTCGGGTTGTCGCCGGCGTACCGGAACACCACGCGACCTTCGCCTTCGAGCTCGTCGAGCACCTTCTCCGAAGCCTGGAAACGCCCCTCGCCCGACTTCAGCGGGACAAGAATCTGGGCGCCCGGCTCGTACCGCGAACTCCACGCGGTATCGGTCGCCTCGACCTTCAACCACTCGTCGCGGCAGATGAAGTGCAGTCCCTCGTTGCGGGTCAGCGCACCCGGCAGCAGCCCGGCCTCACACAGCACCTGGAATCCGTTGCAGATACCGAGCACCGGCAGACCCTGCCCGGCGGCGCGAACGACCTCGCCCATCACCGGCGCGAACCGTGCGATCGCGCCACACCGCAAGTAGTCCCCGTAGGAGAACCCACCGGGCACGATCACCGCGTCGACACCCTTGATATCGGCATCGGCATGCCACAGGCTCACGGCCTCGGCGCCGGCCAACCGCACCGCGCGAGCGGCGTCGACATCGTCGAGCGTGCCGGGGAAGGTAATAACGCCAATACGTGCGCTCACGAGACCCGAACGACCTTCCAGTCCTCGATCACCGTGTTCGCCAGCAGCGCCTCGGCGATCTGCTCGAGCTGGGCGTCCGACACACTGTCGTCCACCTCGAGCTCGAATCGCTTGCCCTGCCGCACATCCGAGATTCCGGCGAATCCCAGACGCGGGAGCGCGCCGACCACGGCCTGTCCCTGGGGGTCCAGAATCTCGGCCTTCGGCATGACCTCGACCACGACTCGTGCCACGCGTTGCTCCTCAAGTGATGTGGGGGTTACCTCGGAAATCTTAGTTGACCGGGCCGTCGTGCCCGCGTTCCGGGGTCACGGCGGCTTAGCATCGGGTATGCGCATCGCCCACTTCGGTCATTCCTGCATCCTCGTGGAACTGCACGGCGTGAAAGTGCTGTTCGACCCCGGAACCTTCGCGCACGGGTTCGAGGGCATCACCGGCTTGGACGCGATCGCGGTGACCCACCAGCACCCCGACCACATCGATCCGAATCGGATCGGCGATCTCATCGAGAACAACCCCACCGCCCGGCTGCTGTCGGATCCGCAGACCGCACAGCAGCGCAGCGAGGGCTGGGAGCCGGTGTCGGCCGGTCAGGTGCTCGATATCGGTGACTTACAGATCACCGGCGGCGGCGGCAGGCACGCGGTGATCCACCCGGAGATCCCGGTGATCGACAACACCGTCTTCCAGCTCGGCACCGAGGCCGACCCCGCCCAGCTGGTCCACCCCGGCGACTCGCTGTGGGTGCCGCCGGTCCCGGTCGGCGTGCTCGCCATCCCGGCCGTCGCCCCGTGGATGCGCATCGCCGAGGCCGTCGACTATCTACGCGCCGTCAACCCCCGCACCGCGGTGCCCATCCACCACGGCATCATCACCCCCTCGGCCCAGGGCATCTACTTCGGCAGGCTGACCGAGATGGCCCCGGCAGGCACCGAGTTCCGCGTACTCGAACCCGAGGACCAGGGCCAGTTCTGATCAGCGGTAGCTGGTCAGGAACAGCGCCTCGGCCAGTGCCATGTGCTCGATCTCGCTGGGGTCGACGCTCTCGTTGGGCGCGTGGATCAAGCATTTCGGCTCTTCGACGCCGATCAGCATGATCTCGGCCTTCGGGTAGGTATCGGCGAAGACATTGCACAGCGGGATCGACCCGCCCTGCCCCTCGGTGGTCACGTCGCGGCCGTAGGAGGTCGCCATCGCCTTTTCCATGGCCGAGCGGGCGGGGCCCTGCGTGGACGCGACGAACGGTTCGCCGAGCGCCTCGACCTCGATGTCGAGTTCGGCGTTCCACGGCACGTGCGCGCGCAGGTGCTTCTCCAGCAGGTCGTAGGCCTGCTTGGGGTCGGTGCCCGGTGGGATGCGCAGGTTGAGCCTGGCCCTGGTGCTCGGCTGGATCGCCGCCGACGACCCGACCACCGCGGGCACGTCCATCCCCAGCACGGTCAGCGCGGGCCGCGCCCACAGCATGTCGGACACGGTTCCGTTGCCGAGCAGGCCGACACCGTCGAGCACACCCGCGTCCGACCGGAAGTCCGCCGGCGGATACTGCGCGCCGGTCCACTTCTGATCGCCGGTGAGTCCGTCGATCGTGGTGTTGCCCTCGGCATCGCGCAACGACGACAGCAGCTGGATCATCGCGGCGAGCGCATCGGGCGCGGGTCCACCGAACATTCCCGAATGCATCGGCCCTTCCAGCGTTGTCACCGTCAGCACCACATTCACCATCCCGCGCAGGGTCTGGGTGAACGTCGGCACCCCGACCGCGAAATTGCCGCAGTCGGCGACCAGGATCGCATCCGATTGCAGCAGAGCGGGATTGGCGACGACGAACTTCTCCAGGCCGCCGGTGCCCTGTTCCTCCGATCCCTCCGCCACCACCGTGATCCCGATCGGGAAGTCGGGTCCGATCGCGCGCAGGGCGGTCAGATGCGTGACGATATTGCCCTTGCAGTCGGCCGCACCACGCCCGTACCACCGCCCGTCCTTGTCGGTCAGCGTCCAGACCGGTGTCTTCCACGCGGCGTCGTCGAGCGGGGGCTGTACGTCGTAGTGGCAGTACAGCAGCACCGTCGGCGTGCCGGGCGGCCCCGGCTTCGACGCGATGACGGCTTTGCTGCCGTCGGGCGTCTCGTGCAGGCCCACCTCGGTCAACCCCGCTGCGGCGAACGCGTCGGCCACCCACTGCGCGGTCTGCGCACACCCTTCCGGCGGGAACTGACGCGGATCGGCGACGGATTTGAACGAAACAAGCTGGGCCAGATCCTTTTTCGCCTGGCCCATCAGCCCGGAAACCTTGCCGCGCAGCGCCGTCACGTCGTCGGTCATCTCTTCACGCCTCACTTCGTCGTGTCGTCGAGCTTCAGGTTCTCGAGATGAGAAAGATAGTCCTGCAGGCGATCCGGGCAGTAGGTGGCGATCGTGAGCGCCACCGCCTCGGCGGTGGCGCGCGGGCCGATCACCGGACGCTGTCCGGGTCCGGCCGCACCGTTGGTGATCGAGGCCTGGTATTTCGCCTTGATCATCGGCGAACTCGGGTCCTGGCAGACCGACCCGCCGTCGTCGCCGAGCGCGTCGGCGATCACGTTCGCCTCCGGTGCGGGCAGACCGGCTGCGACCAGACTGTTGTGCAGCTGTTCGGCTTTCGCGCTCGCCTGGGTGTTCTCGCGGATCGCGGTGAAGGTGAACAGCCCGATCAGGGCGAACACCGCGAGCAGCACACCTGACGTGATGTAGATCCAGCGTCGCTTGTGGTCGGGGGCGTCTCCGGTCGTCATGCCTGCTGCCCTTCCGGTACGGCGAATTTCCAGCTGTCCCTGCGATTTCGGTAGAACAGATACGGAATGAGCAGCCCGACGATGCCGAGGCCGCCACCCACGATGAGCACGTACACCCACGGACTGCCCGAGCCGAACTGTGACGGCGGCACGAAGCCGATCGTGAACGCGGCGATCGAGGAGGCCGCGCCGAGCGCGCACAGCGCCATCAGCGCGGGCGCCCGGTAGCCGCGCGGGTGGTCCGGATCGTCGCGACGCAGCTTGGCGGCCGCGGCGAACATCAGCACGTACATGATCAGATACACCTGCGTGGTGATCACCGACAGAATCCAGTACGCGCTCGAGACATCGGGGATGAAGGCGTAGAGCAACGCGATGAATGTGGTGAACACGCCCTGCGCCACCAGCATGTTCTGTTGCACGCCGTGTTTGTTGAGCCGGGTCAGGAACGGCGGCAGATACCCCTCGCTGCGCCCGATCAGCAACAGCCCCTTCGACGGTCCGGCCAGCCAGGTCAGCATGCCGCCGACGGCCGCGGCCACCAACGCGATGCCGACGATCGGGGTGAGGAAGCCGATTCCGAAGTGCGCGAAGAAGGCGTCGAAGGCCTGCATCACACCCGCGGTGAGGCTGAGGCTCGCCGCGGGGACGACCCAGCTGATCGCCAGCGCGGGCAGGATGAAGATCACCAGCACCAGGGCCATGGCCAGGAACATCGCCTTCGGGAATTCCTTGGCCGGGTTCTTCAGCGACGACACGTGCACCGCGTTCATCTCCATGCCCGCGTAGGACAGGAAGTTGTTCACGATCAGCACCAGGCTCGCCAACCCCGCCCAGGCCGGCAGCAGGTGCGACGAATCCATCGGCGCCGCGGACGGATTGCCCTGCGCCAGGAAGACCAGGCCGAGCACGACCAGCAAGGTGCCCGGGATCAGCGTGCCGATGATCAGGCCCATACTCGACAGCCCGGCCACGGTCTTGGTGCCCTGCGAGGACACGTACACACCCGCCCAGTAGACGGTGATGATCACGATCGCCACATACAGGCCGTTGGAGGCCAGCGACGGATGAATGATGTACGCGAAAGTGCTTGCCACATAAGCGAGCAGGCTCGGATAGTAAAAGATCGTCATGGCGAACTGGCACCAGACGGCAAGAAATCCGAGCGGCTTACTCAACCCCTGACTGACCCATTGATATACGCCGCCCTGCCATCCCGACGCGAGTTCCGCGGCGACCAGCGAGGTCGGCATCAGAAACAGAATCGCGGGAATGACATAGAGGAATACGCAGGCCAATCCGTATACGGCCATGGTGGGCGCTGATCGCAGACTCGCCACCGAACTCGTGGTCATCAGCGCCAAGGTCACCCAGGACATATATTTCGTCGTCGTCGCGACTTTCGTCGAAGTGCCCGTCATCAGCGCTGCCTCCTGCTGTGTTCACACAACTAGCGGAAACCACTCGATCAACTGATGAATGATAAATCGCGCAGGAAGCTATCGGGGCCACCGCCGCGCGCTGATCGCCGGTTACGCGCGCGGCGGTGGCGGTCAGGCGGCTCGGACAGACGGGTAGGGCTCCCAGCGGTATACGTCGCTGTGGGCGCCGTGATAGAGCGCGAGGTCGACCGCGTCCAGCACGGCTTGGCGCGGACCCGACCGCTGCAACTGCGCCGCCGACACCGCCAACCGCAGCACGCCGCCGCGTCGAGCGGTGCGCGCGGCGCCCATCACCAGCGCCCGGCACCACCATGGCTCGGCCCGGAAGCCCTCGCCGATCCCGTACACCCGAGCGCGCTGGGCGACATCGCGTTCCAGGTCGAGCATGGTGGTGAGCCCGAATGCCATGCGGAAGCCCACGTCGGGCAACGCCGCCAGCGCACCGTTCGAGGCGTCCCAGCGCGGCGCGGCGAACAGCCGGGTGCGCAGTTGCACCCGCTCCATCACCCGATCGGCGGCCTTGAGCCGCAGCGTCGCCTCGTGCCGGGGCAGATCGGCGAACTCCGCGCGCCGCGCCTTGGTGGCGGCCTGGTCGTAGCCGTGCAGCACGATCGCGTCGCCTTCGAGGCGCCGCCCGCGCAGCCACGACTGCGTCGCCGGATCGTCGACCAACCGGTACTTGCCCTTCAATCGCGGCGCGACCAGCAGCGACAGGCGCACACCTCGCGCGTCCATCTCTCCGGCGAACTCGATCGCGGCATCGCGAGTCGTATCCCGGATCCCCGACACCGAAACGATCAACTCAGCGTTCATGCACCTACGGTGACAGCTCGAGGTGACGCCGGCGTGCTACCCCGATGACGCCACGACGAATTCCGCCGCACTTCTCACCATCCCTGCCAGTGCAATACCTGTTCGCGCGGCACCCGCACCGCGGGTTTGAAGTCGGTGCCGATCGTGAACGCCAGCGGCAGGAAGGCCGCCAGCATGACCTTGTCGTACGGAACACCCAGTACCGCAGCGAGTTCCCGTTCCAGGGGCGCCTGCGCGGTGGTCCATACGGTGCCGAGTCCGCGGGCTCGCGCGGCCAGCATGAAGCTCCACACCGACGGCAGGATCGAGCCCCACGTGCCCGCCTGGACTTCCACCGAGGCGCGGTCGGTACGGCCTTCCACGGCGGGGATCACGAACGCGGGCACCCGGTGGATATTGGCCGTCAGATAGCGCAAGCCGTCGAAAACCCGCTCGGTGGAGCGTGGGGAGACGTTCATCCGCTCCGCGTCGCGCGCGGTCAGCGGCGTCCCCTGACTCAGCGGCAGCGACCGCCGGAAGATGTCGGCCAGCTCGCCACGGCGGGCCTTGTCGGTGACGACCAGGAAGTGCCAGCGCTGCCGATTGCGCCCGGTCGGCGCCTGCGTGGCCAGATCGACGCACTCCTCGATGAGCGACCGGGGCACCGGCCGATCGAAGTCGAGCCGCTTGCGAACCGCGCGGGTGGTCGACAGCAACTGGTCCGGGGTCAGATCGAGAGTCATGGGCGCTCCTCGTGCCACGCAGGAATCGTCTGGCACCGGACAATCTGTGCTCAGACGATTATGACGTTAGAGCGCCAACCATCTGCCGTCAAACAATCTGTGCACAGATGATTTAATGGAGGCTCGGACCCGAGGAGTCGCATGCCGCCCAAGCCCACCTACTTCCCCCAGCTCGCCGCCGAACGACCCGACATCGCCCTGTGCCGGGCCTCGGCAGCGGTCGCCCGCGCGGCGGAAGCACACGCGAACGCGCAGGGCCTGGGCGTCGGCCAGCACCTGGTCCTGAAGATGCTCGCCGAGGTCGGCGCCTGCTCCCAGCAGGCACTGGCCGAGGAACTGCGCATCGACCGCAGCGTGATGGTGACGGTCTGCGACGACCTCGAGTCATCCGGATATGTTCGGCGCGAACGCAACCCGCTCGACCGCCGCTCCTACGCCGTCACCCTGACCCCGGCGGGCAGCGACCGCCTACGCGGCGCCGAAGCCGCTACTCCCGCCTTCCTCGACGACACCTTCGCCGCGCTGACCCCCAGCGAACGCACCCAACTCACCACATTGCTCGGCAAGCTACTCATCACCGAACCCCGGCGCTGACACAAAAAAAATGGGCCCCGGCCGAAGCCGGGGCCCACCGCATCAGGCGTCCGCGAGACCCACTCGGTCGAGGACCCAGGCGTACTCGAAGCCGACTTCCTTCCACTTCTCGTAGCGGCCGCTCACACCGCCGTGACCCGCGGTCATCTCCGTCTTGAGCAGCACCTCGTTGTCGCCGGTCTTGGTGGCGCGCAGCTTGGCGACCCACTTGGCCGGTTCCACGTAGAGGACACGGGTGTCGTTGAGGCTGGTGATCGCCAGAATGGCCGGGTAGTCCTTGGCCTCGACGTTCTCGTAGGGCGAGTACGACTTCATGTACTCGTAGACGTCCTTGTCCGCCAAGGGGTTTCCCCACTCGTCCCATTCGATCACCGTCAGCGGCAGCGACGGATCGAGGATGGAGGTGAGCGGGTCGACGAAGGGCACATTGGCGAGGATGCCGTTGAACAGTTCCGGCGCCAGGTTGGCGACCGCGCCCATCAGCAGCCCGCCCGCGCTGCCGCCGTCGGCGATCAAGCGGTCGGGTGCGGTGGCACCGGTATCGATGAGATGACTCGCGCAGGCGACGAAGTCGGTGAAGGTGTTCTTCTTCAGCAGCGTCTTGCCGTGCTCGTACCAGAGCCTGCCCATCTCCCCGCCGCCGCGCACATGCGCCACGGCGAACACCATGCCGCGATCGAGCAACGACAGCCGCGACACCGAGAACGACGGATCGATGCTGGCCTCGTAGGAGCCGTATCCGTACAGCAGGGTGGGTTTCGGCCCGTCGGCCAGACCCTTGCGCTTGATGATCGAGATCGGAATGCGGGTGCCGTCGGCGGCGACGGCCCAATCGCGGTGCTGCTCATAGTCATCGGCGTCGTACCCGCCGAGCACCGGCTGTTCCTTGCGCAGCAGCAGCTCGCCGGTGGCGGGCACATAGTCGAACACCTGCATCGGCGTGATGAACGAGGCGACCCCCACGCGCAAGGTGGGCTGCTCCCACTCCGGGCTCGAACCCGCACCGGCGGAGAACAACTCGAGGCCGAAGTCGAGCTCTGTCAGTTCGCCGAAGCCCTCCGGGGTGAGCGGCCACACCGACAGGCGCGGCAGCGCGTCGCGCCGGTAACCGAGTACCAGATGGGTGGCGAAGGCGTCGATGTCCTCGAGCCGCACGTCCTCGCGATGCCCGATCAGGGTCGTCATGTCCGACGGGTCGGTGGCGGGTGCGACGGCGAGCACGAAGTTCTCCGCCTTCACGCCGTCGACCACGTCGTTGTGCAGGATCAGGAACTTGTCCTCGCCCGCGATCACCGCGTGCTCGGCTGAGTACTCCACGCCTTCGCGACGCGCCAGCAGCACCCGGAACTCGCCCTCGGGATTGTCCGACTCCAGGACCCAGCCCTCGGTGGTGATCTTGGAACCGAGCCAGACCATCAGGTACTTCTCGGAGCGGGTCGCGCCGACACTCACCCAGTAGCGCTCGTCGGGCTCGTGGAACACCGTCACATCGGCGTCGGAACCGGTGCCGACGCGGTGGCGCCACACGGTGTCGGGCCGCCACGACTCGTCGACCGTCTGATAGAAGATGTGCGTGCCGTCCAGCGACCAGGTCGCCCCCGGCGCCGCGCCCGCCACCTCGTCGGCCAGCAGTTCACCGGTGCGCAGATCCTTGATCCGCAGCGTGTAGCGCTCGTCGCCGGAGCTGTCCACGGAGTAGGCGAGCAGGTTGCCGTCGTGGCTCAGCGAGAACGCGCCGAGCGCGAAGAAGTCCAGCCCCTCGGCGAGGATATTGCTGTCGAGCAGCACCTGCTCGCCCTCGATCGCCGAGCCGACCTCCAGCTGGGGCGGCGTCCAGGCGTCGATACCCTCGGCTTTCGCGTCGACGGGACAGCGGCAGTGCACGCCGTACTGTTTGCCCTCGAAACTGCGCGAGTAGTACCAGTAGTCGCCCAGCCGCGTCGGGACCGAGAGATCGGTTTCCTGCGTCCTGGCCTTGATCTCGTCGAAGATCTTGTCCCGCAGGGGCTGCAGCTGGTCGGTCTGCGCCGCGGTGAAGGCGTTCTCCGCCTCCAGGTACGCGATGACCTCGGGGTCTTCCTTGTCCCGCAGCCACTCGTAGTCGTCGACGAACGTGTCACCGTGGTGGACCCGCTCGACGGGCGCCCTCTTCGCGATCGGCGCCGACACGGTCTCATTCTCGCCAGCCATTGGTCCACCGTAGCCGCCCCGCTCCCACCGGGCCCGCCAACTCGGCCGTCGGCGGCCGGCGGCAGCGGGCTCGCGCCGGCCGAGTGAGTATTTCTGCGCATCTGCCGCAGGCCCGTTGTGCGTAGCCTGACCCGCATGGGGATGCGGTACGCAATGCGTTCGTTGGTCGTGACTGCCGGGGTGGCTTTGGCCGCGGGATCGGGAGCGGTGATGCCGGCGAACGCGTGCGCCTGCGGCGGCGTGGTGAGCGCGGACAGTTCGGCGCGGGTGAACAACGAGTCCGCGGTCGTGGGCTGGGACGGGCGGCGCGAGACCGTGCTGATGAGGTTGGGAATGCAGTTCACCGGTGCCGACGCGGCCCTGATCGTGCCGACGCCGACGCCGGCGACCGTCTCGGCGGGCAGTCCGGACTCGTTCAGGGAGCTGTCGCGCATGACCGCACCCGAGCGGGTCACCGAATACGACTGGTTCGGCAGCGGTTCGCTCGGCGGCGACGCATCCGGCGCCGCTCCGGGTTCGGGTCCCGACGTGCTGAGCCAAGTGCAGTTGGGCCCGCTGGAGGCGACCACCTTGCGCGGCGGCGATCTCACCGGTGTGCGCGAGTGGCTCGACACCAACGGCTATCAGCTCCGGCCCGAGGTGAGCGCCACGCTCGACCCCTATCTCCGCGAGGGCTGGTCCTTCGTCGCGATGCGCCTCACCAGCGCGAAGCCCCTCGCCGGCGCCCTGGACCCGGTCCGCCTCACCTTCGACTCCGACCGCCTCGTGTACCCGATGCGCATGTCGGCCGCCGCGACCACACCGCAGTCGGTCCACCTGTACGTCTTCAGCGACCACCGGGTGGCACGCATCGATCCCGATACCGAACCCCACGTCATCACCACCGAATTCGCCTCTCCGGTCGGCGAACCCAGCGATCCGGACCTGAAAGCGCTTGCCGCGAGCGGCAACTACCTCACCGAACTCTCGATCTACATCCCCCACCCGGCGACGATCACCAGCGATTTCCTTCTGGGTCCCGCCGCCGAGAACGTCCCCGTGCGTGACCGAGTGGTGAGCAAGGAATACGTCGAGATCCTCGGTCTGCCCGCGGGTTACGTCTTGATCGTCGCCGGGCTGTCACTGATCGGCGTGATCGCGAGCGTGGTCCTGCGTCGACGGTCCACGAGGTAGTCCGAACGCACCGCGACCCGGCTCTTCGGCGGTCACCGCCGTCGAACCGGGTCGCCTGTGGGAATTCTCAGGCCCCGAGCGCGGGTCCGATGACCGGCCACGAAGCGTGCAGGGCGTCCTGCCAGTAGGACCAGGAGTGCGTGCCCACCGGGTGGTAGTCGATCCTGGCGCCGATGCCCGCGGCGCGCAGGCGCTGGTCGAAGGCCACCATGCAGGTGTTGACGCCGAGCTCGATGGGTCCGCCGAGGAAGATGTTCTCGGCCAGCGTGGGCTTGAGTTCGGCCTCGTGCGGTCCGGGGATGCCGGTGCCGGTCGACATGTACAGCGCCTTGCCGCGCAGCCCATCGATCATCAGGGCCGGGTCGTGCGCCGCCCACTCGGGGCTGCCGGGCGCGCCCCACATGTTGCCGGGATTGCCGCCCCGGTTGACGATGGAGAACATCATCGCGCCCGCCGCCATCGCGATGTCCGGACAGGCGCTGTAACCGGCGACGGCCCGGTAGAGGCCGGGGTGGCGGGCGGCCAAAATGTAGGCCGCGTTGCCGCCCATCGACAGTCCACCGATGCCGTTCACGCCGGTGCCGTTGAACTGACCGTCGATCAGGCCGGGCAGTTCCTGGGTGAGGAACGTTTCCCACTTGTACCGGCCGAAACGCGGATCGTCGGTGACCCAGTCGGTGTAGTAGCTGGCCTGGCCGCCCATCGGCAGCACCACGTTGACATTCTTGTCGCGGAAGAAGGCTTCGGCGTCGGTGGCGTTGGTCCAGGTGCTCTGGCCGATGCCGGGGTCGAGGCCGTCGAGCAGGTAGTACGTGCCCCGCGCGCCACCGCCCGCGGGGTGCAGGACCTGGAGATCGACGTTGCGGCCCATCGCGGGCGAGGTGACGGTGATCGCCGTCCGGTGCGGAGTCAGTTCGTTGACTCCGATGATCTGCGCGGCGGACGCCGTCGTGGGGTGAACCACCGCCGGTCCGATGACACCGAGGGCAAGGGCCAGCACTGCAGCAGCAACACCTGTACGACGCACGATCTACCCTCCATAACCGCATGCCAATGACAGTCCAAAATAACCCACAGGTGAACAAATCGGAAGCATTCGGCAGTTCGGCGTTTCTTCAGCAAACTCTCCGGTTTGCAATGACCGCTTCGCCGGAATTCCGGGTCAGCGGGTGAGGGCGCCCCGGATCGAACCGGCCAGATAGTCGAGATCCGCCCGCGCGGGCGACGTGGGCCGCGCACGCAGACCGAAGCCGTCACCGGGCCTTCGCGGGATCACATGCAGGTGCACATGGAAGACCTCCTGCCCCGCCGTAACCCCGTCGGCGAGAAAGAAATTCACCCCGTCGGCCGCCACTTCACTGCTGCGCAACGCGGCGGCGATCCGCTGTCCGACCTGAAAGAGCTTGCCGCCCAACGCGGGATCGAGATCGGCCAGACTCGGTGCGGGCACCTTCGGCACCACGAGCACATGCCCCGGCGTCACAGGACGAATATCCATGAAGGCGAGGACTTCGTCGTCCTCGTACACCTTCGAGGACGGGGCGGCCCCGGCGATGATATCGGCGAAGATCGTGTACGGATTCACCCGACCACGGTATCGACCCCGACGCACGAAAGCCCGCCACCGGCGCCGAAAAGGCGGCAGTGGCGGGCTGATTCGCACGGGACTACAGAATCGGCGACGGCGTGTAGCGCGCGGCGTCCGGATTCGCCTCGACCAGCTTCTGCACCTGCGCGACGACCTCGGCGACCTGGTCCGATGCTGCGCCGATGAACGCCGCCTTGTCGGCCAGCGCCGCGTCGAGTCCGGCCCGGTCCAGCGGCATCCGCGCATCGGCGGCGAGACGATCCAGCAGATCGGGTTCGCGGCCCTGCTCGCGCATGGCCAGCGCCACCGCCACCGCGTGCTCCTTGATGACCTCGTGCGCGGTCTCGCGGCCGACGCCCGCGCGCACCGCCGCCATCAGGATGCGGGTGGTCGCCAGGAACGGCAGGTACCGGTCGAGCTCACGCGAGACCACCGCCGGGTAGGCGCCGAACTCGGCGAGCACGGTCAGGAAGGTCTCCATCTGCCCGTCGATGGCGAAGAACGCGTCGGGCAGCGCGACGCGGCGCACCACCGAGCAGAACACGTCGCCCTCGTTCCACTGGGCACCGGCCAGCTCGGCGGCCATCGAGCCGTAGCCGCGCAGGATCACCTGCAGGCCGTTCACCCGCTCACACGAGCGCGTGTTCATCTTGTGCGGCATCGCCGACGAACCGACCTGGCCCGGCTGGAAACCCTCGGTGACCAGCTCGTGACCGGCCATCAGCCGGATCGTGTGCGCGAACGACGACGGCCCCGCGCCCAGCTGTACCAGCGCGGACAGCACATCGTGATCGAGCGAGCGCGGGTACACCTGACCCACGCTGGTGAACACGTTCGCGAAGCCGAGGTGAGTGGCCACCTGCTGTTCGAGGGCAGCGAGCTTGTTCGCGTCACCGTCGAGCAGGTCGAGCATGTCCTGGGCGGTGCCCATCGGGCCCTTGATCCCGCGCAGCGGGTAGCGGTCGATCAGCTCGCGCACGCGCGCCAGCCCGACCAGCATCTCGTCGGCGGCGGAGGCGAAGCGTTTGCCCAGCGTGGTGGCCTGCGCGGCGACATTGTGCGAGCGCCCGGCCATCACCAGGGTCTGATACTCGGCGGCCCGCTCGGCCAGGCGCGCCGCGATGGCGATGCCGTGGCGGTACACGTGCTCGAGCGAGAGCCGGATCTGCAGCTGCTCGACGTTCTCGGTGAGGTCGCGGCTGGTCATGCCCTTGTGCACGTGCTCGTGCCCGGCGAGCGCGTTGAATTCCTCGATCCGCGCCTTCACGTCGTGGCGGGTGACCCGCTCACGCTCGGCGATCGAGGCCAGGTCGACGTGGTCGATGACGCGTTCATAATCATCGACAACCCCTGCGGGGACATCGATTCCGAGTTCGGCCTGCGCACGCAGCACCTCCAGCCACAGCCGGCGCTCGAGCACGATCTTGTTCTCGGGCGACCAGAGCGCGACGAGCTCCGGGCTGGCGTATCGGGTGGCGAGGACATTCGGGACGAGGCTCACGAGCACTCAGTCTAATTGCCGCACCCGTTCGGCCTGCTGGGGCATCATGTTGGGGACCACGGGCGGGGCGACGATGTCGATCATTTCGAGCAGACCGGCCCTGGCGGGTCGGCGAGGTTCGGGGTGGCCTTCGATCAGCGCGGCGACCACCGCACCGTCGACGACGGCCACCATCCTGCGTAACTGCTCGGGGCGCACCACTCGGTCGGAGCGGCGCAGCACGTCGGCGAGCAGTTCTTCGAGCTGGGTGCGTAGTCGGAGCTGGACCTCACGTAACTCGGGGTGACGGGCCGACGCCACGGACCGCTCGTAGCGGGCGATGAGCTGGCCGCGGGCGTCGAGGTCGCCGTCGTCGGGGCCGACGAGCACGTCGAGCACGAGCTCGACCGTCGCCTCGGTGCCGCGCCTGCGATGACTGACCTCACCGACCCGGCGGCGCATCGCGTCGAGTTCGATCGCGCCGCTGAACTCGACGGCGCGGGCGATCAGATCCTCCAGCGATTCGAAGTAGTAGGTGGTCGACGCAAGTGGAAGATCGGCTCGCGAGGCCACCGAACGATGTCGCACGGCGTCGAAGCCGCCTTCGAGCAACAGCTCAGCCGCCGCAGCCACCAGAGCCTGCCGACGTCGTTCGCCTTTCGGGGTCGTTGCGGTGGTCACCGTGCCAACGTGCCAGTCATCATCAGTTCAACCGTGCGCAATCGTCATCGGGGAAACACTGGGAATTCGGGATAACTGAGTTTTACCGTATCCCGGCACAGATGTGTTCGTACTACGCAAAGTTGTTGTCGCACATCACTGTTGACAAGTGTCCAGATCAGCCCTTCAGGAACCGTCCCAGACGCTCCAGTGCTGCGGCGATGTCGTCGGTGGCACCCGCGAAGGAAAAACGGACCGTGTGGTTTCCATTTGTGGTGTCGAAATCGAGTCCGGGCGCCAGCGCGACGCCGGTTTCGGTGAGCACCTCGGCGCACCAGGCGCGCGAATTATCGGTCAAATGACCAATATCAGCGTAGGCGTAGAAGGCGCCGTCGGCGGGCGCGAGATCGGTGATTCCGATCGCGGGCAGACCCTCCAGGAGCAGCGCCCGGTTGCGCGCGTACCGGCGCACATGCCCGTCCAGCTCATCCTTGGCTTCCGGCCCGAAGGCGTGCACGGCCGCGTACTGGGAGATGGCGGGCGGGCACACCGTCATATTCGACGCCAGCCGCTGCAGCGCCGGGCGCAGGTCGGCCGGGGCCAGCATCCAGCCCAGCCGCCAGCCGGTCATCGAGAAGTACTTCGACACCGAACCGATCACCACCGACTCACGGGAGAACTCCCACGCCGAGGAGGTCGGCGTGCTCGCGCCCGCGTAGGTGATGCCGTGATAGATCTCGTCGGAGATCAGCAGCGTGCCGTGCTGTTCGCACCAGCGGGCCAGCGCGGCGAGTTCGGCGGGGTCGATCATGGTGCCGGTCGGGTTGGCCGGGCTGGCCACCACCAGACCCTTCGGCGGCTCCGGCAGCGCTTCGAGCATCGCCACGGTCGGCTGGAATCTGGTCTGCGGGCCGCAGTCCAGTTCGACGACCTCGCAGCCGAGCGCGGACAGCGTGTTGCGGTAGGCGGGATAGCCCGGACGCGCCACCACCACCGTGTCGCCCACGTCGAAGGCGGCCAGGAAGATCAGCGTGAACGCGCCCGACGACCCGGTCGTCACCACCACCTCGTCCGGGTGCACGTCGTAGCCGTAGGTCTCGCTGTGGTGCCCCGCGATGGCCTCGCGCAGCGGCAGAATGCCGAATGTCTCGGTGTAGCCCAGCAATTCGTGATCGATCGCCGCCCTGGTGGCCCGCAACACCGGCGCGGGCGCCTGTGTGGACGGCTGCCCCGCCGCGAGCACCAGCACATCGCCGTGCGACCTGGCGCGTTCAGCGGCCGCTTTCCACACATCCATGACGTAGAAAGGGGCGATGGCCGACCGGCGCGATTCTCTGGACACCCGAGAGACGGTAGAGCACCCGATTGCGGGCGTTCACAGATATGGTCGGCACAATGGCTCCGACAGCGAATACGCAGCCACCGACGCGACCTCTGTGGTCACGTCGGGGCCGGGGCGCGGGGGCGGGATGAAGCGGACAGGGACGGCACGGGACGTGCGGGCGGGCACCCCCGAGGAGAGCGTGGACACCGAATCCGGACAGCTCACCGCCGACATTCGCGCGGCCGGCGGGGACTCTGAATCGACGGCGGCGGGCGGGTCGGCGGGAGACACTGCGGCGGCGAGCGGGTCAGCCGAGTCGACGCGATCGAGAACTGGTGCGAGCCGTCGGGCTGTCAGCGTCAATGGCCGTATCTTGCAGGCGAACTGGCGGGAGCAGTTGCCGTCGAAGGGAGCGGCGCGCGACCGTATGACGGAGTGGGCCGCACGGTACCCGGTGGTCGAGGAGATCGCCGGTGAGCTGCGTAGCGGTGAGATGCGCAAGGTCTTCTGGCGGCGGCCGAAGGCGCAAGCCGAAGACCTGTGGGCACGGCGGCCGAGTCGCGATCGGGTGCGTCAGGTGCTGGTCGAACGGCGCGTACTCATCGCCGCGATGGCCGCGGTGGCGGTGTTCGTGGCAGCCGACGGACAGTTCGGCGCCGTCGTCGACGGTGCCCCGCTCGCACCCGGCGAAGCGATCCACGTGGCCGTCGCTTATCCCCCGCAACTGCTCCCCAACCCCCAGTCGGCGACCCGCATGCTCGCTGCCATCGACGCAGGTGAGAAGCGCCGCGAGGCACAAGTGGTCGCCGCGGCGGCCCGTTCCACGCTCGAACGCGCGAAAGCGGAGGCGGCGGCCGCGGCATCGGGTGAATGGCAGGACTGGATGGGCCAGCGCGCCCCGGTGGTCCCCGGCGCGATGGTGCCGGTGCCCGGCTCGACCCCATCCGTCGGCGGGTTCAGCCTGCCCGCGAAGGGTGCGTTCACCTCCGGTTTCGGCTCCCGCTGGGGCACCATGCACCGCGGCATCGATATCGCGGGCCCCATCGGCAGCCCCATCTACGCCGTCGCCGACGGCACCGTGGTCGAGGCGGGCCCGGCGCAGGGCTTCGGCCTCTGGGTCCGCATCCGCCACGACGACGGCACCATCAGCATCTACGGCCACATGTACGACTTCTTCGTCTCCCAGGGCGAGCGCGTCCCCGCCGGAATGCAGATCGCGCGCATCGGCAACCGTGGCGATTCCACCGGCCCCCACCTACATTTCGAAATCGTACAAAACGGTCAGCATGTGGATCCGCAGGCCTGGCTCGCTGTGCATGGATTGCGTCTCGATTGACATCGCGTCGAGACCACCGACATCACGGGAACGTTAATGTGAGACCTGTCGAGTGTTTTCCTCCGAACCGAAGCGAGGCAACCATGGCAGGCAAGTTCGAGGTATTCAAGGACAAGGCGGGAAAGTTCCGTTTCCACCTCAAGGCCGGCAACGGCGAAATCGTCCTCGAAAGTCAGGGATACGAAAGCAAGGAAGGCGCCAAGAAGGGGATCGCCTCCATCCAGACGAATGCTCCGAACGCCCAGGTCCTCGACCTCACCGCCTGATCGGCGCAGCCGCGCAACGTGCTGCGCCACCGTTTCCCGCTCGATCGTGATCAGCGGTCGCGCACCGCTGATCACCGATCGCGCGAATTACCCTGCGACGCTGTTACGTTCCGGAACCACAACTTCGGTCGCGCCGATATCAGTCCGGAAATGACTGCCGGTGAGCTTGATTCCCGCGAGTCGCGCGTAGGCCCGCTCCCGCGCCTGCGCGAGGTCCGCGCCGACACCGACCACGTTCAGCACACGCCCGCCCGCCGACACCAGCGCCTTGTCGGCGCGCTGATCCGTACCGGCGTGCAGCACCAGCGTTTCGCCCTCCAGCGCACCGTCATCGGCACCGGTGATCACATCGCCGGTGCGCGGTCGCGCCGGGTAGTTCTCGGCGGCGAGCACGACGGTGATCGCGGAACCGTCTTTCCAGCGCGGTGCGTCGACCTCGGCGAGGCGCCCGGTCGCGGTGGCGTGCAGCAGTTCGGCGAACGGGCTGTCCAGCAGCGCGAGCACCGCCTGGGTCTCGGGATCACCGAAGCGGCAATTGAATTCGACGACAGCCGGGCCGTTCGTACCGATCGCCAGACCCGCGTACAGCAGGCCCGAGAACGAGCTGCCCCGCGCGACCAGCTCGGCGGCGACGGGCTTCACCACGTCGTCGACGATCTCGTTCAGCGTCTCCGCGGGCAGCCACGGCAGCGGCGTGTAAGCGCCCATGCCGCCGGTGTTCGGGCCGGAATCGCCGTCGCCGACCCGCTTGTGGTCCTGTGCGGGCAGCAACGGGATCACGGTCTCACCGTCGACCAGGCAGAACAGCGACACCTCCGGACCGTCGAGGAACGACTCCAGCAGCACCGGATGTCCCTGCTCGAGCAGTTCGGCGCCGTGATCGCGGGCCGCGCGCCGGTCGGCGGTCACCACCACGCCCTTGCCCGCGGCGAGCCCGTCGTCCTTGACCACCCAGGTCGGGCCGAAGCGGTCGAGCGCCGCGTCCAGCTCGGCCGGGCTGTCGACGATCTCGCTGTGCGCGGTGCGCACCCCGGCCACCGCCATCACATCTTTCGCGAACGCCTTCGACCCCTCGATCCGCGCCGCGTCGGCCGACGGGCCGAACACGGGGAATCCGGCCGCGCGCACGACGTCGGCGACGCCGAGCACCAGCGGCACCTCGGGGCCGATCACCACCAGGTCGGCGGCCACTTCACCGGCCAGCGCGGCGACATCGTCGGCGGAGCAGGGATCGACCGGGCGTAGCTCGGCGTGCTGGCCGATGCCGGGGTTGCCCGGGGCAGCGATCACCGCCGTCACGGACGGATCCCGGCGCAGCGCCAGGACGAGGGCATGTTCACGGGCTCCGGAACCGATGACGAGTACGCGCACGGCCTTAGATTAGTCGCGTACTTCGCGCGTACTTCGCACGCCCCGTTCCGATACAAGGTCCGCGATCGGATAGCGCGATCGTCACCCCCGCGAGGGCGCTTCGGGCCGGCGATCGGGCCGTCGCGATGCGGCTCGGCCCTCGCGGCTCGGGTTCGATTGCGCCACAATGGGACCAGGCGTGGCGCGGCAGCCGCCACCGAAACGGGGGAATGCCATGGGCCTGCTCGACGGGATGATGGGCAATGCCGGTCGCATAGATCCGGCCGCCGCCCAGCAGGAATACGCGAAGCTGTTCGGGCAGGGCGAGCAGGTGTACGCCGCGTTCATCCTGGTCCGCGACGCGATGCTGTTCACCAATCGCCGCCTGATCATGGTCGACAAACAGGGCGTCACCGGCCGCAAGGTCAGCTACCACAGCATCCCCTACCGGTCGATCAGTCACTTCGCCGTCGAAACCGCGGGCACCTTCGACCTCGACGCGGAGCTCTACATCTGGATCGGCAGCGGCGACGAGCCGGTCAAGCAGCGTTTCAACCGTCAGGTCGACATCTACGAGGTGCAGGGCATCCTGTCGCATTTCGTGTCGATCTAGCTACGCTCACCGGTATGGCATCCGTCTTCAGCGCGATCATCGCAGGTCAGATCCCCGGCCGCTTCGTCTGGGAAGACGACGAGTTCGTCGGCTTCCTCACCATCGGCCCCGTCACCCAGGGCCACACCCTCGTCGTCCCGCGCGCGGAGATCGACCAGTGGCAAGACGTGGATCCCGCCGTGATGGCCCGGATGATGGGCGTGGCCCAGAAGATCGGCCAGGCCGTCCGCGTCGCCTTCGACGCCCCCCGCGCCGGCCTGCTCATCGCCGGCCTCGAGGTCCCCCACCTGCACACCCACGTCTTCCCCGCCTACACCATGGGCGACTTCGACATCTCGGGCGCGAACACCGACCCCACCCCCGAATCCCTCGACGAAGCCCAGACCAAGATCAAGGCCGCCCTCCGCGACCTCGGCCACGGAGCGAACGTCCCAGCCTGAGTTCTGCCCTGGATGGAACCGAAACGACCGGGCGCGCGTCTAAGACATCGAGTGGTCGTTGTGTGCGAAAGAGGAGAGACGATGCGAGTGGTTGGCTTTGCCGCCGGGGTGTGCGCTGTAGTGGCGCTCGCCGGATGTTCCACAGCGGTCGACGGGCAGCCTGAGGCCAGCGGGGCTCCGCTGACCAAGGAGCAGCTGTTCGATCCCTGCACGGTGTCGGACAGTGTGTTGCGGGCGGCGGGTCTCGACCCGGCGTCGAAGGACGACAACCTGTGGTCGGTCCCGCGTGCGGAGTGGAAGGGTTGCAACTGGCGTGCCGATGGCTACTTCATTGCTTTCATGTCCACCATCTACACCGTCGACGAGATTCGGGCTAACAACCGCTTCCACGATTTCAAGGATATATCGGTCAGCGACAGAAAAGCGCTGCAATACTATATCGGCAAGGAAAATCCACCGGTGGAATGCGAAATTGCATTTGATACCGGACATGGAAGAGTTCTCGTAAACGCAAGCAAATTTGTGGATAGTAAATCCCAAACAGACCCGTGTCTGCTGGCAAACAATGCTGCCCCAAGTTTCGTGGGCTCCATTCCACAATAGCCGCACTCGACACACGGGGAGACAGTCATGGCAGACACCAACGCACTTGCAAAGGAATTTCAAACTCTTGCCGGCAAGGCAGCTGCAGGAGAATTGATAATCGAGTCCGGAGCCGCCGATCGCTGCGCGCAGCGATGTGAGGACTACATCAAAGATCTACAAGGACTGTCTGCGCGCACCAGGAGGATGGTCACTGCGGACTCGTTCGGAAACCTCAAGTCCGCAACGACTCTCGGCCAGAAATTTGCTGATCTAGCAGAAGGCACAGACGGGCACGGTTCTTACGCCGAGGCCGTCCGCCAGCATATCGAGATACTCACTAATATGGCCGATATGTACCGCAAAGCCGGTACCGCCTACAGGAACTGCGATGAGGCAACTCAACTTGCCATCAAGCAGCAGACCAACAAGCTCGACTGATAACGGGGGGACACATGTCGTTCGGAGATTTTCTAATCGGCCTAACCAATACGAGCACCACGGTTCCAACTATTGTCGACCGCGTTGGCTCACTATTCGACTCCGATATTTCGGCGACACAGTCGGAGTTGGATGCACAGGCCGATGGCAACAAGGATCGGGCTCGGATCTATGACACCAACAAGGCCCTGAGTGCTGGTTTCTCCGGCGAGTACGCCCCACAAGTTGTACCGGGGGTGATGGAGAGTTTTACTGACATGTCGCACTCGCGAATAATGGAATTCGTCGAGTCCATCAAGATCGAGGAACTACATACGAGCGTTCAGGGTTGGACCACACTCGCTACGGACACTTCGACCAAAGCGACCGCATACCACGACGATATTCAGAAGGAAATGGAACGGGGCTGGTCGGGCAGCGCCGCCAGCCAAGCATTGGCTACTACGAAGAGCTACCTCGGAGACGTAGACAAAGTCGAGCAGGCTGCCCAGATGATTGCCAACAAGATGGAGGAGGCTCGTTCCGGCCTCCAGCAGGTGAAATACTCGGTCCCCCACGAGTCCGACCAACAGAGCAGCACTCTCGCCGGGAAGGTCGTAAACACACTTGCCAGCGTTGCCGTGCCCGGGCTCGGCACCGCAACCAACTTCGTCATGGACAGCGCCAGCGCAGGCCGTTCCGAAGCCGCCCAGGCCGCGGCCCGCGAAGTGATGACGACCGTCTACAAGCCGGTCGCCGAACAGTCCGACACGCAGGTCCCGAAGGTCCCGACGCCAGCGAAACCCCAGTCCGACAAGCCGACCGGCGACACCAACAAGGACAAGCCGACCGGCACCACTACCGACAAACCCACCGGCACCACCACCAAGCCGAGCACCGACGACACCACCCCGTCCACCACGGAGCCGGAAACCCCCACCACCACCGACCCCGGTGACGACGACACCACCGACGACAGCACCACTGACGACACCACCGGCGACGAGACCACCGCGGCCACGACAACTCCGGAAACCCCCACCACCACTACCCCGTCAGGCAGCCCTGGCACGACCCCAGCCGGCACGTCCCCCGGCGGACTCGGCTCCGGTGGCGGAGCAGGCGCGGGCGCGGGCGCCGGAGCAGGCGCGGGCACACCCGGTGCGGCAGTCCCCGGTACCGCCGGTCAGAAGCAGGGCGCCGGTGCGGGAGCGGGCGCGGGTTCCGGTACGTCGTCGGGCCGCTCCGGCATGTCCGGCATGGGCGGAATGGGCGCCCCCGGCGCGCGCGGCGGCGGCAAGGACGACGAGAACGAGCACCAGGCCCCCGACTACTTGCGCGGCGTCCACGAAGAACTGCTCGGCCCCGAACGCTTGCACGTCCCGCCGGTGATCGGCGGCGACGCATGACCGACACCTGGGAGCTGACCCCGTTCGAGTTCTGGGTCGCCTGGGAAACGCTCGGCCGCGATCGTATGCCCTGGCCCCTCACCTTCACGGCAGGTGTCGAAACGCAGGTCGAGTTCGACCGGGAATGCCGTCGTGCCGCGGATTCGCTGATCGCCAAAATGGGCACCGACGAATCGCTGTACCACGCCTTGCACGCCCTCGCGCACCCCGAAATCCGGGTGGAACTGTTCGGGCACCGCTTCGACGGCCGCACCCGGATGGTCCGCGCCTGCGCGACCACCGAGGCGAGCAACGGCGTAGTCGCCGCCCAGCTCCCCGGTCCCGAATACGGCCAGGGCGGCAACATCCTGATCACCCTGCGCCCGGCCCACGCCATCGTCACCCGCCTGCTGTCCATCCTCCCGAAAACTCCCGCGGGCACCACCGGCGGCTTCAACGTCCACCGCGACGACTTCACCACCACCCCCGACCCCTACGCCCGCCACCGCACCCCCGCCGAACAAGCCCTCAAATTCCTCAAACGCCCCTTCACCACCTATGCGGAATTCCGCGTAGCCACCGGCCCTGCCCTGGACGGCTGGCAGGAAGGCGGCACCACTCTCCAACTGGTCGACTACACCGACGACGGCCGCTACCTCATCCAAGAAGGCGAACAAGTAGAAGTAACCCCCACCACCCCCGACCGAATCGAAGCCCACCTCCAACACCTGATCGAGAAAGCCACAGCCGGCACCCGCCAATCAGCCTGGTAGCCAACACAACCCGGAGGGCCACCGGATCACCATTGATTTCACTGAAGCGCCGATATGACAACCCCTTCACCTGATCGCGAGTATACGAGAATTGATGGCGATCTTCCGATCCACTTCGGATTCAAGTTCAGGCCGTGGCGCTACAACCTTTCTCTGTCGGAATTGGAGCTACGCAGCTTCGACAGTTCTCCGGATCCGACTTTCATATCTATTAGATTCTTCAGCGTATTCGCTATGAAAATGAAGACGTTGTTCAACACGATGACGATCGACCTGGCCGACCGATCTCAGTCCATGGAGATACTCCAGATTTCGGAGGTGGATGAATCTAAATGGGGTCGAATCAAGTGCCTGGCGTTGAAATCTGGCGATGTGGACAGTTTGGTTGCATGCACCAGTTATTCTATTCGACTTTACCCTCATGGATTTCCGTCGGCCAGCACGGTTGCCCGGAATCCGAGTGAGTAAGGGGAGCGACAGTACGGTTCGGTACCGGGATGCGAGCGACCCTTGCTCTTTCGCCCAGGAAACGATGTACTGAGCTCCGGTTCGTTCCTATCGGAAGGTTTCGCAGATGCGTTTGACCGTTGGGCTCACCACCGTCGTCGCGATATCCCTACTCGGGGCAGGCACAGCGTCGGCGGAGGTACGCGAGGCGAAGATTCAGTGCCTCGGTTCGAACGCGAACTTCCACCTGTACCCGTTCTATCTGTCGCTGGTGGCGACCTCATCGGACGACCGACCCGGCACCATTTCGATTCAGCCCCGCGGCGATTCTAACTTCGGTCCCTTCGGCTATCACGCGACCGTGAACTGGACCAATCTCGACACCGGCGAATCCGGCGTCGTCGCCCAGGACGGCACCGTCGGCGCCGACATGCCGAGCTTCGACGTGAACACCGGCTGGGGCACGGTCCGCCTGACCGGCGCGGTAGGCACCTCCGGTCTGTCCGCGGGCCAGACCATGCAGTGCTCCGGCGCAGACCTCTACGTGCCGTAGCGCTCGTCAGCCGGGCGGATCATCGAGCGGCGACACCGCCGTTCGCGCCACGGGCAGCAGGATTTCGTAGCGAGCCGGCTCGCTCGGTCACGGCATGGACGGCGGCGATTTCGGTGAGCGCGCGGAGCAGATTCGATACGGTAGGCAATAGCGAATCCGAGGAGGAAAATGTGCCGCGCCCACGAATCGGCGACTGGTTCCGCGACACCGGCCGATGAATACTCCGCTTCTGCACCAACGCTTTCCACGCCTGCGCGAATCCCTGCCGCATATCGGACTGAGCTCCGGCCCGACACCGGTCCGTAGGCTCGATGCGCTGCCTACCGGTGGCGCGCCGGTCTGGCTCAAGGACGACGGCGCGTTCGGTGACGGCGGGTGGGGTGGCAACAAAGTCCGCAAGCTGGAATGGATCCTGCCCGACGCGCACCGGCGCGGCTCCCGGACCATCCTGACCGTCGGCGGATTGGGGACGAACTGGGGACTGGCCGTCGCCCTGTACGCACGCGATCACGGGCTCGGCACCGCGCTCGCCCTCGTCGACCAGCCCGTGGACGAGCACGTTCGTGCCCAGCTGAGCCGTCTCGAGAACTGTGGCGCCGCGCTGTATTTCACGCATTCGAAGACGCGGACCGTCCTCACCGCGCCGATGCTGCTCGCCCGGCACACCAGTGGGTGGCATCTGCCCTACTTCCTGCCGCCCGGCGGGTCCTCGCCGGTCGGTGTCCTCGGTTACGTCGAGGCCGCGCTCGAACTGGCCGGACAAGTAGACCGCGGCGAGCTACCCGAGCCCACCCACCTCGTGACCGCCGTCGGATCCGGCGGCACGATCGCGGGGCTGCAGCTCGGATTGCGGATGGCGGGCTTGACGACCCGGGCAGTCGGTGTCGTCGTCAACGACACGCTGCGGCTGGACCCGGCGACGATCACCCGGCTCGCCCGCCGTACCGCGCGCCTGCTGCGTCAGCGAGGCGCGGACCTGTCCGATCTCGAACCGCGAGTCGAGGACATCGATATCGTCACCGACTGGCTCGGCAGCGGCTACGGCCACCCCACGTCGGAAGGCGAACGCGCCCAAACCTTGTCAGGCGACCGCGAGCACCTGCACCTCGAACCGGTCTACACCGCCAAGGCCATGGCGGCGCTGCTGGCGATGAACGAGCAGGGCGCATTCGGCGACGGCCCGGTCCTCTACCTCAACACGAACGGGCCGCGCTGACCAAGCGAGTCCATGCCGGAAGTCACAGCAGTTCTACACAAGATGCTCACGCCTCCTGCTCAGGTACGCGCGCTCGGCGGGGTTCTGCGTGGCGGCAATCGCGGCGTCGTAGGCCGATCTCGCCTCGGCGCTGCGCCCCAACCGGCGCAGCAGGTCGGCGCGGGCGGCGTACCAGGCATGATAGCCGTCGAGTGGCAGTGAATCTATCTGTGCCAGCGCCACATTGGGGCCGTCCAGTTCGGCGATGGCGACGGCTCGGTTGAGGGCGACGATCGCGGTCGGGGTGACGGTGTAGAGCTGGTCGTAGAGGGCGACGATCTGGTTCCAGTCGGTGTCGCGGGGGTCGGCCGCGTCGGTGTGGACCGCATTGATCGCCGCCATGATCTGATAGCGACCAGGTGGGTCGCCGCCTGCCGCGACTCGGCGCAGGCATTCGCGTACCAGCGCGTGCCCCTCGGCGATGAGGGTGTGGTCCCAGCCGCCGCGGTCCTGCTCGTCGAGCGTCACCAGCTCCCCGCCCGCGAAACGTGCCGCGCTGCGGGCGTCGATGAGCAACATCAGCGCGAGCAACCCGGCAACCTCGCCGTCCTCGGGCAGCAGATCGCGCATGATGCGGCCGAGCCGAACGGCCTCGGCCGTCAGGTCGGCCCGAACAGATTGCGCGCCTGCCAGATACCCCTCGTTGAAAATGAGGTAGATGACCTCGAGCACACCGCCGAGCCGATCGGTGACGTCCTCGCGATCGGGCACGCGGAACGGGATGTGCGCGGCTTTGATCTTGGCCTTGGCGCGGGTGATGCGTTGCGCCATGGTCGTTTCGGCAACGAGAAACGCACGAGCGATCTCGCCGACGGTGAGCCCGCCGAGCAGGCGCAGTGTCAGCGCGACTCGCGCCTCCGGCGCCAATGCCGGATGGCAACAAGTGAAGACGAGCCGGAGACGATCGTCGTTGATCGGTCCGGTCGGTTCGTGCGGTGTGTGATCGTCGATGATCATGGCTGCCTGGTGTTTCGCGTCGCGCAGTGATTCACGGCGGATCCGGTCGATCGCGCGGTTGCCCGCGGTCTTCGTCAGCCAGCCGCCCGGGTTGGGCGGTATGCCGTCGACCGGCCACCGTTCGATGGCGGTGAGCAAAGCCTCGCCCGCGGCGTCCTCGGCTATGTCGAGATCGCCGAACCGTCGAGCGAGCGAGGCGACCACCCGGCCGTACTCCTCGCGGTAGATCCGATCGATCCGGGCGCGAGTGTCGTCGCTCATGCGCCGTCGAACGTCCTGATCTCGATCTTCTGCTCGCAGACCTTCGACGCCCTGGCGGCGATCTTCAGCGCGGCATCGAGGTCGGGCGCCTCCACGACCCAGAACCCACCGAGGCATTCCTTGGTCTCGGCATACGGCCCGTCGGTGACAACCACGTCAGCACCGGTGTTGTCGACCGTGGTGGCCTCATCGATCCGTCCGAGCCCACCCGCGAAGACCCACGCCCCTTCGGCCCTGAGCTCGTCGTTGAACCTCCCCGTCGCCTCGTACTGCGGCTGCGCCTCCTCCTGCGGAATGTCATAAACACTCGGCTCGACAACAACGGAAAGCAGGTACTGAGTCATGGCGATTTCCCTTCCTCGGTGGCTGCCGGTCGGCCGCCTCTACCCACACCACGAACGGACCGACCCGGATACGACAACTCTCGACGAGATTCCTCGATTTTCTCCGAAACAGGCGCATCGATCCACGAGGCTTGCGACCTTCTGAATAGCAGCTTTACTGGGCGCACCGGCCAGACACCAACCAGGGGGGCCGATAAGCGACGCGATCAAACCTCGGCTCGATGAGCTGACCGAACGGCCCGCGCTGCGGTCGATAGCTCTGTCGACGGCGAGAGTCGCGCTCAGGGGGACAGCGGGCCGAGCAGGTCGCCGAAGCGTTCGGTGTCTCAAGGCGACGCTGCACCACTACCTCGCTGAAACGAGATCCCAGGCCGAGGGAGCCTCGGCTGCCTCCATAAAACGGCTCGAGGTTTTCGGGAGAAGCGGACAGGACTGAAGGCAACCAGACGGGAGACTACCCCTCAGTCATCTTCGGTGTCCGCAGCTTTGCGCCACCAGATTTCGGCCCCGGCCTCGCCGCGTTGAACACTTTAGTGCAGGGCGCCGAGATTGTGTATAGCGAGGGTGTGGCCTACGTCGGCGGCTTTGCGGTACCAGGTTTCGGCCTCGCTGATTTCGCCGCGCTGTTCGAACAGGGTCCCGAGATTGTTCATCGCGGTGGTGTGGCCGACCTCGGCGGCTTTGCGATACCAGGTTTCGGCCTCAGTGATTTCGCCGCGCTGCTGGAACAGAGTCCCGAGATTGTATATCGCATCGGCATGACCGGTGTCCGCTGCGCGGCGCAAGAAGGCTTCGGCCTCAGCGGTTTCACCGCGCTGAAGGAGCAGTGCCCCGAGATTATTCATCGCGAGGGTGTGGCCGACCTCGGCGGCTTTGCGATACCAGATTTCGGCCTCGCTGATTTCGCCGCGCTGTTCGAACAGAGCCCCGAGATTGTTCATCGCGAGGGTGTGGCCGGTATCGGCGGCGCGGCGGAAGAGGGATTCGGCTACTCCGAACAACTCACGGTAATAGGCGCCCAGACCTACCTGGGTAAGGATGTTGTCACCGGCATCGACGGTAGCCCGATACCAGTACGCGGCCGGTATCTGTCGCCCGGCGATATCGTCGGCGGAAACCAGGTAATCGAACGGACGGTATCCTCGCATCCTGGGATCAGTGAGCCATTCCGTGTCCAGCGCAGCGGTGTCACCAGCACCGGCATAAGGCAGTCGAGCGGCGGCCACCGCAGTAATGAGGTCGTCCTCGGTGATGTCGTAGGCACTGAATCGAGTATCTGCCACCTCGCGGGCCAGCTCGAGCACCCGGTCCTGCGGCATCCGGTCCAAACGGCCGATCCGTGCCCAATCGATGACGACTTCGACCACCGTGCTGAACGCCGCGACCGATGTGGAGACTCGGCCCGCGGTCCGGGCGCGGCGATAGTGTGCCAACAACGCCGGTGCACCGACAAGCATCTCGGCGAGCCCGTAACGGGTCAGATCCAGTGACGGATACATTCTCGCGGCGACGGCCTGCTCGACCGAATCGGCGCTGGTGGGTTCCAGCTTGATCCGTTCTGCCTGCTCGAACACGCTGCGGATGTCGCGGGCGAGCTCACCACCGGCGAGCAGTTCGTCGTACTTCTCGGTACGCAGTGTCGCTACTACCACCGTGCGGGCCCGCCGGGCGGTGAGCGCTGAGAGCAGCTTCGGTGTCAACGACCGCTCAGCACGGGTGAATTCGTCGAGGTCTTCCAACCACACCACCACGGTGTCGGGATGGTTCCGGTACTCCTCGCACTTGGGCAAGTCAGCCAGTGTCCTGGGCTCAGGAACCACAACCCGCGCAGTGGGTAGTTCACGGCGGACCGCCTCGAACAGGGTGCGGGTCTTGCCTGCCTTCGACGGGCCGATCAACAACACCAACCGGTCTTCACCCAACGCGTCGCCCACCCGGTCGTCGACGTCGGCGTGAGTGCGCGCCACATAGGGATCATCGATCCCGTAGGTGCGGCGCTCACCGAACTCCGAGGGCGTGGCCTTCAACCGGTACGGATCCAGCTCGCCGACTACCGGCAGCTCATCACTAGCGCCTCGCACCTCGACCAGATCGATCAACGCCAGCGAGTTCGGTGCGACCGTATTGATGTACTGGTGGCCTAAGACCGTGGTGTGGTTCAGGTCGCGTTCAGCCCGAACCCCGGCATAGCTGGTAGGCGCGGAGACCGGCTGCTCCAGTGCTCGCGGCGGCCGGTCCGCGCCTATCGAGGGTGGGTCGGGAGCTGCTCAACCTCGACATCGCTGATCACAAATCGGCCCGTGACCTGCACATCCTGGGCAACGACTCCGACCGCACCCTTGACTCGGATCTTGGAGACCTCGAGCTCGCCGGCCGAGACGTGGGTCAGCTTTACGCCCACCACCTCCGCGGCCTGCGGTGCGTACTCGTGCACGATCCACAAAACCTGCTCGGCGGCATCCCGCAACTCACTGTCACCATGGGCGCCGGCCTCGACGAGTTCGGCTTCGAGCACGTCCTGGCGCGCCGCTGAATCCGGTTTGGCTTCCACCATCGCGACATCGATCGCTGCGTACTTACGGATCAGCACACCCTTCAACGCGGCGTAGGCATCAGCGACGGCCTGCTTAGCGCTGTCGGTCAAACCCGCTACCGCACCTGTTGATACAGCCGCAGCTACTGCCGCGACAACAATGCTCGGATCCACCCCGTCGAACCTTCCACTAGACACCGGTACCTAGACGCCAGCCAGAACCTCGACCCTACACAGAATTTCACCACCGACTGCAGGATCAAGCTGGCCGATCCCTGGAGTACGCCGCCGACTTCACGACACGCTTCTTGGACAGAGGAGACGTCTGGTCGACCGGTGCCGACGCCCTCAGTGGCCTAGTGACGAGAACGATGCTCAAGCAGTAAGTGCGTCACCACTGTCAGATGCTCAGCGTAGACCTCGGCAGGGCTGCAGTACCCGTGGATCTTGCGGGGCCGGTGGTTGAGTTCGAGGGCTATGACGTCGAGATCGTTCTGGGTGAAGCGGCGAAGGTCGGCGTTCTTCGGTGTTTAGGCGAGGAATCGCCTGACGTGCTGCGGCGGCATCCCAAGGGATCGCGCTATCGCACTGGACGATTCCCCCGCTCGCCACCTACGCCACACCTCGTCATGACGAGCCGCAGACATTCCGTAGTCCAGCTGCGAGCACGCTACCGACGGTGAAAAGGCGGCTTCGGCGGGCGTCGGCGGCATGGATGGCCTCGCGTGACCCAGCTGCGCACAGTCGATCGAGCTAGCGACTCCGTGGAATCGCTAATGACCACCTGCATCGCCGCTGAGAAGCCTGGTGGCTTCGGTGGTGGCGATCAATCGGCGGTAATAGTGTGGCGGCACGTCGAGCTCGGGCCAGGCCGGTGATGTGTTTGTTCGGGCGTGTGTCCGCCAATGAACTCTTCGAGATCGGCCCTGTCGTCGAGCGCTTCCCGCCCGCGATGCCCAACCTTTTTGCAGGCAGCCGCGAGACACTTGCGAACGGTCGCCGACCGGATTGCATGACGGCCCGGGCCTCCCGTGCGGTGACCCAGTGCGCTTCCGGGGTACTCGGCCATCCTCGTGCTGCTCACCTATTGCAGGCTGCGCTGAGGCGAGCTGGCAGCGATGCGGGTGCGCGACATTGATTTCCTGCGCCGCCGAATGACGCTCATCGAGAATGCGCCCATTGTAGGCACCGCCGTTGTCATCGGCTCATTGAAGGGCCACACCAATCGCACCGTTCCGATTCCGAAATCCGCGGCCGATGAATTGGCAGTGCGCAAGGGCCGTGACGACTTGCTCTGGTCGAAAAGCGAGTGCGAACACCTCGGCCCGCCCGCGTCCAAGGATTCATGGATGTCCGGCGCGGTGGCCCGGCGCATGAAGACCGACGAGACGTTTCCGCGCGTCACCCCCACGCCTTGCGGCACACCGCCGCCCACTGGCCGGGTCGGCCGGGCGAACGTGAAGGCCGTCCAGAAGATGCTAGGGCACAAGTCGGCAGCGATGTCGCTGGATGTCTACGCCGACTTGTTCGATGACGATTTGAACGCCGTGGCCGAACGGCTGGAACAGAGTGCGTCCAGAGTGAGTCCAAACGCCCTCGATCCGAAGGCGTCCAGCGCGCAAGAATGGCTCTGACCTGGGCCAGAGCCATTCTTGCGAGATGAGCCCCCTGTCAGGATTGAACTGACGACCTTCGCTTTACAAGAGCGGTGCTCTACCACTGAGCTAAGGAGGCGGGTGGTGCGCGACTATCTTAGCCGCGCACGCCAACCGCGCGACACCGGATGGGTGTCACGCGGTGGCGGAGGAGATCAGGACTGGGCGCGGGCTGCGTCGTCGGCGGCCATCGCGTCACGCAGGCTCTTGGGCCGCATGTCGGTCCAGTTCTTCTCGACGTACTCGACGCACGCTGCCCGGCTTTCTTCGCCGAACACGACACGCCAGCCCGCCGGGACCTCCGCGAACGCGGGCCACAGGGAGTGCTGCTCTTCATCGTTGACCAGAACGAAGAAGCGGCCGTCCTCGTCGTCGAAGGGGTTGGTGCTCATTTCACCTCACTGGATACTGGCGCTGTGTACAGGATCACTGCGCGGCCGCGAAGCCACGAGCGTTGTGTCGACCCTAGCAAGGCATACGTTACTGGTAGGGAGTTACCCGATGCTGCCCCGGTCACGGCGGTCAGGCGGCGAAGAAGTCGAGCAAGATCTTGTTGATCGCCTCGGGTTGCTCCAGGTAGCCGTAGTGACCGGTATCCGGGACCTCCTGGTAGCGGGCGCCGGGAATGGCCTCGGCGACCTCACGCGAGAGGTACGGCGGAATCATCCGATCATCGGCGAACCCAATTGCCAAGCAGGGCACCGTAATCGAACGATACGCGGCGACCCGATCGAATTCGTGATCCATCGCTCGCTGGGCCCGGACACCGGCCGAGGGCGTCCCCACGCTGAACTCGAACAGATCGAGCCAGTCGCGCGCGGAGTTGGTGTCGGCCATCGTCGCGGGCGACAGATTCATCACCGCGCTCAACGCCGCCTCGAATTTCGCGGGCAGCTTCACCGCCGAGGCGTCGAGCTCCTGCTCACCCACCGACAACGTCTTCTGGAACTGATCCAGCCTGCCGTGTCCGGCCATGAACACGGCCTTGCGCACCAGATCGGGCCGGGCAAGCGCCAGCTCCTGCGCCACCCGCGCACCCATCGACGTGCCCGCGACCAGCGCGGGGCCTTCGTCGAGGAACTCGATGAGCGCGGCGGTATCGGCGACCAACTCCTCGATCCGCATCCCGCCCGGGGCCTCGAACGACGGCGCGATCCCACGGTTGTCGAACACGCAGACCCGGTAACCGGCCGCGACCAGCGCGGGAACCTGATGCAGCTCCCACACCCGGCCCGGCGAGCCCGTTCCCATGATCAACACCACCAGCGGACCACCGCCCTTGACGTCGGTGCCCTTGGTACGGTCGCCCTTGACCTGATAGTTCAGTGCGATGCCGTTCACCGTGGCAAGTGGCATGAAAGAAACCTCTCTGCGGGGTCGATCGTGTACTGCCCCACGGTAACGGGACCGCCACGACACGGCACCGGGGCGGGGTGTTACGCGTCGCTACTTCATCGGCCGTGCGCCGGCGCCCGATAGTATTGATCACTCGCAGGTAGAGCGCAGGGAAACCGGGAGGACGAACCCATTATGGCCGCGAAGAGCACCGCCAACGACATCGCCGACGACGAACTCGAGCCGCTTGCCGACGAGACCGCCCGCCAGGCACAGAAGGTCGTCGCGGCACACGCCGAAGACGCCGACGAATGCCGCATGCTGCTGTCGATGCTCGGCATCGCCCCCGCCTGACACAGCGCACCCCTGCGACGCATAAGGATGCGTGAGTGGACCAAATGATCGATCAACCGTCCAACGACCGTCCGTCCGAAAACAGTGAAACCCTCGTGCCGAACGGCGCTGGTTCGGGATTCGTTGTCGTCGCCAACCGGCTCCCGGTCGACCTCGAGCGCCTGCCCGACGGCACCACCAGGTGGAAGCGCAGCCCCGGCGGGCTGGTGACCGCGCTGGAACCGGTGCTGCGCAGCAACAAAGGCGCCTGGGTCGGCTGGGCAGGTGTGCCCGATGTCGAGGTCGAGCCGATCATCGAAGACGGGCTCGAGCTGTATCCGGTGCCGCTCACGGCGCAGGAGGTGGAGGACTACTACGAGGGGTTCTCCAACGGCACGCTCTGGCCGCTGTACCACGACGTGATCGTGCGCCCGGTGTACGACAGGGCGTGGTGGGCGGCCTATGTCGAGGTCAACCGGCGCTTCGCCGAGGAGACCGCGAAGGTGGCCGCCGAGGGCGCCACGGTGTGGGTGCAGGACTACCAGCTGCAGCTGGTTCCCAAGATGCTGCGCATGCTGCGCCCCGATCTGACCATCGGCTTCTTCCTGCACATCCCGTTCCCGCCGGTCGAGCTGTTCATGCAGATGCCGTGGCGCACCGAGATCGTCGAGGGCCTGCTCGGCGCCGACCTGATCGGCTTCCACCTGCCCGGCGGCGCGCAGAACTTCCTCTACCTGGCCCGCAGACTGGCCGGTCAGCCCACCTCCCGCGGCACGATCGGGGTTCGCTCGAAACTGGGTGTCGTGCAGGTCGGTTTCCGCACGGTACGCGTCGGCGCGTTCCCCATCTCGATCGATTCGGCCGAACTCGACGAGTCGTCGCGGCGTCGTTCGGTGCGCGAGCGAGCCGCGAAAATCCGTGCGGAGCTGGGCAATCCCAAGAACATCATGCTCGGCGTCGACCGCCTCGACTACACCAAGGGCATCGACATCCGGCTCAACGCGCTCCAGGAACTCCTCGAGGAGGGCCGCGTCGATCCGACCGAGACGGTGATGGTGCAGCTGGCCACCCCCAGCCGCGAACGCGTGCAGAGCTACATCAAGATGCGCGGCGACATCGAACGTCAGGTGGGCCGGATCAACGGTGAATTCGCCCGCGTCGGCTACCCGGTCGTGCACTACCTGCACCGCCCGATCCCCCGCGACGAGTTGATCGCATTCTTCATCGCCGCCGACGCCATGCTGGTGACGCCCCTGCGCGACGGCATGAACCTGGTGGCGAAGGAGTACGTGGCCTGCCACAGCGACCTCAACGGCGCCCTGGTGCTGAGCGAGTTCACCGGCGCCGCGGCCGAGCTGCGTCAGTCCTACCTGTGCAACCCGCACGACCTGGACAGCGTGAAGGACGCGATCATCGGCGCCCTCGACGACGATCGCGACACCAAGCGCCGCCGGATGCGGTCCCTGCGTCGCCAGGTGCTCACCCACGATGTCGAACGCTGGGCGCGCGCGTTCCTCGACGCGCTGTCGCAGGGCAATGTGGCGGGTTCGGCGCTGATGAGCGACGAGCAGACCTACCCCGCCGACCAACGCTAGCGGCACACAGCGACCTCACAGCGTCGGTCCAGCCACTTCCCAGCGGGGTGGTGGAGCATAGGGGCATGAGCGGTGTGCCTGATGTGCCCGAGGCGCGGGTACTCGTCGTCGACGACGAACCGATGATCGTCGAGCTGCTGGCGGTGAGCCTGCGCTACCAGGGGTTCGAGGTGGCGACGGCGGCCGACGGCGCCGAGGCGCTGGATCGGGCGCGCACGTTCCGCCCGCAGGCGCTGATCGTCGACGTGATGATGCCCGGCATGGACGGCTTCGGCCTGCTGCGCCGGTTGCGCGCCGACGGGATCGACGCGCCGGTGCTGTTCCTGACCGCGCGCGACGAGGTGGACGACAAGATCACCGGGCTCACCCTCGGCGCCGACGACTACGTCACCAAGCCGTTCAGCCTGGAGGAGGTGGTGGCGCGGCTGCGGGTGATCCTGCGTCGCGCGGGCCATGCCGAACCCGAGAAGGCGAGCACCCGGTTGCGCTTCGCCGATATCGAACTCGACGACGACACGCACGAGGTGTGGAAGGCCGGCGAGCCGGTGGCCTTGTCCCCCACCGAGTTCACGCTGTTGCGCTATTTCATGGTGAACGCGGGCAGCGTGCTGAGCAAGCCCCGGATCCTGGATCACGTGTGGCGCTACGACTTCGGCGGCGAGGTGGGCGTGGTGGAGACCTACGTGTCCTACCTGCGCAAGAAGGTCGACACCGGCGAGCAGCGGCTGATCCACACGCTGCGCGGTGTCGGCTATGTGATGCGTGAGCCGACGCGGTGAGCAGACTTCCCCTGCGGGTGACGCTGGTGTTGATGCTGGTCGCGCTGGCCGGATTCGGTTTGGTCGCTTCGAGTTTCGTGGTGACCAAGGCGATGGAGAACTCGCTGCAGAACCGCACCGATCAGCAGTTGCAGGACGCGGCGATGGAGTGGGAGCGGCGGGTGGGGCTGCCCGCGCCGAATCTGCCGCCGCCCTCGTCGGAGTCCGGACAGCCGCCCGGGCGATACTTCGTGACGGCCGAGAGCACGGACGGCACCCGAAAAGTGCGCCTCGACAACGTCTTCGGTACCGATTCCCAGCCCGACCTACCCGATCCGCCCGCGCTACAGCCGATTACGGTCGGCTCGACGGACGATTCGGGCGATCAGTGGCGGGTGCTCACTGTCAACGGTCATCGCGCCACGGCGACGGTCGCGTGGCCGCTGGCCGAGAACATCGAGACGGTGCGCAATCTCGTTGTGCTGCAATTGATCGTCGGCGCGATCGTGCTGATCGCGCTGGCCATCGCGGCCTATTTCGTGGTGCGCGGCAGTCTGCGACCGCTGCACCGGGTCGAGGCGACAGCGGCGGCGATCGCCGGTGGCGAGCTGCATCATCGAATCCCGGTGCACGGCAACGTCACCGAGGTCGATCGACTGTCACAGTCGTTGAACAGCATGCTGACCCAGATCCAGCAGGCCTTCGCCGCCACCGAGGCCTCCGAGACCGCCGCGCGCGTTTCCGAGGCGAAGATGCGCCGTTTCGTCGCCGACGCCAGTCACGAACTGCGCACCCCGCTCACCACGATCCGCGGCTTCGCCGAGCTGTACCGTCAGGGCGCGACCACCGACCCCGCGATGTTCATGAACCGCATCGAACACGAGGCACAGCGCATGGGCCTGCTGGTCGAAGACCTGCTCATGCTCGCCCGACTCGATGCCCAGCGGCCCGTGGAACTGGGCCCGGTGGACCTGCTGGCCGTGGCAGGCGACGCGGTGCACAGCGCCCGCGCGGTCGAAGCCGCCGCGGGCCGACACCATCCGATCACCCTCGACATCGCCGAAGGTACCGGCACCCTGGAAGTCCGCGGCGACGAACACCGCCTGCGCCAGGTCCTCACCAACCTCCTCGACAACGCCCGCACCCACACCCCCGACGGCACCTCGATCACCGTCCGCCTGACCCCAGCCACCGACGAAGTCGGCCTCGAGGTCGTCGACACCGGCCCCGGCCTCACCACCGAAGACGCGAACCACGTCTTCGAACGCTTCTACCGTGCGGATATCTCCCGTACGCGCCGCGGCACGAGCGACAGCAACGCCACCATGACGAGCGGCAGCGGACTCGGCCTGTCGATCGTGGCGGCACTCGTCGCGGCCCACGGCGGCACCGTTCAGGTCGAGGACACTCCGGGTGGTGGCGCGACCTTCGCCGTGCGGCTGCCACGCGGCGACCAGGCCGGCTCAGCGTGAGCACCGAGCCGGCTGGTCGCGGCGTGCATCGATCAGACCGGCGTGACCTGAGCGACCAGCCAGCGGTTGTCCGCCTTGTCCAGGGTGACCCGCACCCGGCTGCCCGAGGTGGCGCCCTCAGGTGAGTCCTTGCTGGTGGTCAGCTGGTTCAGGTACAGCAGGACGACGGCGTGTTCCGGATCCGCCGAGACCACGCCCTCGGCCTGGGTGGTGGCCTTGACGGTGAGCTGCTTCTCCTTGGCGCCCGGCGCGATGGCCTGCTCGATCAGCTTCAGGTAGTCGGCCCGGAACGACTCGGTGAGATTGTCGGCCGCCCTCGGCAACTCGGTGTCGACGGTGGCGGGCTCATAGGTGAACATCGCGCTCACCGTCCGGCTCGCGGTGCTCATCGCGTCGGTGCGCGCCTGCTCGGTCTTGTCCTGCTGCCACAGCTGATACCCGCTGACGCCCAGGATGACGGCCGCGATCACACCAGCCGCCGCGAGGGCGCCGAAGACGATCTTGATTCGCTTGCTCATCCCACGAACTCCACTTTCGACACGGTCATCCCGGAATCGCCCTTCGACACGGTGATCCGGAATCGATACTGGCGCGACTGCGGTTCGGCCGACCCGGTGTTGCTCACCATCTGCTTCGCGGCCACCAGCACCTTGGCCGAGTTCTCGTCGACGGACTCGATCCCCGACTCGACGACCTCGCCGGTGGAGACCACCTTCGCCTGCTTCACCACATCCATGAACGGGTCGACGCGACCGTCGAACTCGTTCTTGAACTCGCCCGAGGCCACCGCCAGAATCCGGTCGATGTCCTCCTTGGCGGAGTCGGCGCGGATGGTGGTCAGGTTGATGACCGCCTGCCGGGCGGTCTGGGTGTATTGCGCGCGCAGATCCTCGTCCTGATTGCCCGACCGTGCCGCGAGCGCAGTGAACGTGGCACCGACGACCAGCGCCAACACCAGCACCGCGGCGGCGGCGAGCCCGATGATCTGCCCGAGCCGCGTCAGCTTCGCATCTTCTTCGTCTAGCTCGGCCGAATCATCGTCGGCCTCCTCGTCCACCACCGCGGCCTTCGTCAACTCGACAGGAGCCGCGACTACGGTGGCTTCCTCGGCCGTAGCCACCTCGGCATCGGCCACCTCGGCCGATTCGACCGCACCCGCGTCGACTGTCACGTCGACGACCTGCACATCCTCCACCGGCGGACCCGCCGACCTAGCTGCCCGCCTACGCGGCCGGCCGTTGCTGCTTTCACTCATCTCTGCTGCTCCTCCAACATCGCCTGCCAGCTGGCCGGGACAGTGCCCGAGCCATCGGAGGCGATATCACCTTGGCGGTACATGCGTCCGTCCGGGCCAAGATAGCTGCCCGTGGACGGATCATAGGGGCGCGCGGCGGCGGGGGTGACTCCGCCGGTGGACGCGCCGGTGGGGGCCGAGGCCGGGGCTACCGGCTGCGGCGCGCCGAACGGCGGGTTCGTGCCCTGCGGCACGTACCCCGTCCGGCACAGTTCGGGAGTGGGCGCCCGGACGCCGGGATACTCCATGCACGGACTGTTGCGAATACCGCGCACTTCGATCGGAGAATCCTGAGCTACCTTGCAGTACAGCCCTTCCGGAGTGTCGATCGGGCTGAAATCACTCGGCTCACGCCACTGGTCGGCGGGCAGGAAGCCGGTGGTGCAGGCGGGCGGGTCGTGGACCACGGTCATGAAGTCGACCATCGCGCCGTACTTGGTGGGTCCGCGCAGGACCGTCCGCAACGCCGCGATCAACGGCGGGAAGACGACCAGAAGTTGTTCGAGACCAGCGTGATAGGTCACCCCCACCTGGCCGAGGCTCACCAGATTGCCCGCCAGCAGCGGCAGCGTCGGACGCAGACTCTGGAACTGCTCGGTCACCTTTTGCATCGCGGACGGGCTGTCGCGCAACAGGTTCCGCAAGGTCGGGTCGGACTCGCGGAGCTGATCGGTGAGGGTCGCGAGATCTGTTGTCCAGGAACGAATATTGGCATCGGACTGGACCTGGGTGTCGAGCAGCGGACCGATCTGATCGAGCAGTTTCTTCGTCGGTTCCACATCGGTTTCGGCCTGCTGCACCAGCAGCGCCGCCGAGTCGATGAACCGCTGCAGGTCGGGGCCCGCGCCGTTGAACGCCAGGAACGCCTCGTCGATCACCTGGCGCAGCCGGGTATCGGCGACGGTCGAGAGCAGCTTGTCGGTCTGGTCGAGCAGCGAGCCCACGTCCTGAGGCAGCTTGGTGCGCTGCACCGGGATCACCGAACCGTCGCGCAGGTCGCCCGAGGTGGAATTCGCCTCCGGCACCAGGTCGACGTACTGCTCGCCGATCGCCGAAACACTGCGCACCCAGGCGATCGAGTCCGACGGCACCTTGTAATCGCTGTCGATCGACAGGTCCGCCTCGACCCCCGCCGTGGTGAGCCGCACCGCCTCGACCTTGCCGATATTGGTGCCGCGGTAGGAGACATTGGCGGTGGGATACAGCCCGCCGGTGGCGGCGAGCTGGACCGTCACCCCGTAGCGGCCGATCCCGAACATCGCGGGTAGCTGGATGTATGTCCCGCCCATCACGACGAGACCAACCACGGTGAGTACCGCGAAGATCACGAGCTGAACGTGGACGAACCTGGTGAGTTTCATCGTCCCGCCCCTTCCTGGCCGGGCAACGGCACGGTGATTCCGGGGATGGAGGGCAGGCCGGGAATGGACGGCAGTCCGGGCAGGGTCGGCGTCGGCGCCGCACTGGGTGCGGGTGCCTGCGGGAGCTTCGTCGGATCGCCCGCGTCGGTCGCCGTCGTAGGCGCGAAACTACCGAGCACGCCCTCGACCCCACCGAAGCGGCCGCCGAGCGGAGTACCGGTGAGCCAGTTGCTGTCCAAGCGCTTACCGGTCAGGTCGAAGGTGATGTAGAGATTGAGGTAGTCACCCTTGATCGCGTTGCCGATGTTCTTGATCGGGAACGGGAAGGAGGGAATGATGCCCATCGCGTCGACGAGGTTGGTGCCGGTGTTCGCCAGGGTCTCCAGCACCGGGCCGAGGCTGGCCAGGTTGGCCTTCAGATCGTCACCGCTGGTCTGGATGATCCGCTCGGTGACATCGCTGAGCTCACCCAGCGCGGTGACCGCCCTGGTGATGTTGGCGGTGCGGTCGGCGAGCGCGGTCAGTGCCGGGTGGATGTCGTCGATCGCGCGGGCCAGCACGTCCTTCTGGTCGGCGAAGTTGCCCGCCAGCCGGTCGAGGCCCTCCATCGCGGCGATGATGTTGCCGGTCTGCCTGTCCAGGCCGGTGGTCAGCTCGTTGAGCTGCGGCAGCAGGTCCGCGATCTCGGCCTCGCGACCGTTGAGCGCCGCGTTCATCTCCCTGGTGATGGTCTCGAGCTGGGCGATGCCGCCGCCGTTGAGCACGACCGACAGCGAAGACAGCACCTGCTCGGTGGTCGGGTAGGCGCCTGCCCGCTCGAGTGGGATCACGTCGTTATTTCGCAGTTGCCCCACGGCGGGCGTATTGGTGGGGGCGGACAGTTCGACGTGATTGCTGCCGAGCAGGCTGGTCTGCCCGATCTTGGCGATCGCGTTGGCGGGCAGTTTCACCTCGGGATTCAGCGACACCGTGACCAGCGCGTGCCAGCCCTCGACGTCGATCCCGGTGACATTGCCGACCTCGACGTCGTCCACGCGCACCGGCGAATTCCGGGTCAGCGTGGTGACATTGGGCATCTGGATCCGCACCGTGTACGAACCGGGGCCGGAGCCCTCGGAGCCGGGCATGGGTAGCGAGTTCAGCCCGTCCCACTGACAGCCGGTCGCGCCGAGCGTCACGGCGACGCCCACCGCCAACCCGGCGAGCATGCGTTGGGGCGTCATCGTTGTCCTCCTGGAACCGCGAGTCCGGCGAGACCGTTCGGCACGGTGATCGGAGCCGTCGCCGGGGACGCAGGCGCGGACGGCACCTCCGCGGCCAAACTCGGCGGGCTGTACGTCAACTGGCCGGGCAGGGCCTGCGTGCCGCCGACCGGGTTGAGCATGATCGGCACGTAGTTCATCGCCAGCGAACTGATCACCGGAGCGATGAATTCCGCGCACAGATCCGCCGACCGGTCCGAGTCGTTGTGCTCGAGCGCGCGGATGGAACCGCAGAGGAAGGTCAGCGGGCTGGACGTATTGTTCAGTGACACAGAGCCGCTGAGCGAGCCCTGAGCCGGCTTGTAGATCTGGTAGAAGTTCACCAGCGCGGTCGGCGCGGAATGCAGCAGCCGTTCGATCTCCGGCCGCTTGTCGACCAGCGTCTGGGTGACATCGGCGAGCCGCTCGACACCGTCGGTGAGCTCGGCGCCACTGCCTTCGAGGAAGCGCTTCACATCGGCGAGCGCCACATCCAGACTGTCCAGTCCCGCACCCAGCTCCTCCGACGCACCCGCGAGTACCGAGGCCACCGAGGCCAGGCGGCCGCCGAACTGCACGATCTGCTCGTTGCTCGCCGAGAGCACCTCGACGAACTTCTGCAGGTTGCGGATGGTGCCGAACAGGTCGGTTCGCCCGTCGGACAAGGTATTCAGCGTCGCCGACAGTTCGTGCAGGGTGTCACGGAACTTCTGTCCGTTGCCGTCGAGGTTGTTCGCAGCAGTGTCGACGAAACGCCCGAACGAGCCCTGCTGGTCGTCGCCGACCGGACCGAGAGCGGTGGCGAGATTGGAGAGTTCGGCTTTGATGTCGTCCCACTCCACCGGGACCGCGGTGCGCTCGATCGGGATCTGTGCGCCGTCGGCCATCTTCGGGCCACCGTCGTAGGCGGGCGCGAGCTGGATGAACCTGGCCGACACCAGCGAAGGTGCGATCAGCACGGCGCGGGCGTCGGCCGGCAGGTCGATGCCGCGGTCGACGGACATCCGCACCTGTACCCGGCCCTCGCCGGGCTCGATCGAGTCGATCTTGCCGATCTTGACTCCGAGCATCCGCACCTCGTCGCCCGCGTACAGGCCGGTGGTCGAGGTGAAGGCGGCGGTGATCTTGGTCTTGCCGATGCCGAGGGTGGTGTAGACCCCGACCGCGACCAGCGCGACGATCACCACCACGGCGACCGCGAGCGTCCAACGCGGCACGCCACGGACTTTCGATGCGATACCACTCATCGCGGCGGATCCTCCTCGGTCGGCACGATGCTCGGCGGCGCCGGGTGCGTGAAGATGTCGATCAGGTCCTGCGGCAGGTGCTCGGGCCAGACCAGCGCGTCCACCAGTGGACGCAGCTCGGTACTCGTCGCGTTCACCACGTAGGCGTTGAACCACGGACCGTTGCCGACCTGCTCGCCGAGTGCCGAGGCGTAGGGGCCGATACCCTCCAGCGCCTCCGACAGGTTCTCCTTGTTGCGCTGCAACAGGCCGAGCACCGAATTGAGCCGGTCCAGTGTCGGTTTCATCTGCGCCTCGTTGTCGGCGACCAGCCCGGAGAGCTGCTTGGCGACCGAGTCGACGTAAACGATCAGCTGGTTGATGGCGGCACGGCGGTTGTCGAGTTCGCCGAGCAGGTTGTTGCCGTCGAGCAGGAGCGCGTTGAGCTGCGAACTACGGTCGGCCAGCACCTTGGTGACGTTCTGCGCCCGGCCGAGCAGATCGGTGAGCGCCTGGTCGCGCGTATTGATGCTGCGCGAGAGTGCGGTGACGCTGTCGAGGGCGTTGCGCAACGGGCCCGGTGTATCGGCGAAGGCGGCCGAGAGCACATCCAGGGTCTTGTCGACCTGATCCATGTCGAGATCGCGGACGGTCGCGCCGAGGTCGCTGAGTGCCTCGTTGAGCGAGTACGGCGAGGTGGTCCGGTCGAGCGGGATGGTGTCGGAGGTACGCAGCGCGCCCTGTCCGGTCGGCACCACATCCAGGGACTTGCGACCGAGGACCGTGTTGGTCTTGATCGCGGCGGATGTCTTCTGGCCCAGCACGATCGACTCGTCGAGGGTGAACTTCACCAGCACCTTGGGACCGTCGAGCGAGACCTGGCCGACTTCACCGGAACGCACGCCGGCCACGTGCACCGGGTCGCCCGGCACCAGCCCGCCCGCGTCGACGAAGAACGCGGTGAAGGTCGCGCCGGAGCGGATGAACGGCAGCTTGGTGTACTGCAGGGTGGCGAGCGAGATCGTCACCACCAGCACAATGCCGACGATGCCGATGGTGACGGCCGACGACTTCTTCTCACTCATTGGGCGTACACCTTCCGGTCGCCTGCAGGCCCGGCGCCTTCACTTCCATCGGCTGACCGTTCGGGCCGTCGACAACGAAGTTGGTGCCGCAGATGTACAGCTGCAGGAACGAACCGTAGGCGCCGACGCGGACGAGTTGCTTGTAGGTCTGCGGCAGCTTCTCGAGCACCCACTGGAGGTGGTCGGAGCCGTTGTCGAGGTTGGTGGCCAGCCTGCCGGTCTGCTCGATCGTGTTGCGCAGGTCGGGGCGGGCGGTGGTCAGCAGGTCGTTGAGTTCCTTTGTCGCACCGGCGATCCGCGGTAGCGCGGCGCCGATCGGGTCGCGTTCGGCGGCCAATCCGCTGACCAGGCGCTGCAATTCGTCGATCGTGGTGGCGAACTGCTCGTCGCGATCGTCGATGGTGGCCAGCACGGTGTTCAGGTTGTCGATCACGCTGCCGATCAGGGCATCGCGGTCGGCGAGGGTCTTGGCGAAGCTGCCACCGCTGTTGAGCAGCGAGACCAGGGTGCCGCCCTGGCCCTGGAAGATCTGCAGCAGCGCCGAGGTCAGGTCGTTGACCTGACCGGGATCGAGCCCACGCAGCAGCGGCTTGAAGCCGCCGAGCAGCAGGTCCAGATCCAGTGCGGGCGTGGTCTGCTCCTTGCCGATGGTGGCGCCGGCGGGCAGCTCGCGGGCCGAGCCCGGGCCTTCCTTCAGCTCCAGGTACCGGTCACCGACCAGGTTCTCGTACTTGATCGCCAGTCGGGTGCTGGAGAGCACCGAGTACTTGGTGTCCACGTCGAACTCGACATGGGCGAGATCGTCGTCGCCGACCTTCACCGAGGTCACCGAGCCGACCGGCACACCCGCGATCCGCACCTTCGACCCCGGCAGCATGCCCGAGGAGTTGGTGAACACCGCCTTGTACCCGTTCTCGCTGGAGAACCGTGCCTGACTCAGCACGATCGCCAAGCCGGCGAACACCAGCGTCATCACCACGGTGAAGATCGCGAGCTTGACTGTCGTCGCCGTGTTTCTCACCGTGTCACTCCCGGCAGTCCTTCCAGCAAGAGCTGGAAAACCTTTGGTGCGCTGTCGTTCAACGCGAGCGGCGCGGTACTGGGTGTGTACACCGTGCCCTGACTGGTATCGGTCACCACATAGTTCGAGTGGCTGTCCGGTGCGCGGGTGACCACGCCCTCACAATGCGGTCCGCCGGTGGCGTTCACCTTGGGCAGGTCCTTGGGGTAGGTGTAGGGCTTGGAGCCGGGCATGAGCGAGGCGTTCATACCGACGCCGGGCAGCACGCCGCCGAATACCTCCTCGGCCAACGGCATCAGCGGACCGAGGCCGTTGATGATGCAGCTCAGCGCAGGGGCGTACTCGAACAGCAGGTTGGTCGTCGGCCGCAGCAGGTCGAGCGCGGTGACGAGGTCGGATTCGTTCTCCCGCAGCACCGAACCGGTGGTATCGGACAGCCCGATCACGTTCACCAGCACATTGTCGAGCTCGGCTTGCATCTCCGACAGCGTCTTCGCGGTGACCGTGGCGTTGTCCACGGTGCGCAGCAGCGCGCCGGAGGCATCGGCGTAGATATTGGTCACCTGGGCCGTCTTGTCCAGATCCTGTTGCAGCGTGGGCAGATAGGGGTTGATCTCGCGCAGATAGCGATCCGAGCGGACGAGCAGGTCGCCGAACTTGTCGCCGCGGCCCTGCAGTGCGGTGCCGAGCGCGGTCAGCGTGGCGTTGAGCTTCTCCGGTTCCACCTGGGCGAGCACATCGGACAGGTGCTGGAACAGCGTGTTGAACTCCACCGTCACCGACGTCGCCGCGACCGTGCTGCCCGGCTTCAGCGGGCTGGACGACGGCTGTTCGGGGACAACGAAGTTCACGTACTTGGCGCCGAACACCGTGGTCGAGCGAATGTCGACGCCCGCGTTCGACGGCACCAGCTTCAGCTGTTCGGGGTCGACCTCGAGCAGGATCTGCGCGCCGTCGTCGCGCAGGTTGATCTCGGCGACCCGGCCGATCTCGACGCCGCGCACCTTCACCTTGGCGTCGGGGTCGAGCACGAGGCCCGAGCGGGGAGCGTCGACCAGCACCTTGGCGGTGGTGGTGAACGCGCCTTGGAAGAGGGCGAACGCGAAGGCCGCGAGCCCGACGAGCAAGCCGACCATCGTGAGCGCGGCGAGCTTGCGCCCGAGCCCGCCCTGCAATGCGGCAACGATCCGTGAAGTGTCCATCACGCTATCCCGAGAGGTGGAAGTTGCCGGAGGTGCCGTAGATCGCCAGTGAGATCAGCAGCGTCACTGTGACGACAGCGATCAGCGACGACCGCACCGCGTTACCGACCGCGATGCCGACGCCGACCGGACCACCCGCGGCGTGGAAACCGTAGTAGGTGTGGATGAGCATCACGGCCAGTGCCATCACGATCGCCTGCGCGAACGACCACAGGATGTCGCTCGGGATGAGGAAGGTCGAGAAGTAGTGGTCGTAGACGCCTGCCGACTGCCCGTAGATCACGACGGTCGCGAACCGGCTGGCGATGAACGAGGCGATCACCGCGAGCGCGTAGAGCGGCACGATCGCGATCATGCCCGCCAGCACCCTGGTACCGACCAGGAACGGAATCGGCCGGATCGCCATGGATTCCAGCGCGTCGATCTCCTCGGCCACACGCATCGCGCCCAGCTGCGCTGTCGCGCCGGCGCCGATCGTGGCGGCCAGACCGATGCCGGAGATCACCGGTGCCGCGATGCGCACATTGATGAGGGCGGCGAAGAAGCCGGTCAGGGCCTCGACACCGATATTGCCGAGCGAGCTGTAGCCCTGCACCGCGATGGTGCCGCCTGCCATGAGAGTCAGGAAGCCGACGATCACCACGGTGCCGCCGATCACGGCCAAAGCGCCGCTGCCCATGCTGATCTCGGCGATGAGGCGGATGGTCTCGGTGCGGTAGTGCACCAGCGCGCGCGGCACCGAGCCGAGCGCCTTGATGTAGAAGATGGCCTGATCGCCCAGGGAATCCACCGATTTCGACATTCGGTCGAAACGGCGGACCGTGCGCGGGAACTTACTGCGAACTATGAATGCCATCGTGGTCACCGCACCGTGAATTTCAGGCCGATCGCGGTGACAACGACATTCACCACGAACAGCGCCATGAACGCGAATACCACTGTTTGGTTCACCGCGTCACCGACGCTCTTGGGTCCGCCTTTGACCTGGAGCCCGAGATAACAGGCGACCATTCCGGCGATCAAGCCGAACAGGCCCGCCTTGATTTCGGAGATGATCAGCTCGGACAGATTCGTCAGCAGCGGAATCCCGTTGACGAACGCGCCGGGGTTCACGCCCTGGAGGAAGACCGAGAACACGAAGCCGCCGGCGATGCCGATGGTGCACACCAGGCTGTTGAGCATCAGTGCCACGAACATCGAGGCGAACACGCGCGGCACGACCAGTCGGCTGACCGGGTCGATGCCGAGCACCTTCATCGCGTCGATCTCTTCGCGAATCGTGCGTGCGCCCAGGTCGGCGCAGATCGCGGTGGCGCCCGCGCCCGCCACGATCAGCACCGTGACGATCGGTCCCACCTGGGTGACGGCGCCGAACGCGGCGGCCGCGCCGCTGAGGTCGGCGGCGCCGATCTCGCGCAGCAGGATGTTGAGCGTGAAGACCACCAGCACCGTGAACGGGATGGCGACCAACAGCGTCGGCACGATCGAGACGCGAGCCACGAACCAGGCCTGGTCGATGAATTCGCGCCATTGAAATGGCTTACGGACGGTGGCGCGTGCCACTTCCGCGCCAAGTTCGAAGAATCCGCCGACCGCCCGCAACGGGACAGCAAGGAGGTTGTTCATACCGAATCCTCCTCTTTCGACGGGCGGACCGATGTGTCCGCGTACCCGTACTTCACCGCCACCCCGATCTGAAGACTGCCCAAAGACTAGAACATGTTCCTACTAATGTCTGCCATATTCGTAGACTCAGAGCAGGACTTTTTCTCGTAAAACGCTGTCAAAACTGAAACGGATACTTATTCAATTCGGCGACCTTCCTGTGAGGCGGCACACACCCCGACGGTCATGTCTACCAATACCTGGACTGGTGATCAACACGACAGGCGAGACAAATCCGGCGGGGTATGCGGTCAGCCAACATCAGGCAAACCGTGGACTGGACTGCTCAGCCCAGATCGCGGAGGTCGCGCGCCGAAAAGGTGTGATCCGCAGGGCGCTCTGCGAAGTAGCCACCGAGGGTGGCGGCCAGGTCGGCCTCGGACCATTCGGCACCCGCGGCATCGAATCGCCGCTCGACCGTCGGCGCCGCCATCAGCGCCACCATCGGTCCGTAGACGACGAAGACCTGACCGTTCACGGCATCGGCCGCGGGCGAGGCGAGGTAGGCCACGAGCTTGGCCACATGTTCGGGCGCCAGCGGGTCGACCGCGCCTTCGGGCGCGTCGGCGAAGACCGCCTCGGTCATCGCGGTCCTGGCCCGGGGGCAGATCGCGTTGGCGCGCACGCCGTACCTGGACAGCACGCGCGACGCGGTGAGCGTGAGGGCGGTGATGCCGGCCTTGGCCGCACCGTAGTTCGCCTGGCCTTCCGGTCCGAGCAGGCCCGCCTCCGAGGAGGTGTTGACCAGCCGGCCGTAGACCGGCTCGCCCGCCGCCTTGGATGCCGCGCGCCAGTAGGCGGCCGCGTTGCGGGTGAGCAGGAAGTGTCCGCGTAGATGCACCGCGATCACCGCGTCCCAGTCCTCGTCGGACATGTTGAACAGCATGCGGTCGCGGGTGATGCCCGCGTTGTTGACGACGATGTCGAGCCCGCCCAGCGATTCCTGCGCGGTCGAGACGAGCGCGTCGGCCGTCGAGCGCTCGGCGATGGAGCCGCCGACGAATTCCGCCTTGCCACCGAGCTCGCGGATGGCGGCGATGGTCTCGGCCGCCGCGTCCTCGGTCAGGTCATTGACGACCACCGCCGCACCGGCCGACGCCAGCGCGAGAGCTTCGGCCCTGCCGAGCCCCGCGCCCGCACCGGTCACGATGGCGACCCGGCCCTCCAATGAAATCTGCGTCACACTCATTCGGCCGACTCTAGAACGTGTTCCACCATCCGACAAGAGCGGATCACGCCAACCTCAGCGCGGCCTTGGGGCACTGCGCCACAGCCTCCTCCGCATCGGCGAGGCGATCGGGCGCGACATCGCCCTCGGCGACGGTCAACATGTCGTCGTCATCAAGTTCGAACATGTCAGGGGCGATTCCTACACAGACGCCGTTCGCTTCACATCGGTCGAAATCGACGATGATCTTCATGAGAACTTCCTTCCACACGGTCTTCGCGACACTAACCCAGACAGCCTGGTCCCCGAAGCGGAACAGGCACCGAATCACCATCAATACTGGAACATGTTCCAGTTCATATGCAATGATCGGTTTCGGCGGGGCTCACCCCCTGCGCCCCGCCACCCGCCCTTTCAGCTCGACACCGAGGTAGGAAGCATGCGCGTCGCGTATACGCCGCAGCAGGAAGAATTGCGCGCCGAGCTGCGCGAATATTTCGCGAAGCTGATGACACCGGAACGTCGCGCGGCGCTGAGCATGACGACCGGCGAATACGGCTCCGGCAACGTGTACCGCGAGGTCGTGCGCGACATGGGCCGCGACGGCTGGCTCACCCTGAGCTGGCCCAAGGAGTACGGCGGCCAGGACCGCACCACGATGGATCAGCTGATCTTCGTCGAGGAAGCGGCCATCGCGGGCGCGCCGGTTCCCTTCCTGACGCTCAATTCCGTGGCGCCGACGATCATGCAGTACGGCACCGAGGAGCAGAAGAAGTTCTTCCTGCCCAAGATCGCCTCCGGTGAGCTGCACTTCGCCATCGGCTACTCCGAGCCGGGCGCCGGTACCGACCTGGCCTCGCTGCGGACCACCGCGGTGCGCGACGGCGACGACTTCGTCATCAACGGCCAGAAGATGTGGACCAGCCTCATCGCCTACGCCGACTACATCTGGCTGGCTGTGCGCACCGATCCGGCCGCCAAGAAGCACAAGGGCATCACGATGCTCATCGTGCCGACCGATGTCGACGGGTTCTCCTGGACGCCGGTACACACGATGGCCGGGCCCGACACCAGCGCCACCTACTACCAGGACGTGCGGGTGCCCGCCTCGTCGGTGGTCGGTCCCGAGAACGGCGGCTGGTCGCTCATCACCAACCAGCTCAATCACGAGCGAGTCGCCCTCACCTCGGCGGGTCCGCTGAGCCTCGCGGTCGCCCAGACCGTGGAGTGGGCACGGGAAACCACCCTGCCCAACGGCAAGCGCGTGATCGACCAGGAGTGGGCCCGGCTCAACCTGGCTCGGGTGCACGCCAAGGTCGAATACCTCAAGCTGCTGAACTGGGAGATCGCCAGCCGCGCCGATCAGGGCGGCGAGGCCGCGCCGAAGCCGTGGGACGCCTCCGCCTGCAAGGTCTACGGCACCGAACTCTCCACCGAGGCCTATCGCCTGCTGATGGAGGTCGTCGGCCCGCACGCGTACCTGCGCCAGGACTCCCCCGGCGCCGCACTGCTCGGCCGGCTCGAGCGGATGCACCGCGCCGCACTGATTCTCACCTTCGGCGGCGGCACCAACGAGGTCCAGCGCGACATCATCGCCATGACCGCCCTGCGCCAGCCCGCGTCCGCCCGCTGATTCCGAAAGCCGGTATCTCCCCATGGATTTCACTCCCACCGAAGCCCAGACCGATCTCGCCCGGCTGACCGGCGAGATCTGCGCCAAGCTGGTCACCGCCGATCGGCTGCGCGAACTCGACACCGCCGCCCGCTTCGACGAGCAGCTCTGGAAGTCGCTCGCCGAGACCGGCGTGCTGGCCGCCGCGCTGCCGGAAGCCCTGGGCGGCAGCGATTTCGGCATGCTCGAGCAGACCGCGATCCTGCGTGAACTCGGCCGCGTCGTCGCCGCGGTGCCCTACCTGTGGTCGATCGTCCTCGGCGCGGGCGCGCTGGCGAAGTTCGGCAATGCCGACCAGCAGCAGCTGGCCGCGCGCGCGGGCGCGGGCGAGATCGTGCTCACCGCCGCGCTGGCCGAGGAACTGCGCGCCACCACCGACGCACCCGGGATCGTCGCCCAGGCCGCCGGCGCCGGATGGACGCTCACCGGTACCGCGACCACGGTCGCCGTCGCCGATCGTGCCGAACGAATCCTGGTGCCCGCCATCACCTCTACCGGTGTCGGCGTGTTCGTGGTCGATCCGGAGCACGCTTCGGTCACCCGCACCGCCCAGCAGGTCGTCGACCTGAGCCCCGAGTTCGCCGTCGACCTCGCCGCCACCCCGGCCGAACTGCTCGGCAGCATCGAGGCGGGCGCCGACATCCTCACCTGGCTGCGCGAACACGCCTGGCTCGGCCTCTCGGCCCTGCAACTCGGCACGCTGGAGCGCGCACTCGAGCTGACCGCCGAGCACACCCGTACCCGCGAGCAGTTCGGCAAGCCGATCGGCTCGTTCCAGTCGGTCGCCCAGCGCCTGTCCGACGCCTACATCGACATCGGTGGCCTTCGCCTCACCGTCACCCAGGGCGCCTGGCGCCTGTCGGAGGACCTGCCCGCCGCCGAGGCCATCCATATCGCCAAGTTCTGGGCAGCCGAAGCGGGCCACAAGGTCGCCCACACCGTGGTCCACGTCCACGGCGGCCTCGGCATCGACCGCGACCACATCACCCACAACTACTTCACCGCCGCCAAGCACCACGAATTCGCCCTCGGCGGCGCAACTCCCCACCTCCTCGCCCTCGGCGCGGAACTGGCGAACTAACTCTTGGCCGACAGTTCGTACGAACTGTCGGCCAAGATGTACAATTCAAAGCATGACTGCAGCCCCCTCGCCCGAGAACTGGGAACTCCCGGTAAGTGAAGCCAGGGAGCGCCTCGCCGAGGTGATTGCGGCCGCCGAGAGCGGCACCGTCGTGCACTTGACCCGTCATGGCCGCCGCGTAGCGGCCGTGGTGCCGGATTCGATGGCCGAGACCGCAAACAGCCAAGTCCGCGCACTATCGCGACAATTCGCCGAGCGTCACAGGAGCCTGCTCGACAGGCTCGCCGAGTGAGCGAAGCGGAGATCTACTACCTCACGGTCGCCGACCTGCGAGCAATCGCCGAGGATGTGGCAGGGCCGTACGTCGTACGCGACGCGGGACTGCTCGCCTCGGCGGCCGCGCGCCCGGCAACCACCGTGTTCGGGACCGACGCCTACCCAGGCATCTGGGAGAAGTCCGCAGCGCTCCTGCATTCGATCGCAGCCAACCACCCACTCGTCGACGGCAACAAGCGTCTTGCCATCGCTGGCGCGATCGTCTTCCTGGCCTACAACGGCATCGACACGAGCTCTCTCGACGAAGACCTCACGTACAACCTCATGATCGACGTCGCCAGTGGCGCAGTGATCGATGTTCCCGAGATCGCATCCCGTCTCGCTACCGCTTTGAAGCACTGATTACCGGTTCTCACCGACTCTTGACGCCGTAGGCCGGCCGCGCCTCAAATGGCGTCGCAAGGCACCGATGCACTCCTGCCTACCGATGGAGATCCAACCCCGAAGTCAGGTAGCGCTGCAGGGTGGGGGCGAGGTCGGTGACGATCTGCTGTGGCGTAAGCGCGACTACCGGCGGCAGCCGCAGGACGTACCGACACAGGGCCAGGCCCAGGAGTTGAGTGACGATAAGCGCGGCACGACGCGGGGCGTCTGCGGGGGTGCCGAAGCGGAGGACGGCGGGCAGGACCTGGTCGGCGAAGATCTCGCGGAAGCGGGCCGCGACCGCCTCGTCGGTGATCGAAGAGCGGAGCAGGATCAGCAGAACGGTGTTGTCGTTGCCCTCCCAGATCTCGAGGAAGCGGCGGATCATCAACTCGCCCATGGCGTTCGGGTCGGCGGCACTCAGGTCGGGGAGGTCCAGGTCGATCTGAGCGGCGGCGGCGAAGAGGCCGTCCTTGCTGCCGAAATAGCGCATCACCATCGACGGGTCGATCTCGGCGTCTGCGGCGATCGCGCGGATCGTGGCTTTGGCGTAGCCGTCGGCGGCGAAGCGGGCGCGGGCGGCCTCGAGGATGGCGGCCTTCGTTGCGTCGGAACGACGGGCGGGAATCTCCTGGTCAGGCATGTCAACAATTGTAGGCCAACAACTGTTGACTTTCATCCGTGAGCGGGTTTACCGTTATGCCTACAAGCGTTGGCAAACAAGCGTTGACCAGGAGTCGAAATGCCCGCCACCTCACTTCCCGAAGCCACCTCCGTCGTCATCGTCGGCGCGGGTCCCGCCGGGCTCACCGCCGCGATCGTGCTCGCCGAAGCCGGCGTCGACCATGTGCTCATCGATCGACTCGGCGAGGGCGCCAACACTTCTCGGGCCGCGGTGGTGCACGCCAGGACACTCGAGGTGCTCGACGGGCTCGGCATCACGAGCAAGCTCGTCGAACTCGGAATCCAGGTGCCCACCTTCAAGCTCCACGACGGCGCGAAGACGTTGGCCACCATCGAGTTCGGCGATCTCCCCACCGCCTTCCCGTACACGCTGATGGTGCCGCAGGACGTCACCGAGCAGGTGCTCCTGGACCGGCTGCACGAGCTGGGCGGCACGGTGCACCGGCCGCTCACCGTCACCCGGGTCAGCGACGAGAACGACAGCGTCACTGTCGAATACGTCGACGAGAACGACCAGCGCGGCGAGATCGAGGCCGACTATGTCATCGGCGCCGACGGCATGCACAGCGTCGTGCGCGAGCAAGCGGGCATCGGCTTCACGGGCGATACCTACCCCGCCTCCTTCGTCCTCGCCGACGTCCGCATGAGCTGGCCTACCCCGCGTTCGGAAGTGTCGCTGCACCTCTCCCCCGAAGGCGTCACCGTGGTCGCGCCCCTCCCCGACGACGCGCACAACCGGTACCGCGTCGTCGCCACCGTCGACGACGCCCCGGAACACCCCACCCGCACCGATATCCAGACCCTGCTGAACACCCGCGGCCCAGCGGGCGAGATCCATGTGGACGAGGTGCTGTGGAGCTCCCGATTCCGGGTCCACCACCGCGTAGCCGACCACTACCGCGCAGGCCGCGTCCTCCTCGCGGGCGACGCCGCCCACGTCCACAGCCCCGCAGGCGGCCAGGGCATGAACACCGGCATCCAGGACGCGGCACTCCTGGGCTCTCTGCTGGCGAAAGTCGACGCAGGCGAACCGGATTCGATTCTCGACACCTACGAAACCACCCGCAGGCCCATCGCCCTCGACGTCGTCGCCTTCACCCACCGCATGACCTCGATGGCGACCCTCCAGTCCGCCCCGGCACGCACCGCCCGCAACACCGCCTTCCGCCTGCTCACCCGCATCCCCGCGGTCCGTGCCAAGCTGGCCTACCAACTCTCCGAACTCGGCAACCGCTGACCGGAACCCGTTTCCCCACCACCGATTCCGAACACGACGAAAGCCCGCCCGGCGACGCTGCCGGGCGGGCTTGTTCGTATCGTGCGGGTACTACGCCGAGCCTGCCTCCGCGTGCTCGTCCGCAGGCCGCTCATCGGTCTGCGACTTGGCCCAGCGGTAGTCCGGCTTGCCCGCGGGCGAGCGCTTGATCTCGTCGACGAACCACAGGCTGCGTGGCTGCTTGTACGACGCGATCTCCTGGGCCAGTACCGGTTTCAGGTCGGCCAGGGTGGGGCGGTTCTCGCCACGACACTGGACGACGGCGACGACACGCTGGCCCCAGCGGGCGTCCTCGACCCCGACCACCAGCGCGTCGAAGATCTCGGGGTGCGCCTTGAGGGCGCCCTCCACCTCTTCGGGGTAGATCTTCTCGCCACCACTGTTGATGCTCACCGAACCACGGCCGAGCATGGTGACCGAGCCGTCCTCCTCGACGCGCGCGTAGTCGCCGGGGATCGCGAAGCGAACGCCGTTGAACTCCTTGAACGTCGCGGCCGACTTGACCTCGTCCTTGTAGTAACCGAGCGGGATGTGCCCGCTGCGCGCCAGCAGGCCGACGACGCCGGAACCCGGTTCGACCGGATTGCCTTCCTCGTCGAGCACCTGGGTGGCCGCGTCGATCTTCACCCGGGGACCACCGGTGTGGGTGGCGCCCTTGGCGACCAGGGAGAGTCCACCGAAACCGGTCTCCGAGGAACCGATGGAGTCGGAGATCATCCGGTTGGGCAGCACCTCGAGGAACTTGTCCTTGAGCGACGGCGAGAACAGCGCCGCACTGCTGGCCAGCACGTACAGGGTCGAAAGATCGTAGGGCTCACCGGTTTCCGGGTTGCCTTCGGCCAGCGCGTCGAGCATCGGGCGCGCCATCGCGTCGCCGGTGATGAAGATCAGGTTGATGCCGTGCTTGTCGACGGCCTGCCACACTCCGTGCCCGCTGAACTCGGGAATCATCACGGCCTTGCCACCGCCGAACAGGCTGTGGAAGGTGGCCCACTGCGAGCCGCCGTGGATCATCGGCGGAATCGGGAAGCGCACCATCTGCGGGTTGGCCGCGCCGACCTTGGCCAGCTCCCACTCGTCCTTGGTGTACTCGCCGGTGACGAAGTTGATGCCGGCGCCGAGCACCCGCCAGACATCCTCGTGCCGCCACATCACGCCCTTGGGCAGGCCGGTGGTGCCGCCGGTGTAGAGCATGTAGATGTCGTCGGGCGAGCGCTCCCCGAAGTCACGTTCACCCGACGAATCGGCCAAGGCCGCTTCGTACTCCACAGTGTCCGCGCCGGTGGGCCCATCGGTGCCGTCCTCGACGACGATCACCGTCTTCAGAGCGGGGACCTTCTCCCGAACCGCCGCCACCTTGTCGGTGTAGCGGCGCTCGTGGATCAGCGCGACCATGTCGGAGTTGTCGAAGATGTGCAGTAACTCGTTCTCGACGTAGCGGAAGTTGACGTTGATCATCACCGCCCGCGCCTTGAAGACGGCAACCATCGCTTCGACGGCCTCGACGGTGTTCCTGGAATAGATTCCGACTTTGTCGCCGGGACGCACACCCTGTTCCAGCAGGTAGTGGGCCAACTTGTTGGCCCGCTCCTCCAGTTCGGCGTAGGTCGACTCTCGATGTTCGCCGACCAGCACGATCCGGTCGGGCATCAAGTCGACGGCATGTTCGACGAGATCGGCTATGTTGTAGCTCACAAGGACAAAAATAGAACGTGTTACTGTTTCTGACAAGACTCAACTTGTCAGGAGTACGAAAATGGCCCACTGCCTGGTCGAGAAACGCGACCATGTCCTCATCGTCACCATGAACCGCCCCGAGGCGCGCAACGCCCTCTCCGGCGAGATGATGGCGATCATGCGCGACGCCTGGGACCAGGTGGACAGCGATCCCGACATCCGCGTCGCGATCCTCACCGGTGCGGGCGGGGCCTTCTGCGCGGGAATGGATCTGAAGGCGATGAGCTCGCAGCATCCCGGGGACACCGCCTCCTCCGGCAGCTGGGACCCCGCCTACCTCCCCGCGCTGCTGAAGGGACGGCGACTGGCCAAGCCGCTGATCGCGGCCGTCGAGGGCCCCGCTATCGCCGGTGGCACCGAGATCCTGCAGGGCACCGACCTGCGCGTGGCCGGGGAAAGCGCGAAGTTCGGCGTTTCCGAGGCCCGCTGGGGCCTGTTCCCGCTGGGTGGTTCCGCGGTGCGGCTGGCCCGGCAGATCCCGTACACGGTGGCCGCTGATCTGCTGCTGACCGGTCGGCACATCACCGCTGCCGAGGCCAAGGAGATCGGCCTGATCGGACACGTCGTCCCCGACGGAACCGCCCTCGACAAGGCCATGGCACTGGCAGGCCAGATCGCCGACAACGGCCCGCTCGCCGTCCAGGCGATGCTGCGCACCCTGCGTGAAACCGAGGCCATGCCGGAGAACGAGGCGTTTCCCATCGAGGCGAAGATCGGCATCGAGGTGTTCCGATCAGCCGACGCCAAGGAAGGGCCGCGAGCCTTCGCCGAGAAGCGCAAGCCGAACTTCACCGGCTCCTGACACGCCGCCGGGCGCCGGGCTCGGCGCCCGGCGCCCTGATGGCGGTGGGGCCTACGCGCCCGGGTAGTTCATGTAGAACGGCTCCCACTGGTGGCCGTCGGGGTCGAGGAAGGTGCGGCCGTGCATGCCGACCTGGGCCTCCTGGGCGCGCTTGTCCTCGTTGGTCTGCTCGGTGGCGCCCGCGGCGACTGCGGCGCCGGTCAGCGCGTCGACCTCCTCGGCGCTGGCCAGCGACAGCGCGTACCCGGCGGCGGCGGTGTTGATGGTGTCGGCGATCGGACGCGTGCTGAAGGTCGAGAAGAACGGCTTGGTCAGCAGCATCAGGCAGATGTTGTCGTCGATGACGATGCACGACGCGTTCTGATCGGTGAAATCCTCGTTGACCTTCCAGCCCAGCGCCTCGTAGAAGCTCTTCGAGCGGTCGAGGTCGGCGACGGGGAGGTTGATGAAGATCATCTTGTTGCTCATGGGATTCAGCCTTTCGGGGCGTCGTTGCGGTCTCGAACATGTAGACGTGGCGGTCGACGCGGATTCATCGCATCGGCGCGAAGTTCGCGAAATCGCGATAGTCCGTTTTCGCCTCTGTCGGCTGTCGGACCCCTGTGGCATCGTGAAACTATGAGCGACGCCACAACCGCCACCACCGGCCCCGATCCCGCTGTACTCGCCGAATTCGAGACGCATCGGCGCGAGTTGTGCGCGTATGCCTACCGGATGCTCGGGTCCTCCTTCGAGGCCGAAGACGCAGTGCAGGAAACCTTTACCCGCGCCTGGCGCTCCTACGATTCCTTCGAGGGCCGCGCGAGCCTGCGCTCGTGGCTCTACAAGATCGCCACCAATATCTGTCTGGACATGCTCGACCGTCCCCAGAGTCGTGCCAGACCGATGGATCTCAACGGGCCGGGCCGCCCGGATTCACCGCTGCCCATGCCCCAGCCCGACTACGTGTGGATCGAGCCGATCCCGAACGCGCTGGCCTTCGGCGCAGACCCGGCCGACCACGCCTCCACCAGGGACACGCTGCGCCTGGCGTTCGTCGCGGCCTGCCAGCACCTGCCCGCCACTCAGCGCGCGATCCTGATCATGCGCGAGGTGCTGCGCTTCTCCGCGGGTGAGACCGCCGAGGCGCTGATGATGTCGCCGGCGTCGGTGAACAGCGCGCTGCAGCGGGCCAGGGCCACCATGTCGAAGGTGCAGCCGACCGTGTCCGACAGCTTCGACGAGACCGATCCGGATCAGCGCAAACTGATCGACGATTTCGTCAAGGCGTTCGAGGCCTACGACATGGACGCGCTCACCACCCTGCTCAAAGCCGATGTGGCGCTGTCGATGCCGCCGTTCGATCTCTGGATCTCGGGCCCGGAGAACGTGGCCGCGTTCATGCTCAGCACGGGCAGCGCGTGCCGCAATTCGCGGATGGTGCCGCTGGTCGGCGCCAACGGTTCGCCCGCCTTCGGCCACTACAAGCCGAGCGAGGAGCCCGGCGTCTGGGTGCCGTGGTCGATCACGGTGCTCGAACTCGAGGGCGACACCATCGCCGGCCTCAACTTCTTCCTCGACACCCAGCGCCTGTTCCCGCTCTTCGGGCTCGAGCCGGAGTGGCGCGAGCCCGTCTGAGCGGGAACGAAATTCAGAGCAGGCGGCGCTTGTACAGCTTCCCGTTGGGATCGCGGGGCAGCTCCGCACGGTATTCCACCGTGCGGGGCAGCTTGTACTTCGCGAGCTGGCTCGCGGCGAATTCGAGGATGTCGGTGGTGAGTTCGTCGCTGCCCTCGGTGCCGGGCACCGGTTGCACGAACGCCTTCACCTGCTGACCCCAATCCGGGTCGGGCACACCGAGAACCGCCACATCGGCGATCTTCGGGTGGCTCATCAGCACGCCCTCGATCTCGGCCGGGTAGATGTTCACCCCACCGGACAGGATCAGATCCGAACGCCGGTCGCAGAGGAACAGGTAACCGTCGGCGTCGAAGTAGCCGATGTCGCCGACGGTGAACATCTCACCGACGCGCGACTCCTCGGTCTTCTCCTTGGCCTTGTGGTACTCGAAGCTGGATGCGCCCATCTTCATGTAGATCAGGCCCTCTTTGCCCGCGGGCAGTTCGGTGCCGTCCTGCTCGTCGAGCACCTTCACCACCGACCACGGCCACGCCTTGCCCACCGAGCCCGGCTTTTCCAGCCACTCGGCGCCGGTGATCACCGTGCCGCCGCCTTCGGTCGCGGCGTAGTACTCGGTGACGACCGGTCCCCACCACTCGAGCATGCGTCGCTTGGTGTCCGGCGGGCACGGTGCCGCACCGTGGATCATGCTGCGCAGCGAGGACATGTCGTAGCGGGCCCGCACCTCGTCGGGCAGGGCCAGCAGCCGGTTGAACTGGGTGGGCACCATGTGACTGTGGGTGACCTTGTACTTCTCGATCAGCGCGAGCATGCCTTCGGCGTCCCAGCGATCCATCAGCACGAGCTTGTGCCCCATCTGGATCGAGATCGTCGAGTTGTTCAGCACGGCCGTGTGATAGAGCGGCGAACCGCAGATGTGCACGTGATCGTCGTAGGGACCGAGGCCGAACAGGCTGAAGTAGGCCTGGTTCGCCGCGGGAACGACATCGGGATCCGCACCGGTCAGCGGGCGGCGAACGCCCTTGGGCCGACCGGTGGTGCCCGAGGTGTAGAGCATCGGCGCGCCGATGGACCGCTCGTCCGGACGACCGGTGTCGGCGGCGCCGAGCCAGGACACCGGCCGGAAGCCGGGGATGGTGCCCGCCGAGAAACGGGCGTCGGCGGACAGTTCCGCGAGGTCGGCGGCCTCGGCTGCGGTGTCGGCGAACCGCTCACTGGCCAGGAACGCCGACGCCTCGCTGTCGCCGAGGATGTAGGCGATCTCCGGCGCGGTGAGGTGCCAGTTCACCGCGACGATATAGAAACCGGCTTGGTAGGCGGCGAAGTACGCGGCGATGGCCTCGACCCCGTTGTGCAGCATGCTGACCACCACGTCGCCGGTGCGCAATCCGATGCCGCGTAGCCCGTTGGCGTACCGGTTGGCGAGGGTGGCCAATTCTCGATAGCTGATCTCTCTACCGTCCGGGTCGACGAGGGCGATCCGTTCGGGATCGGCCTCGGCGATATTCCACAGTCCGAGGACTTCCGTTGTCTGCTGGCTCACCCCTCGAATTTAGAACGTGTTCTACATGGTGACAAGGGGTTGGAGCCGACGCATTTGTTCGGCATCCGAGACTGAGATCAGCATCATCGTCACGCCCGCGTCCTCCCATTCCTTCAAGCGGGAGCGGACATGGGCCTCGTCGCCGAAGATCGCGGTGTCGGTGATCAGCTCGTCGGGCACCGCCGCCGCGGCCTCGGCCTTGCGTCCCGCCTGGAACAGTGCGGAGATCTCGTCGACCTCGGCGGCGTAGCCCATCCGCTTGTACACCTGAGCGTGGAAGTTCAGCTCGGGCGCGCCCATGCCGCCGATGTAGAGCGCGCTCACCCAGCGCATCCGCTCGATCTCGCCGGCCGGATCGTCGGTGATCACCACCTGCGCACTCGCCGCGATCTCGAAGTCGTCGCGCGAACGGCGCGCGCCCGGCCGCGCGAAGCCCTCGTCGAGCCACTCGTTGTACATCCCGGCCAGTCGGGGTGCGTAGTAGATCGCGAGCCAGCCGTCGGCGATCTCAGCGGTCTGTGCGACGTTCTTCGGACCCTCCGCACCCAGCCAGATCGGCAGATCGGCGCGCAGCGGATGCACGATCGGCTTGAGCGGTTTGCCGAGCCCGGTCGCTGCGGGACCCGTGTAGGGCAGACCGTAGTGCTTGCCGTCCGAGGTCACCGGCGCCTCGCGGGCCAGCACCTTGCGCACGATGTCGACGTACTCGCGCGTGCGCCGCAGCGGCTGCGCGAAGGGCTGTCCGTACCAGCCCTCCACCACCTGCGGTCCGGAGACGCCGAGGCCGAGAACGGCCCGGCCGCCGCTGAGGTGATCCAGCGTGAGCGCGTGCATCGCGGCCGCCGCGGGAGTACGGGCCGACATTTGCGCGACCGAGGTGCCCAGCCGCACGCGCTCGGTGGACGACCCCCACCAGGCCAGCGGGGTGAAGGCGTCCGAGCCCCACGACTCGGCCGCGAACACCGCGTCGAAGCCGGTTTCCTCGGCCGCGACCACCAGCTCGCCTGCGTTGGCGGGCGGCTGCGCGCCCCAGTATCCGAGTTGCAATCCGAATTTCATGATCGGCGCCCTTTCGGCGAATCCTTGCGAGCAGAATAAGAACCTGTTCTACTCGATATCGTGACCCAGGGGAATACCGCAGTGGAAGTATTGAGTGCACCCCTGAGGGTGCGATTCGACTACACCAGGTCCGTCGGACCCATCATCGGCGCATTTCTGACCGGACTGCGCGAACGCCGGATACTCGGCGCGCGCGGCAGCGACGGGCGAATACTCGTGCCACCGCCCGAATACGATCCACACACCAGCGCGGCGCTGGCCGAACTGGTCGAGGTCGCGGCGACCGGCACCGTCACGTCCTGGACGTGGGTGTCCGAGCCGTTGCCCGGCCAGCCGTTCGACCGACCGTTCGCATGGGCGCTGATCCAGCTCGACGGCGCCGACACGGCGTTGCTGCATGCCCTGGACGTGACCGACCCAGGACAACTCAGCACCGGAATGCGGGTCAGTGCCCGCTGGGCCGACGAGCGTTCCGGCCGCATCCAGGACATCGCCTGCTTCGAACCCGGCGAGCGCACCAGCCCCGCCGACTACTCCGAACAAACACCGATCACCATCCTGACCACGCCCGTCGACCTCGACTACAAGCACACGGCCTCTCCGCAGGAGAGCGTCTATCTGCGCGGGCTGGCCGAAGGCAAGCTCATCGGCGGCCGCTCCGAAGCGGGCGGGCGGGTGTACTTCCCGCCGCGCGGCGCCAACCCGACCGACGGCAGACCCACCGACGATCTGGTCGAGCTGTCCGACAAGGGCACGGTGACCACCTTCTGCATCGTCAACGTGCCGTTCCTCGGCCAGCGGATCAAGCCGCCGTACGTGGCCGCCTATGTGCTCCTCGACGGCGCCGACATCCCGGTCCTGCACCTGATCCTCGGCTGCGAGGCCGACGAGGTGCGGATGGGCATGCAGGTCGAGGCGGTGTGGAAACCCCGCGAGGAGTGGGGCCACACGCTGGCCAACATCGACCACTTCCGGCCCACCGGGGAGCCCGACGCTCCCTACGAGTCCTACCAGCACCACCTCTAGAGAGGCGACGTTGACCACATCAGCATCCTCCGGCAGCGACGCGAGCCTGCCCGAGATCGCGGTGGTGGGCTTCGCCCACGCACCACACGTACCCGAAACCCACGGCACCACCAACGGCGTCGAGATGCTCGTGCCGTGCTTCCAGCAGCTCTACGCCGATCTCGGCATCACCAAGTCCGACATCGACTTCTGGTGCTCGGGGTCCTCCGACTTCCTCGCCGGACGCGCGTTCTCGTTCATCTCGGCGATCGATGCGATCGGCGCCGTCCCGCCGATCAACGAATCGCACGTGGAGATGGACGCCGCGTGGGCCCTCTACGAAGCGTGGGTGAAGCTGCGTTCCGGACAGGCGCAGACCGCACTCGTGTACGGCTTCGGCAAGTCGTCGGCAGGCACGCTGCGCCAGGTGCTGACCATGCAGCTCGACCCCTACCTGGTCGCGCCGATGTGGCCCGACGCGGTCTCGATCGCGGGTCTGCAGGCACGTGCCGGCCTGGACTCCGGCCGGTGGACCGAGCAGGACATGGCGGCGGTCGCGGGCGGTGACCTCGGCGCACCCTACGTAGCCGACCCGCTGCGCGCCCACGACATCGCGCCGATCACCGACGGCGCGGCCGCGATCGTGCTCGCGGTCGGCGACCGTGCGCGCGAGCTCTGCGAGCGGCCCGCGTGGATCACCGGAATCGCGCACAACATCGACGCCCAGGCGCTCGGCGGTCGCGACCTGACCCGCTCCCCCTCCACCACCAAGGCGGCCGCGGTGGCGACCGGCGGCAACACCACCTTCGACGTCGCCGAGCTGCACGCGCCGTTCAGTCACCAGCAGTTGATCCTCGCGGAAGCGATCGGGCTGTCCGCGGACACCCGGATCAATCCCTCCGGTGGCGCCCTCGCCGCCAATCCGATGTTCGCCGCGGGTCTCGAACGAATCGGCAGCGCCGCCCAAGCCATCATGTCCGGCACCGCGAACCGGACCCTCGCTCATGCGACCAGCGGCCCTGCGCTGCAACAGAATCTGGTCGCCGTCATGGAGGTCAAGTGAGCTTCCCCGCAGCGGTGCTCGGCACCGGCCAAACCCATCACGTGACAAAACGTACGGACGTGTCCATGTCGGGCATGTGCCGTGAGGCCATCGATCGCGCACTCGATGACGCGGGTCTGACCATCGCCGACATCGACGCTGTCGTCGTCGGCAAGGCCCCCGACTTCTTCGAGGGCGTCATGATGCCCGAGCTGTACATGGCCGAGGCGCTCGGTGCGGCGGGCAAGCCGTTGATCCGCGTGCACACCGCGGGCTCGGTCGGCGGCTCGACCGGCGTCGTCGCCGCCAACCTGGTGCAGGGTCGGGTGCACAAGCGCGTCCTCGCCATCGCCTGGGAGAAGCAGTCGGAGTCGAATGCCATGTGGGCGTTGTCGATTCCGGTGCCGTTCACCATGCCGGTCGGCGCGGGCGCGGGCGGCTACTTCGCCCCCCACGTGCGCTCCTACATCCGTCGCTCGAACGCACCACTGCACATCGGCGCCATGGTGGCGGTGAAGGATCGACGCAACGGCGCGAAGAACCCGCTCGCACACCTGCATCAGCCCGACATCACGCTCGAGTCGGTGCTGGCCTCCCAAATGCTCTGGGATCCCATCCGTTTCGATGAGACCTGCCCGTCGTCGGACGGCGCGTGCGCCGTGGTGATCGGCGATGCCGAGGCCGCCGCGGTGGTCGAAGCCGAGGGCAAGAAGGTGGCCTGGGTACACGGCACCGCGATGCGCACCGAGCCGACCACCTTCTCGGGTCGCGACCAGGTGAATCCGCAGGCGGGCCGGGACGCGGCCACGGCCCTGTGGAAATCGGCCGGGATCACCGATCCTCTGGAAGAGATCGACGTCGCCGAGATCTACGTGCCGTTCTCCTGGTTCGAGCCGATGTGGCTCGAGAATCTCGGCTTCGCGGCCGAGGGCGACGGCTGGAAGCTCACCGACAAGGGTGAGACGGAGATCGGCGGGCGCATTCCGGTGAACCCGTCGGGCGGCGTCCTCTCGTCCAACCCGATCGGCGCCTCCGGCCTGATCCGGTTCGCCGAAGCGGCCAAGCAGGTGATGGGCCGCGCGGGTGCGTACCAGGTGCCGAACGCGCGCAAGGCCCTCGGCCATGCGTACGGCGGTGGCTCCCAGTACTTTTCGATGTGGGTCGTGGGAAGCGAGCGTCCGGCATGAAATTCACCCTCGGTGTCGCACTGAGCCCCTTGGATCAGCTCACCGAGCTGGCCAAGACGGCCGAAGAATGCGGGTTCACCTCCATCGGCCTGCCCGATTCGCTGTTCTACATGAAGTCACAGGCCGCCGACTACCCGTACACCCCGGACGGCAGCCGCTTCTGGGGGCCGGAGACTCCGTGGGTGGATCCGCTGATCGCCGCCGCGTCCATGGCCGCGGTCACCACGAACCTGCGCTTCTACACCAATGTCCTCAAGCTCGGCTCGCGCAATCCGCTGCTGCTGGCCCGTCAAGTCGGCTCGATCGCCAACCTGTCGGGCAACCGGTTCGGGTTCGGTATCGGGATCGGCTGGGCACCTGAGGAATTCGAATGGTGCGGTGTCCCGTACGCGCGTCGCGGCGCCAGAGTCGACGAGATGATCGAGGTCATCCGGCTCGTCCTCGACGGCGGCATGGTCGAATTCCACGGCGAGTTCTTCGATTTCGACCAGCTGCAGATGAGCCCCGCGCCGAGCGAGCGGGTGCCGTTCTACATCGGCGGGCACACCGGCCCGGCGCTGCGCCGGGCCGCCCGCATCGGTGACGGCTGGACCTCGGCGATGATGAAGTTCGACGACCTGGTCACCACCATCGGCACGCTGCGCGATCTGCGTGCCGAATACGGCCGGTCCGAGGAGCCCTTCGAGATCCAGTCCGTCTGTATCGACAAGTTCGGCCGCGACGGCTATCAGGACCTGGCCGACGCGGGCGTCACCGACAACATCGTGGTGCCGTGGCTGGCCGACGGCATCGGGTTCGACGGCGAGCTGGCGGCCAAGCAGGACTCGCTGCGCAAGTTCGCCGAGAAGTACATCGCCGACCCCATCATCGCGAAGGTGCAGCCATGACCACCATCGAACGCACCGCCCGTGCCGCGGGCCTGGCATCTCAGGCCGCGGTCAGGGCGAAGGACCGGGCGGCCTGGGTCGCCCTGTTCGCCGAGGACGGCATCGTCGAAGATCCCGTCGGTCCTTCGGGTTTCGATCCGGAGGGCGTCGGCCACCGCGGCCACGAGGCCATCGGCGCCTTCTGGGACAAGGCCATCGCCCTGACCGAATCCATCGAATTCCGCTTCGAGGACTCCTTCGCCTGCGGGAACGAAATCGCCTTCACCGGCCTGATCCGCACCACCATGGCCGGCCACGTCATCGACGCCGAGGGCGTGTTCACCTACAAGGTCGATGCCGACGGGAAGATCGCCGCTTTGCGCGCGTTCTGGGAAGTGGACCGCGCGGTCGCGACCACGCGTCCCGTCGTTCAGCAGTAAACGCGAGAACAGCCCGGGACCTTTCGGTCTCGGGCTGTTCTCGTTGTCAGCGACTCAGTGCGCGACGGGGCAGCCGGCGGGCTTGTAATCGACCGGCAGCTCCTTGATCCCATTGAGCCAACCCGAACGCAGCCGCTTCGGATCACCGATTTGCGTGATATCGGGCAGATGATCAGCAATCGCGTTGAAGATCAGATCGACCTCGAGCCGAGCCAGGTTCGCGCCGACGCAGAAGTGGGCGCCGGTGCCGCCGAAGGCCAGGTGCTGGTTGTCGGCGCGGGTGATGTCGAACGTCTCCGGGTTCTCGAACACGTCCTCGTCGAAGTTTGCCGAGCGGTACAGCATCACGAGCCGCTGGCCCTTCTTGATCTGCACGCCGCCGAGTTCGGTGTCCTCGAGCGCGGTGCGCTGGAAGGAGGTCACCGGGGTGGCCCAGCGGATGATCTCGTCCGCCGCGGTGGCGGGGCGCTCCTTCTTGAACAACTCCCACTGGTCGGGGTTCTCCATGAAGGCGATCATGCCGTGGGTGATGGCATTGCGGGTCGTCTCGTTGCCGGCGACGGCCAGAACGATCACGAAGAAGCCGAATTCCTCCGGCGTGAGGTGCTCGCCGTCGACGTCGGCCTCGATCAGCGTGGTCACCAGATCGTCGGCCGGACAGGCCTTCCTGGCTTCGGCCATCTGGTAGGCGTAGCCGAGGATCTCCATCGACGCGGCGACCGGATCGGCGGTGCTGTCGGGATCGTCGTAGCTGGTCATGTCGTTGGACCAGTCGAAGACCTTCATCCGGTCCTCCTGCGGCACACCGATCAGTTCGGCGATCGCCTGCAGCGGCAGCTCACACGCCACCTGGGTGACGAAGTCACCGCTGCCGGACTCGAGGGCTCGCTTCACAATGCCCTCGGCACGGGCCGAGAGTTCGGCGCGCAGGCCGTTGATCGCGCGCGGGGTGAAGCCCTTGGCGATCAGCTTGCGCAGCTTGGTGTGCTCGGGGGCGTCCTTGTTCAACAGGACGAAGCGCTGCAGTTCGATCTGCTCGCGCTGGATGTCGTCGTTGAAGCGCGGGATCGCGGTGTTCTCGAAGGTGGAGAACACATCGCTGCGGCGCGACACCTCTTTGACGTCGGCGTGCTTACTCACCACCCAGAAGCCGTCGTCATGGAACCCGCCCACCTCGGGCGACTGCGGGTTCCACCAGATCGGGGCCGTACGACGCAGTTCGGCGAACTCCTCGGCCGGAATCCGCTCGGCGTAGATCGCCGGGTCGGTAACGTCGAACCCGTCCGGCAGGTTCGGCCGGGCACCCGTCACGGGGCCGGCGTGTGCGGTGCTCGGATCTACCACCAGATGTCTCCTTCGACAAACTGAAACACGTTCTATAATCATTCAAGCATAGCGGTCGCCGCGACGGAAGAACCTCGCGGTTTTACCCTGAGCTCAAGATCAGAACCTGTTGCAGTTATAAGGGAGAATCACATGGGCACACCCGTGATCGTCGAGGCCGTGCGGACCCCCATCGGCAAACGTCGAGGGCAACTTTCGGGACTGCACGCCGCCGAATTGCTCGGCCTGGCCCAGCGCGGACTACTCGACCGGGCGGGTCTCGACCCGGCCGAGGTCGAGCAGGTGATCGGCGGCTGCGTCACCCAGGCGGGCGAGCAATCCAACAACGTCACCCGCGTCGCCTGGCTGCACGCGGGCCTGCCGTGGCAGACCGGCGCGACCACGATCGACGCCCAGTGCGGCTCGGCCCAGCAGGCCAACCACCTCATCGCGGGCCTCATCGCCACCGGCGCGATCGACGTCGGCGTCGCGTGCGGCGTCGAGGCGATGAGCCGGGTGCCGCTCGGCGCCAATGTCGGCACCGAGGCGGGGCCGCGACGGCCCGCGTCGTGGTCGATCGATCTGCCCGACCAGTTCGGCGCCGCCGAGCGCATCGCCCGCAGGCGCGGGATCACCCGGTCCGATATCGACGAATTCGGTTTGCGCTCCCAGCAATTGGCGGCCAAGGCGTGGGCCGAGGGCCGCTACGACCGCGAGGTACTTCCGGTCTCGGCGCCGGTACTCGATGGCGAGGGCGTGGCCACCGGCGAAAAGGTGGAGGTCGCCCGCGATCAGGGCCTGCGGGCGACCACCCGCGAAGGGCTGGCGGCGCTGAAACCGGTCGTGGCCGACGGCATCCACACCGCGGGCACCTCGTCCCAGATCTCCGACGGCGCCGCCGCCGTGCTGCTGATGGACGAAACCGTCGCGCGCCGAAAGGGTTTGCGTCCGCGCGCCCGGATTCACACCCAGGTACTCGTCGGCGCCGAACCGGAGTTCCATCTGGACGGTCCGGTGCAGGCGTGCACCCGACTGCTCGAGCGCTCCGGAATGACGATTGGCGATATCGATCTATTCGAGATCAACGAAGCATTCGCGTCGGTCGCACTTTCGTGGGCTGCCGTACATCAACCTGACATGGAACGGGTAAATGTCAACGGCGGCGCGATCGCAATCGGGCATCCTGTGGGCTCTACCGGCTCCCGATTGATCACGACCGCGTTACACGAACTCGAACGCACAGGTCAGGGCACTGCCATGGTGCTGATGTGCGCAGGCGGCGCACTGGCGACGGGCACCATCATCGAGCGCCTGTAGACTGACCCTTACCGAAACCGGGCGCCCAGGTTGAACATTCATCCCAGGGCGCCCGGAACGTGTCGTACGCCACAAAGTCACGGGGGGCAGGGGGATCATGAGATGTCAGCTATCTTTGGGCTATCATGGGGGCATGGTGGAAGAACCCCGCGACGGGCACGAACCCGGGCACCCCAGCGCTCCACAAGAGTCGTTGGCGCGACCCGCAAACGCGACCGCCGCCGCCCCTGCACGCAGGTGAGCGTCGGAAATCGTAGAGAAATCCCCAATCAGGCGTAGGTTTTCAGTTACTGAGCCGCTAATATCAATGATACGTATCCGAGATAACGACTGTTAGTACAGTGAAGGGAATTGGGCGGCTCACAATGGCTGATTTCGCGGCGCGGCTGAACAAGCTGTTCGAAACCGTGCATCCCCCGGGGCGCAAGCCGCACACCAACGCAGAGGTTGCGGCTGCGCTGACTGCCTCCGGGCATCCGATCTCGAAGCCGTATCTCTCGCAGTTGCGGTCGGGACAACGAACGAATCCGTCCGACGAGACGGTGGCCGCCCTGGCGAAGTTCTTCAAGGTCAAGCCTGACTACTTCTTCAACGATATCTACGCGGCCAAGATCGATCACGACCTGGAGCTGCTCGCGCAGCTGCAGGGTTATGGACTTCGTCGACTGTCGAGTAGGGCATTCGACCTGTCCGAAGAATCACAGAATCTGCTCACCTCGATGGCGGAGAAGCTACGGGCCAGCGAAGGCTTGCCCGAAATTCCTCCGGACGGAACAGAATAGGATCCACGCAGCGGCCGGCCTGACGCACCTGATGGTGTCCTGGGTACGGCCGTAAATAGGTCGGATACGCAGACAACGGGCCTGAGACGGTGTAAATCACCAGCTCAGGCCCGTTTTCTGCGTATCGACCTAGGTCGAGGAAGCGGCGTTCTGCGGTGCCGTCTTCGCGTCGGCCACCGCGTACTCGTACTGATTCGACAGCGCCAGCACCCAGCCGCGGGGGCTGATGCCGGGCGGCGGTGCGATCCATCGCGCGTCGACGAACAAGTCCCCCAACGGATTTCGCGCCCACTCGGCCACCACCGCGGCCCGCTGCGGCACCGAACTCGGCGGCTCACCGGCCGCCGGGATCACGATGCCGCTGCCGGAGAGCAGATACAGCGCGTCCATCACCTGTGCCATGTGATCGGAAGCCTTGAGCTGGGCCGAGGTGGCGTTCTGTTCGGGCGCGACCACCTCGGGGAACCGGCCGACCATCAACTGGTGCAGCGGACGGATCTTGCGCAGCAGGAGCTTGGCCCGCCACCACAGCTCGATCACGATCGACACGGCACCGAGCGCGATCAGCAGCGCCGCGATCTCCCACGCGGCCCAGCCCCACAGCGGTTCGTTGGGCGGCGTCGGCGCGGCATTCTGGAACGCGCGGCCCACATTGGCGACCGCGAGCACCGCGACCATCGCGGTGCCCGTGATGTAGATGGCGATGCCACGACCGAGGATCGTCCAGTCCAGGTTGCGCAGACCGGTGGTGACGATGAACACCGCGCCGAGCGCGACGGCGATCCAGCCGAAGGTGAACGACCACGCCAGGGTGATCGCGATCGCCACCGCGCCGATGCCGTACACGACCATCGCGACCTGGCGCAGGTTGCGCCGCGAGACCACCGGCCACGCCGCCGAGGCCACCACCGAGGTGGCCGTGGTGAACAGGATCCAGGCGGAGATCACGAGACCGGTGGACAGCCAGCCGCTGTGCACACCGCCCTTCATCAGGTTGTCGATGGCAACAGCCATCTCGGGTATGGCGACGGTGACCGCGAGTGCCACGGCGGCGACCGCGACGACGATGGCCACGCGGGCGGTCGTCGCGGGCTTCACCAGCACGCGACCCACTCGCGCACCCGCGGCAACCCAGACCAGCAGGGCTGTCAACCAGAGTGTCATCCGAGTGCCTCATCGAATCGAAGGACCGAGACGCCTGCGCCCCGGTTGCTGAATACGCGCAGGCGCGTCATGAGCATGGCCGCGAAGGTCTCGGCTTCCCATTCGGCGAGATCGTCGGCGCCGTCGTCGACGATCTGCGCGTGGGCGCGCTGGCTGAGCATGTAGGCGATCAGATCGTCGCTGACCTCGAGGGTCGTCTCCACCGCGGGCGCGCCCTCGTGGTCGAAGACGATGTGGCCGAGTTCGTGGGCGAGGGTGTGATCGCGACTCGGGAGAGCGTCGGCGAGCACGATGATGTCGCGTTCGGGGTAGAACCGGCGCTGACCGCACACGCCGGGGCCGAGGTTCGCGCTGGTGATCTCGATTTCGCGTTTGCGCTCCAGCGAGATGGCATGGACCACCTCGTCGAGGCTGGTGGCGTCGGAGTCGGCGGCCACCGCGCACACCGCGTCGACGGCGGCGGCGACGCGGCGATAGGACCGGGAGGTGCTCTGGGTCTTGCTCTTACTCATCGAAGATCCCCTCACGACCTCGGTCCGAAGAACTCGGCACGCGCCGCGTTCACCCGCGCTTGGGCTGCCGCGGCACCTTGGAAACTCACTGCGCCCGAACCGGTTCCGGCCAATGTGAGCGCTATCAGGCCGCCGATCACCGACAGGAGTTCGGGTTCGGGCAGGCCGCTGTTGTCACTGGTCGGCTTGAACTCGTGGTTCGGCTTGGCCGCCGGTGCCGGTGCCGCCGCGGCGGGTGGTGCGGCGGGGGCCGGAGCCTCGGCCGCCGATGGTGCGGCGGCTGGAATGGGTACTGCCACAGCGATATTCGGAACACCGGGGACCGCGGGAGTGGGTGGGATCGCGATCGACGGAAGCGCCGGAACGGCCGGGACCGAAGGGATCGGGATCAGCAACAACAGCAGGGGCGAGGCCGAGCCGACCGCCGCCGAACCGACAGCGGCGGAACCGACAGCGGCCGAGCCCGCACCCGCGGAACCTACCGCGGCGGAACCGGCGGCAGCGGAACCCACTGCGGCAGAACCTGTTCCGAGGACAGCCGAGCCCGCGCCGAGGGCGGCCGAACCGGTACCCGCGGCGGCCGAGCCGACTGCGGCCGAGCCGGTACCGAGTACCGCGGCGGCACCGGCCGAACCCGTGCCGAGTACCGCCGCGGCACCGGCCGAACCCGTGCCGAGCACTGCGGCGGCGCCTGCCGAGCCGGTGCCGAGGACGGCGGCCACGCCAGCGGAACCGGTACCGAGAACCACCCCGAGACCTGCCGAACCGGTACCGAGCAGCACTCCGAGCCCCGCGGAACCGGTGCCGAGGACCACGCCCGCGGCGGCCGAACCCGCGCCTGCCGCGGCCGAGCCCGCGGCGGCCGATCCGGAGAGCGGGCCCGCGACTTCTTTCCTGGGAACGTCAGCGCTGGACTGGCCGGGGATGGTGAGCGGGGTCCATTCGCCTTCACCGGCGACCGGGGCGCCCGCCTGCGGAGCAACCGGGTCGGAACCGGGAGCCGGGTTGGTCGCCTGACCGTTGCCGTTGCCTTGGGTCTGCCCCTGACCGGGCAGGCTGAGCTCATCGGGCTTGGGAGTCGGAGTGCTCTGACCGCCGTTGCCACCGCTGCCGTTGCCCTGCCCCGAGCTTCCGCTGCCGGGGGCCTGCGCGGCAGGCGTCGGCGGCTTCTCCGGGGCCGCCGTGGCGACCGCGGGCCCTAACAACGCACAGCCGGCCAGCACACTCGCAGCGGCAAACACGCGCAACATGCGACCAATGGCCATGCGCTAGATCATCCCCTTAGTTATTCAGCGCAGAATTACCCCCGGTCGCGACACATTCCGGGATCGACGAACAGTAGCCCATAGTAAACCCACGGTCCCGGGACCGCAGAAGAGAGCAAGAGTCGTCCAGCCCCCTGGACGTGTGTGACATGCCATAAGTGCAGGCCGGGGACATTTCCCCGGCCGCACGCCTCAAAGTTTGCTATGCACCGTACACAGGCTCCGGCGGGGTGCTCTTCTCGATCAGTTCCTTGACGACCGGACCCAGTTCGGCGGGGTTCCAGCGAGCGCCGCGATCGACCGGGGTGCCGTGCATCCAGCCCTGCGCCAGCGCCACCTTTCCGCCTTCCACCTCGAACATCCGGCCGGTCACCCCGGCGGATTCGGTGCTGCCGAGCCACACCACCAGCGGTGAGACGTTCTCCGGAGCCATCGCGTCGAAGCCCGCGTCGGGGGCGGACATGGTGTCGGCGAAGACCGTCTCGGTCATCCGGGTGCGGGCGGCGGGAGCGATGGCGTTCACGGTCACGCCGTAGCGCCCGAACTCGGCCGACGCGGTCAGTGTGAGACCCGCGATACCTGCCTTGGCTGCGCCGTAATTGCCCTGGCCGACGCTGCCCTGCAGACCGGCGCCGGAGCTGGTGTTGATCACGCGGGCGTCCACCGGGCGGCCCGCCTTCGACTCACCCCGCCAGTACTCGGCCGCGTGCCGCATGGTGGCGAAGTGGCCCTTGAGGTGCACGCGCACGACAGCGTCCCACTCGTCCTCGCCGAGGTTCACCAGCATGCGGTCACGCACGAAGCCCGCGTTGTTGACCAGCACGTCGAGGCCGCCGAAGGTGTCGACGGCCTGACGGATCAGGCGGCGGGCGCCTTCCCAATCGGCGACGTCGTCGTAGTTGGCGACGGCCTCGCCACCGGCCGCGACGATCTCGTCGACGACCTGCTGAGCGGGGGTTTCCGTGGTGGCTGCGCCGTCGAGGGCGGTGCCGACATCGTTGACCACCACGCGGGCGCCCGCCGCGGCGAAGGCCAGGGCGTGGGCGCGGCCTATTCCGCGGCCTGCGCCGGTGACGATTACGGTGCGGCCTGCGCAGATCACCTGGTCAGTCATGTGTAGCTCCTGTGTTTGTTGGCGGCTGGCGCCGCGGGATTTTCGGCCCTGAGGGCCTCGCATCCGAAGGGCGATACTGCGCCTTCGGCGTTCCGTCTCGCCCTTCGGATGCGAGGCGGCCGAAAATCGTGGTGGTTGGGGTGGGTGGGTGGCGTTGGTTGCGGCAGGTGGGGAATGTTCAGTCGCTGGACGGGATGGCTACTGCGGGTTCGCATCGGCGGCTAGTTGTTCGTGTTGGCGGCGTCCAGGAAGGCGGGGCGTTCGCCGCCGCCGTGGACGAGCAGGGCGGCGCCGCTGATATGGGCGGCCAGGGGGGAGGCCAGGAACAGTGCGGCGTTGCCGACGTCGGCGGGGTTGGCCAGGCGGCCGAGGGGGACGGTCTTCGCTACGGCGGCGACTCCGTCGGCGTCGCCGTAGTGCAGGTGGCTGAGTTCGGTTTCCACCGGGCCGACGACGACGGAGTTGAGCCGGACTTTCGGGGCCCATTCGACGGCCAGCGAGGAGACCAGGTTGTCCAGGCCCGCTTTGGCCGCGCCGTAGGCGGCGGTGCCGGGTGAGGGGCGGTGGCCGCTGACGCTGGTGATCATCACGATCGAGCCGCCCGCGTCCTGCTTCTGCATCAACGCGTTCGCCTGCTGCGAGATCAGCAGCGGCGCGAGGAGGTTCAGCTCCACGATCTTGGCGTGGAATTTGGGGCTCGCGGCGTCGGCCATCGCGAACGGCGCACCACCCGCGTTGTTCACCACATGGTCGATCCGGCCGTGCCTGGCGACGATCTCGGCGAACATCGCCGGCACCGCGTCGACATCGCGCACATCGCAGGTGAGGTGTTCGGTGCCGCGGTCCCCTACCGCGATCGGCTCGTCGGCCGGTCTGCGTGCGCAGGTCAGCACCGTCGCGCCCGCGGCGAGGAAGGCCCGGCTGATTCCGGCGCCGACACCTCGGACGCCACCCGTCACCAGAACGATCTGCTCGGAAAGGTCGATTTCTACAGCCACCGTGTTAACCTACCAAGCAATTGCTTGCTTTGTCTCGGGTTCGCCGGGGCGCGCACGAGGAGACATCGCGATGGGGATAAACCGTCACACCGAAGCCGACGGGGTAGAGGTCGTCACAGTCGACTACCCGCCGGTCAACGCCCTGCCCTCGGACGGCTGGTTCGCACTGGCCGACGCCGTCCGGGCAGCGGGCCGCAACCAGGAGACCCGGGTGGTCGTGCTGCGCGCGGAGGGCCGCGGATTCAACGCGGGCGTCGACATCAAGGAGATGAACGCCGACGTCGGCCATACCGCGCTGATCCGCGCCAACCACGGCTGTTTCGACGCCTTCGCCGCGGTCTACGACTGCGAGGTGCCCGTGGTCACCGCAGTGAACGGCTTCTGCCTCGGCGGCGGCATCGGCCTGGTCGGCAACTCCGACGTCATCGTCGCCTCCGACGACGCCACCTTCGGCCTGCCCGAAGTGGACCGTGGCGCGCTCGGCGCCGCCACGCACCTGTCCCGGCTGGTCCCCCAGCACCTGATGCGCACCATGTTCTACACCGCGGGCAAGCTCACCGCCCAGCAGCTGCACCACTTCGGCTCGGTGTACAAGGTGGTGCCGCGCGCCGAACTCGACGCCGCCGCGATGGACGTGGCGAAGAACATCGCGAACAAGGACGGCCGCGTGATCCGCGCCGCCAAACGCGCGCTCAACGGCATCGACGTGCAGGACGTGCACCGTTCCTACCGCTACGAGCAGGGCTTCACGATGGAGCTCAACCTCGCCGGTGTCGCCGACGAGATCAGGGCGCGCTTCGACGACGATCTCGCCGCGCAGAAGAAGGAGAGCTGAAAGCCATGCGCGACAAGAGAATGACCCTCGACGAGGTGGTCGGTGAGCTGCGCAGCGGCATGACCATCGGGATCGGCGGCTGGGGTTCACGACGCAAGCCGATGGCGCTGGTGCGCGCCCTGCTGCGCTCCGACGTCACCGACCTGACCGTGGTCACCTACGGCGGCCCCGACCTGGGTCTGCTGTGTTCGGCGGGCAAGGTCCGCAAGGCGTACTACGGATTCGTGTCGCTGGATTCGGCGCCGTTCTACGACCCGTGGTTCGCGAAGGCGCGCACCGAGGGCGCGATCACCGTGCGCGAGATGGACGAGGGGATGGTGAAGTGCGGGCTGCAAGCGGCCGCCGCGCGACTGCCCTTCCTGCCGATCCGGGCCGGGCTCGGATCGGCGGTGCTCGACTTCTGGGAGGGCGAGCTGAAGACCGTCGCGTCGCCGTATCCCGCCGCCGACGGTCGCGTCGAGACCCTGGTCGCGATGCCGGCGTTGAATCTCGACGCGTCGTTCGTGCACCTGGATCTGGCCGACAAGCACGGCAACGCCGCCTACACGGGCGTCGACCCGTACTTCGACGATCTGTACTGCCTGGCGGCGGAGCGTCGCTACGTCTCGGTGGATCGCATCGTCGAGACCGAGGAACTGGTGAAAGCCGTTCCGCAACAGTCGATCATCCTCAACCGCATGCTGGTCGACGGTGTGGTGGAGTCACCCGGTGGCGCGCACTTCACCTTCTCCGGCAGCTACGGGCGCGACGAGAAGTTTCAGAAGCACTATGTGGCGGCCGCGAAGACGCCGGAGTCGTGGGCCGAGTTCAAGGCCCGCTACCTGGATGTCTCCGAAGAGGAATACCAGTCCGCGGTAGCCGCGTTCGCTGAGGAGCAGAAGCTATGACAATTACTCGTGCCGAGGTCTGCGTCGTCGCCGCCGCGGAGATCTTCCGCGGGGCCGGTGAGATCATGGCCAGCCCGATGTCGACGGTCACCACCATCGGCGCCCGGCTGGCCCGGCTCACCTTCGAACCCGACCTGCTGCTGTCCGACGGCGAGGCGCTGTTCTTCGCCGAGGTACCGGCGATCGGGGCCAAAGCCCCTGTTGAGGGCTGGATTCCGTTCTCCCGGGTGTTCGACGTGGTCGCCTCGGGCCGTCGCCATGTGGTGATGGGCGCTAACCAGATCGACCGGTTCGGCAATCAGAACCTGTCGGCCTTCGGTCCGCTCCAGCAGCCGACCAGGCAGATGTTCGGTGTGCGTGGCGCGCCCGGCAACACCATCAACCACGCGACCAGCTACTTCGTGCCCCGCCACAACAACCGGGTGTTCGTCGAGAAGGTCGACATCATCTCCGGAATCGGTTACGACAGAATCGATCCCGAGAACCCCGCGTACCGCTTCCATCATCTGCACCGGGTGGTGACCAACCTGGGCGTGTTCGACTTCAACGGTCCCGACCACACCCTGCGCGCGCTGTCGCTGCACCCGGGCGTGAGCGCGGCCGAGGTCGCGGAGAACACCTCCTTCGAGATCGCCGAGCTGGGTTCGGCGGGCGAGACCAGGCTGCCGACCGAGGAAGAGCTGCGGATCATCCGAACCGTGCTCGATCCCAAGGGTTTCCGGGAGAAGGAAGTAGCGGCATGAGCGCGCGCTTGCGGACTCCGCTGACCGAGCTGGTCGGCATCGAGCACCCGGTCGTACAGACCGGCATGGGCTGGGTCGCCGGCCCACGACTGGTCGCGGCCACCGCCAACGCGGGCGGACTCGGCATTCTCGCCTCGGCGACGATGACGTTCGAGGAGCTCGAGGCGGCGGTCGCCAAGACCAAGTCGCTCACCGACAAACCCTTCGGCGTGAACATCCGCGCCGACGCCACCGACGCGGGCGAGCGCATCGAGCTGCTCATCCGCGAGCAGGTACGCGTCGCGTCCTTCGCGCTCGCGCCGAAGAAGGAACTCATCGCCCGGCTCAAAGACGCCGGTGTCGTGGTAGTTCCGTCGATCGGTGCCGCCAAGCACGCGGTGAAGGTGGCGTCCTGGGGCGCCGACGCGGTGATCGTGCAGGGCGGTGAGGGCGGTGGGCACACCGGCCCGGTCGCCACCACGCTGCTGCTGCCGTCGGTGCTCGACGCGGTCGATATCCCGGTGATCGCGGCGGGTGGCTTCTTCGACGGTCGCGGCCTGGCCGCCGCGCTGTCCTACGGCGCGGCCGGTGTCGCGATGGGCACCCGCTTCCTGCTCACCCAGGAGAGCACCGTTCCCGAGGCCGTGAAGCAGGAGTACCTGGCGCGCGGCCTCGGGGACACGGTGGTGTCGGTGAAGGTCGACGGCATGCCGCATCGGATGCTCAACACCGAACTGGTGACCAAGCTCGAGCACTCCGGCGGCTGGCGCGGCCTGTCGGCGGCGGTGTCGAACGCGGCCAAGTTCAAGAGCATGACCGGCATGAAATGGTCGACGCTGATGCGTGACGGTCTGGCCATGCGAAAGACCAAGGACCTCAGCTGGTCTCAGGTCGTGATGGCGGCGAACTCGGCGATGCTGACCAAGGCCGGTCTCGTCGAGGGTCGCACCGACGCGGGCGTGCTGCCCGCGGGCCAGGTCACCGGCATCATCGACAGCCTGCCGACGGTGGCGGAGCTGATCGACGGGATCGTCGCCGACGCCATCGTCCGGATCGAGGCGGTCTCGGCGCTCACCGTCGAGTCCGCCGCCGAAGCCCACTGACCCGGAGCCGTACCCGGCTCCCGCCACGAACTCGCCCCGATCGACGGCCCTGAGCCAACCGTCGGTCCCACGGGGGCGATCGAGCACCGGACCCGATGCCGCACTCACGAGGTGCGCATCGGGTCCGGTGCATTTTCGGTTCAGGGCGTCTCGTGGTCGCGACACGCGCTCGAACCCGCTCCCGACGGTGCCCGGTCGCCTAAAGTTTGCCGGACATCGACATCGCACCGGGAGGTCGCATGGACGCCGAGTTCTCACGGCAGGTCCACGACTCTACGGTGCCGGTATGCGCGATGATTGCCACCCTCCTCGCCGCGCCCCTCGGCCCGTGTCCGCCCCATCGCCACACCGACCCGCAGGAGCAGCGCGATGACAGCCTCGGAACAGACCGCGACCAAGAAGATGCCGCTGCTGACCTTGTCGGCGATGGTGGTCGGCTCCATGGTCGGTGCGGGCGTCTTCTCGCTGCCGCGCAACTTCGGCCAGGCCACCGGCGGATTCGGCGCGATCATCGCCTGGACGATCGCCGGCACCGGAATGCTGATGCTGGCGTTCGTCTTCCAGACGCTGGCCGTGCGCAAACCAGACCTCGACGCCGGTGTCTACGCCTACGCGAAGGCCGGCTTCGGTGAGTACCTCGGTTTCTTCTCCGCGTTCGGGTACTGGGCCAGCGCCTGTGTCGGCAATGTCAGCTACTGGGTGCTGATCAAGTCCACCCTCGGGCAGGTGCTGCCCATCTTCGGTGAGGGCAACACCGTTCCCGCGGTGCTGCTGTCGACGGTGTGCATCTGGGCGTTCCATTTCATGGTGCTGCGCGGGATCCAGGAAGCCGCCACCATCAACCAGATCGTCACCGTGGCCAAGCTGGTGCCGATCCTGGTGTTCATCGTGGTGCTGCTGTTCTACTTCGACCCCGGTGTCTTCGCCGACAACTTCTGGGGCGGCGACGCGTATTCCGAATCGCTGGTCGAACAGGTGCGTTCGACCATGTTGGTGACAGTGTTCGTGTTCCTCGGCATCGAGGGTGCGAGCGTGTACTCCAGGTACGCGCGCAAGCGCGAGGACATCGGTCGCGCCACCGTGCTCGGATTCCTCAGCGTGCTGGCTATTTTCGCGTCGGTGACCATGGTGTCGTTCGGCATCATGCCGCGTGACGAACTCGCCGTGGCGCAGCAGCCGTCGATGTCGCCGGTCTTCGAATCCGCCGTCGGTACCTGGGGTGCCTGGTTCATCAGTATCGGACTGATCATCTCGGTCCTCGGCGCCTACCTGGCCTGGACGCTGATGGCCGCGGAGGTGCTGTTCGTGGCGGCGAAGGACCGGGACATGCCGTCGTTCCTGGCCCGGGTCAACGCCGCGAATGTGCCGGTGGTCGCGCTGATCTTCACCACCGTGCTGATCCAGATCGTGCTGGTCACCACGCTGTTCTCCGACGACGCGTTCACCTTCACCCTCAAGCTGTGCAGTTCGCTGTCGCTGATGCCGTACCTGCTGGCCGCGGCCTACGCGCTCAAACTCGCCTACACCAGAGAGACCTACGAGCGGATCCAGCCGGGCGACCGCACCAAAGAGCTCGTCATCGCCTTCGTCGCCACCTTCTACACCGCGTTCATGCTCGTCGCGGCCGGCCTCGAATTCCTGCTGCTGTCGTGCATCATCTACGCGCCCGGCACCATCCTGTTCGCCCTGACCCGTCGCGAGGCGGGCAAGCGGATCTTCTCGCTCTGGGAGGCGGTCCTGTTCGGCGCCGTCGCCCTCGGCGCTGTTGTCGGCATCGTCGGCCTGGCGACCGGCGCCATCTCGATCTGAGTCCGCCCGATCTTTCGAGGAGCAGAAATGACCGGAACCCCCGCCACCGCGTTCGGCGTCCATTCCGAAGTCGGCACGCTGCGCAAGGTGCTGGTCTGTGCGCCCGGCCTGGCGCACGAACGGCTCACTCCGACCAACTGCGACGACCTGCTCTTCGACGACGTGCTGTGGGTGCAGAACGCCAAGCGCGACCACTTCGATTTCATGACGAAGATGCGCGACCGCGGCGTCGAGGTGGTCGAGCTGCACAATCTGCTCGCCGAGACCCTCGCCGTGCCCGGCGCGAAGGACTGGATTCTCGACCGCAAGATCGTGGCCAACGAAGTCGGGCTCGGGCTGATCGACGACACCAGGGCCTACCTGGACTCGGTGGACGACCGGACCCTGGCGACCTACCTCATCGGCGGACTCGCGACCGCGGACCTGCCCGCCGAATTCCGTTCCGGTTACCTGGCGCTGGCGCGCGAGCAGGCCGGGGTCCGTGAGTATCTGATGCCGCCACTGCCGAACACGCTCTACACCCGCGACACCACCTGCTGGCTCTACGGCGGCGTCACCCTCAATCCGCTGTACTGGCCCGCCCGGCACGACGAGACGCTGCTGATGGCGGCGATCTACGCGTTCCATCCCGACTTCACCGGCGCGAAGGTCTGGTGGGGAGATCCCGAACAGGATTGGGGACTGGCCACTTTCGAGGGCGGCGATGTGATGCCGGTCGGCAACGGGGTGGTGCTGGTCGGGATGAGCGAACGGACGTCCAGGCAGGCGATCACCCAGGTCGCCGCGTCGCTGTTCGCCGCCGGTGCCGCCGAGCGCGTGATCGTGGCGGGGATGCCGAAGCTGCGCTCGGCCATGCACCTCGACACCGTGTTCACCTTCGCCGACCGCGACCTGGTGACGGTGTATCCCGACATCGTCTACAACATCCACCCGTTCTCCCTGCGGCCCAGCGACCGCGCACCCGGTGTCGAGGTGACCGAGGAGACCGCGCCGTTCCTCGACGTGGTGGCCGCATCGCTGAACCTGCCGAAGCTGCGGGTGGTGGAGACCGGCGGCGGCTACTACGCCAACGAACGCCAGCAGTGGGACAGCGGCAACAACCTGGTCGCGGTCGAACCCGGCGTCGTGTTCGCCTACGACCGCAACACCCACACCAACGCGGCCCTGCGCAAGGAAGGCGTCGAGGTGATCACCATCGTCGGCGCCGAACTCGGCCGCGGCCGCGGCGGCGGCCACTGCATGACCTGTCCGCTGATCCGCGACGCCGTCGAGTTCTGAACGCGGCGATCAGCGGGGGCGCACCTCGACGCGGTTGTCGTGGAACACCGCGCCACCGCCGTAGTCCGAATCTCGTTCGGCGATCGTGGCGTTCACGGTGGCACCGCCGGTGAACTTCGCCCAGCGGCCCTTGGTGGTGCCCGCGACTCCGGGCCGCACCCGGTCCGATACCTCGGCGACGGCCTCGAACGAGCCGCGATCGTTGGAGACGACCACCGCGGCGCCGTCGGCGATGCCCCGCGCGGCGGCGTCGCCGGGGTGCAGGGTGATGCTGGATTCGCCTGCGCGACGCCGCAATTCCGGGTTGGAGCCGAAGGAGCTGTTCAGGAAGTAGTGCGAGGCGGCGGAGATCAGCACCAGACCGTCGCCGGAATCGGCGGGGGGTGTGTAGTCCGGCAGCGGGTCGTGACCCGCCGATTCCGCTCTGGCGGAGACGAACTGGAGCTTGCCTGCGGGCACCGGACCGGCCTGCACCTTGAGGAACCCCTCGGCCCTGAGCCGGTCGAGGTCGTAGCCCTTCAGCAGCTGCCCGGCCAATTCTTCGTCGGAGTCGTACAGCGCCGGTTCGGTCAGACCCAGCCGATGCGAGAGTCTGCGAAAAGTCTCTGTCGTGGACAGGCATTCGCCCGGCGGCTCGACAGCGGGCTCGTTCCAGATCAGGTAGAGGTGGCCGTAGCCGGCGAGCACGTCGAGGTGCTCGGGTTGCATCGTGGCGGGGAGCACGATGTCGGCGTAGTCGACGGTGTCGGTGCCGAAGTGCTCGAGGACCACGGTGAACAGGTCCTCGCGCGACAGCCCCTCGATCACGCGACGCTGGTCGGGATTCGAGCCGACCGGATTGGCCCCGATCACGAACAGTGCCTTCACCGGCGGCTCATCGGTCTCGAGCAGGGCTTCACCGAGTCTGGTCATCGAGAGTGTGCGGACCGGGTGCGCCAGCAGGTCGTCGCGGGTCAGCGCGGCTTCGTCGAGCCGGAAGTGCCCGCTGGTCGAATAGTGCAGTCCCCCACCGGGTATCGCCCAGTCGCCGGTGACGCCGGGCAGGCAGGCGAGCACGCGCAGGGCCATCCCGCCGCCGGCGTGGCGCTGCATGCCCTGGGAGGCGCGGATCGCGGTCGGCCTGGTGCGCGCGATCCTTTCACCGAGCGCGACGATCTGATCTTCGGGAACGCCCGTGATCGCCGCGGTGCGTTCCGGCGTGAATTCGGTGATGCGGTCCCGGAATTCGGGCCAGCCCTCGGTGTGTTCGGCGATGAACTCCTCGTCCTGCGCGCCGAGCGAGACGATCACGTGCAGCAGGCCGAGCGCCAGCGCGGCGTCGGTGCCGGGCAGCGGGGCGATGTGCTCGTCGCAGCGTTCGGAGGTCTTGGTGCGCACCGGGTCGATCGACACCAGGTACGCGCCGCTGTCCTGCACGAACTTCCACAGATGATGGCCGGAGGTGAGCGGGTTGGTGCCCCACAGCAGGATCAGTTTCGACTGCGCGAAGTCCTCGGGGTCCATGCCGCCGGAGGTGCCGAGGGTGTAGCGCAGGCCGGTGCCGCCCGCGACCGAGCAGATGGTCGGCGCGTGATGCGACGCCCCGAGCAGGTTGAACATCCTGCGCCCCGGAAAGCCTTCCAGCCCTTGGATATAGCCCAGGCTGCCGGTGCCGTGGAACGGCCAGACCGCCTCACCACCGAATTCGTCGATGATGCCGGTGACGCGCGTGGCGATCTCGTCGAGCGCATCGTCCCAGCTGATCCGCTCGAACTGGCCCGACCCCTTCGGCCCCACCCGGCGCATCGGATACCGGAGTCTGCCCGGCGCACCGACCTGCTCGAGATACCGGTTCACCTTCACGCACAGCGCACCGCGCGTGACCGGATGGTCCTTGTTCCCGCGCAGCCCCGTGGCCACCCCGTCCTCGACGGTCACCACCCACGAGCACGCGTCGGGGCAATCGAGCGGGCATGCACCGAGCACCTTCACCAGGCCATCATAGGTGGGATGAATCACCCCCGCCGGGCCGGACGTGCCCGCCGCGCTGCGGCGCTGGGATGTGGCGACCCAATGGTGGCGAACGAAGAGTGGTCCCCGGCGAAACCCGCCGAGGACCACCATTTTTCGAACGGCGGAGCTACTTCTTGTCGGCGTCCAGACGCTCGATGATCGTCACGTTGGCCGTGCCGCCGCCCTCGCAGATGGTGAGCAGGCCGTAGCGGCCGTTCACCCGCTCGAGCTCGTTGAGCAGGGTGGCGAACAGCTTGGCGCCGGTCGCGCCGAGCGGGTGGCCGAGCGCGATGGCCCCACCGTTGACGTTCACCTTCGCGGGATCGGCGCCGATCTCCTTGATCCAGGCCAGCACCACCGGGGCGAAGGCCTCGTTGATCTCGATGACGTCGATGTCGTCGATGGTCAGGCCGGTCTTCTCCAGCGCCCACTGGGTGGCCGGGATCGGCGCGCTGAGCATGAAGATCGGGTCGGCGCCGCGCGCGCTGACGTGATGGATGCGGGCGCGCGGGGTCAGGCCGTACTCCTTGACCGCCCATTCCGAGGCGAGCAGGGTGGCGCTGGCGCCGTCGGAGATCTGGCTGGCCACCGCCGCGGTGAGCGGGCTGCCCTCCGACAGCGGCTGCAGCGACGCCATCTTCTCCAGGCTGGTCTCGCGCGGACCCTGATCGACGGTGAAGTCGCCGACCGGCACGATCTCGTTGTCGAAGCGGCCCTCGGTGATGGCGGTCTTGGCGCGCTGATGGCTCTGCAGCGCCCAGCGCTCCATGTCCTCGCGGCTGATGCCCCACTTCTCGGCGATCATCTCGGCGCCCTTGAACTGAGAGACCTCGCCGGTGCCGTAGCGCGAGTCCCAGCCCTTGGCGCCGATGAACGAGGACTCGAAGCCGTAGGGCTTGGCCGCGAGCATGGCGGCGCCGATCGGGATGGCGCTCATGTTCTGCACGCCGCCTGCCACGATGACCTCGGCGGTGCCGCTCATGATGGCCTGCGCGCCGAAGTTGATCGCCTGCTGGCTGGAACCGCACTGCCGGTCGACGGTGACGCCGGGGACCTCTTCGGGGTATCCCGCGACCAGCCACATGGTGCGGCCGATATTGCCCGCCTGCGGGCCGAGGTTGTCGACACAACCGACGATCACGTCGTCGACGACGGCCGGGTCGATGCCCGTGCGCTCGACGAGCCCACGCAGCGCGGCCGCGCCGAGATCGGCGGAATGCACCTCGGCCAGCGCGCCACCGCGCTTGCCGACCGCGGTACGCACCGCATCGATCACATAGGCCTCCCGCAACGGGGCATAGGGGCGGCGCTCGGCGGATGCGGTCATGATGGAACTCCTATTTCGCGGTGCTCCCGGGCAGGGTCAGCCCGTCGAGCACGATGGTGAGATATTGCTGGGCAAGGTTTTGCACGGTGATCGGGCCACCGGGGGTGTACCAGCGGACCGCGACCCACACGGTGTCGCGCAGGAAGCGGAAGGCCAGTTCCACGTCGAGTTCGGGCCGGAAGCTGCCGTCGGCCACGCCGGCGGCGAGCACGCGGTGCCATAGGTCGCGGAACTCGGTGTTGAAGTCGCGGATGTAGCCGAACCGCTCGGCGTCGCGCAGGTTCTTGGCCTCGGCCTGGTAGATCGCGACGGCGGCGTGATGGCGGTCGAACGACTCGTAGGACGCGATCACCAAGGACTCCAGGGTGTCTCGCGAGCTCATGCTCGCGCCCGCGATCTCGCGGTAGCGACCGAACAGGTCGTCGAGGAATCCGCGCAGGATCTCGTCGACCATCGATTCCTTGGAGTCGAAATGGTGATACAGACTGCCCGACAGGATGCCCGCCGAGTCGGCGATATCGCGCACCGTCGTGGCGCGCAGTCCACGTTCGGCGAACAGGTCGGCGGCGAGGTCGAGGAGTTCGGCGCGGCGGGTGCGTTTCACGGTGTCGGGTGCGGTCACACCCGTCATCGTACAACCAAGCACTTGCTTGGTTTCGGAGAACCCGCCACGGCGATCATGCGCGCTGGCTGCTCACCGAGACAACCTCGCCGGTCAGATACGAGGTGTAGTCACTGGCCAGCATGGCGATCGTCGCCGCTACTTCCCACGGTTCGGCGGCGCGACCGAAGGCCTCGCGCTCGCTGAGCGAGTCGAGCAGCTCGGTCGAGCTCACCTTGTCCAGGAACGGGTGGCGGGCGATGCTCGGCGCGACGGCGTTGATCCGCACCCCGAATTCGGCGGCTTCGATCGCGCTGCACCTGGTCAGCGCCATCACCCCCGCCTTGGCGGCGGCGTAGTGCGCCTGGCCGTGCTGGGCACGCCAGCCGAGGACGGAGGCGTTGTTCACGATCACGCCGCCGTGGCCCGCGCCGCGGAAGTACCCCAGCGCCGCACGGGTGCAGCGGAAGGTGCCGGTGAGGGTGATGTCGAGAACCTGGTCCCACTGCTCGTCGGTCATGTCGACCACCGGGGTCTCACCGCCGAGGCCCGCGTTGTTGACCATGATGTCGATCCGGCCGAGTTCGGCGGCCGCGTCGGCCAGCAGCTGATTCACCTGCGCGGTGTCGCGGACATCGCAGACCACGGCACCGACCCGGCGCTCGGGGAACTCCTTGGCCAGCAGCTCGGCGGTCTCGGTCAACCGGCGCTCGTGCCAGTCGGAGACGACCACGTCGGCGCCCTCTTCGAGGAGCCTGCGCGCGGTCGCAGAGCCGATGCCGGTGCCCGCGGCGGCGGTGATCACGGCCGTCCGGCCCGCGAGCAGGCCGTGTCCGGGGATCGAAGCCGGCGCGATCGACAGGGACTTGTTCGCGCCCGAATGGGTCTGCTCACTCACGGGCGTGCCTCTCGCGGGAGACCGAGCACACGCTCGGCGATGATGTTGCGCTGCACTTCGTTCGAACCTCCATAGATCGTGTCGGCGCGGCTGAACAGGTACAGCCGCTGCCATGCGGTCATGTCGTCGGGGCCGGTGAGCAGGCCCGTCGCGCCTTGGACGGCCATCGCCAGTTCGCCGAGGTCGCGATGCCAGTTGGCCCACAGCAACTTCGACACCGAGGCGCCGCCCGCGTCGTCGTGGTCCTCGCTCATGGTGCGCAGCGCGTGCGCGCGCAGCACCCGCAGTCCCACCCAGGCGCGATCGAGGCGATCGGCGATCAGCGGGTCGTCGGCGGCGCCGGTGCGCCGGGCCAGATCTTCGATGTCGGAGAGCTCGCGCGCGAAGCGGATCTGCTGGCCGAGGGTGGAGATGCCGCGCTCGAAGGTGAGCGTGCCCATCGCGATTCGCCAGCCGTCGCCCGGCGCGCCGACCACCAGGTTTGCATCGGTGACGGCATCGTCGAAGAAGACCTCGTTGAACTCGGAGGTGCCGGTGAGCTGTTCGATCGGCCGCACTTCGATGCCCGGCTGGTTCATCGGGACCAGCAGATAGGACAGGCCCTTGTGACGGCTCGAGCCGCGCTCGGTGCGGGCGATGACGAAGCACCAGTCGGCGACGTGCGCGAGCGAGGTCCAGATCTTCTGGCCGTTGATCACCCACTTGTCGCCGTCCAGGCGCGCGGTGGTCGAGACGGCGGCCAGGTCGGAACCGGCGCCGGGCTCGGAATAGCCCTGGCACCACAGTTCGCCGACCGAGCGCACGCCCGGCAGGAAGCGCTTCTTCTGCTCCTCGGTGCCGAAGGCCAGCACGGTGGGGCCGAGCAGTTCCTCGCCCACGTGCGAGACCCGCGCCGGCGCGTCGGCCTTGGCGTATTCCTCGTGGAAGATCACCTGCTGACGCACACTGGCGCCGCGACCGCCGTATTCGACCGGCCAGCCGAGGCAGGTCCAGCCCGCCGCGGCGAGGTGGCGGTCCCAGGCCAGCCGCTCGTCGAAGAATTCGTGTTCGCGGCCGGGTCCACCGGTGCCGCGCAGGTCAGCGAACTCGCCCGAAAGATTTTCGGCGAGCCAATCGCGTATTTCCGCGCGAAACTCCGCGTCGGAAGTCGCGGTATCGGAATCTGAGGTCTGGATCACGCCCACCTCGGTAGGATAACCTACCAAGCACTTGCTTTGTTAGCTGCTTCGGAAGAACAGCGAACCGCACAACGGTGAGGACCCCGTGACACCCCCTGCACAAACCACTCCGCAGGCGCTGCGCCACATCGCAGCGGCGCATCCGCACGAGCCTGCCCTGATCGACGGCGCGATCCGCCTGGACTGGACCGAACTACTCGACCAGGTCCGGGTGGCCGCCCGCGCCCTGATCGCCCGCGGCATCTCCCCCGGCGACCGGGTCGCGATGTGGGCGCCGAACACCTATCACTGGGTGATCGCCGCCCTGGCCGCGCACTCCGCCGGGGCCGCGCTGGTGCCGCTGAACACCCGCTACGTGGCGGCCGAGGCCGTCGACGTGCTGGCCCGGGTCGACGCGAAGGCCTTGTTCGTCGCCGGTCCGTTCCTCGGCCGCGATCGGGCGGCGGAACTCGCGGCGGCGGCACCGGAACTGGGTATCGGGACCGTCGTCGTCATTCCGATCGAGAGCGAAGCGGCCCCGGCCACTGCCGAGCCCGCACGCGCGACGGTGACGTGGGACGAGTTGCTCGCACAGGCCGCGACGGTGTCCGAAGAAATCGGCGAGGAGCGGGCGGCCCAGGTCTCCCCCGACGACATCTCCGACATCCTGTTCACCTCCGGCACCACCGGCCGCAGCAAAGGCACCCTCGTCGCGCACCGGCAGGCGCTGGGGGTGGTGCGCGGCTGGGTCGAGTGCTCGACCCTGCGCGCGGGCGACCGATACCTGGTGATCCCGCCGTTCTTCCACAACTTCGGTTACAAGGCGGGCATTCTCGCGTGCCTGGTCACCGGGGCCACGATCGTGCCGCAGGCCACCTTCGACGTGCCCGCCGCGCTGGCGCTCATCGAGTCCGCGCGGATCACCGTGCTCACCGGGCCACCGACGATCTACCAGACCATCCTCGAGCATCCCCAGCGCACCGAGCGTGACCTGAGCTCGCTGCGGGTGGCGGTGACCGGCGCGGCGACCGTGCCGGTGGTGCTGATCGAGCGAATGCGCGACGATCTCGCGTTCGAGGTGGTGATCACCGCCTACGGCCTGTCCGAGACGGCCGGTTTCGGCACCATGTGCCGTCCGTCCGACGACGCGGCCACCATCGCCAACACCTGCGGCGGGCCGATCGCCGACTTCGAACTGCGCCTGTCCGACGCCGGTGAGGTGCTGCTGCGCGGACCGAACGTGATGCTCGGCTACCTCGACGACCCCGAGGCCACCGCCGAGGCCATCGACGCCGACGGCTGGCTGCACACCGGCGACATCGGCATCGTCGACGAGCGCGGCTATCTGAAGATCACCGACCGGCTCAAGGACATGTACATCACCGGCGGGTTCAACGTGTACCCCGCCGAGATCGAACAGACCCTGGCCCGGCTCGACGGCGTCGCCGAGTCGGCGGTGATCGGCGTGCCCGACGAGCGGATGGGCGAGGTCGGCAAGGCCGTCGTCGTCCGCAAGGCCGGATCGACGCTGACCGCCGACGAGGTCATCGCCTTCGCCGCGGGCAAATTGGCGAACTTCAAAGTGCCCAGGCTTGTCGAGTTCCGCGACCAGCTGCCCTACAGCGCCGCGGGCAAAGTGCTCAAGCGTGAGCTACGTGAGGAGAAGTCGTGAGTTCCGAAACCGAGACCGAGGTCGTCACCTACGCGGTGCGCGGATCGGTCGCCGTCGTCACCATGAACCGGCCCGATTTCCGCAATGCGCAGAACTCGAAGATGACCTATGCCCTCGATGCCGCCTTCGTGCGCGCGGTCGAGGATCCCGAGGTCAAGGTGATCGTGCTGGCGGGCAACGGAAAGCACTTCAGCGCAGGCCACGACATCGGTACCCCGGGCCGCGACCACGACGTGCACTACGAGAACAAGGCCGCGCTGTGGTGGGACCACCTCGATCGCCCCGGTGGTGACCAGCGCTTCGCGCGCGAGTCCGAGGTGTATCTCGGCATGTGCAGGCGCTGGCGGGAGATCCCCAAGCCGATGGTGGCGATGGTGCAGGGCGCGTGCATCGCGGGCGGGCTGATGCTGGCCTGGGTGTGCGACCTGATCGTCTGCTCCGATGACGCGTTCTTCTCCGATCCGGTGGTCCGGATGGGCATTCCGGGTGTGGAGTACTTCGCGCATCCGTGGGTGATGGGGCCGCGCGCGGCCAAGGAGTTCCTGTTCACCGGCGACCGGTTCGGGGCGGCCCAGGCCAAAGAGTGGGGCATGGTCAACCGGGTCGTGCCGCGCGAGCAGCTGGAGGCCGAGGTGATGGGGCTCGCGGAGAAGATCTCCGCCATGCCGCAATTCGGGCTCGCGCTCACCAAGAAGGCTGTCAACCAGGCCGAGGATCTGATGGGCATGCGCTCCGGCATGGACTCGGTCTTCGGGCTGCACCATTTCGCACACGCGCACAACGCCGAGGTCGGCGCCGATTCACTCGGCGGGATGAACGCCCGCTCGATGAAGGCCACCGCCACCTCTACCGAACAGAACGGGACGAAGTAAGTGGATCTCGAGATCGACCCGGCTGCCCGGGAATTCCAGCTGGAGGTGCGCGAGTTCCTCGCCGCCAACGTACCGGCGGAGCCGTTGCCGTCGATGGATACCGCGGAAGGCTTCGCCGCGCATCGGGAATGGGAAGCGAAGCTGGCGCAGGCCCGGCTGTCCGCGGTCTCGTGGCCGCGCGAGTTCGGCGGGCGTGACGCGTCGATCCTCGAGTGGGTGCTGTTCGAGCAGGAGTATTACGCCGCGGGCGCACCGGGTCGGGTCGCGCAGAACGGCATCTTCCTGCTCGCGCCGACGCTGTTCGAGCACGGCACCCCCGAACAGCTCGCGCGGATCCTGCCGCGCATGGCGCGCGGTGACGACATCTGGGCGCAGGCCTGGTCGGAACCCGAGTCGGGCAGCGACCTCGCGAGCCTGCGCTCCACCGCACGGCGCACCGAGGGCGGCTGGCTGCTCAACGGCCAGAAGACGTGGAGTTCGCGTGCGTCGTTCGCCGATTGGGCGTTCGGCCTGTTCCGCAGCGATCCCGAGGCACAGCGCCACCACGGACTCACCTACGTGATGTTCCCGCTCACCGCCGAGGGCGTGAGCGTGCGGCCGATCCCCCAGCTCGACGGCGAACCCGGCTTCGCCGAGATCTTCCTCGACGACGTCTTCGTGCCCGACCACGATGTGATCGGCGGCGTGAACGAGGGCTGGCGGGTCGCGATGGCGACCTCGTCGAACGAACGTGGCCTCTCGCTGCGCAGCCCCGGCCGGTTCAGCGCCACCGCGCAGCGCCTCATCGACCTGTGGCGCGAGACCGCCGACCCGAGCGACACCGCGGCCAGGAACTCGGTGGTCGACGCCTGGCTCGGCGCCGAGTCCTACCGCCTGCACACCTTCGGCACCGTCACCCGCCTCACCGACGGCGGCCAGCTCGGCGCGGAGTCGTCGATCACCAAGGTGTACTGGTCCGAGCTCGACATCGCGATGCACGAGACGGCGCTGGACCTGCTCGGCTCGGCCGCCGAACAGCGCAGCACCTGGACCGACGGCTATCTGTTCTCGCTCTCGGGTCCGATCTACGCGGGCACCAACGAGATCCAGCGCAACATCATCGCCGAACGCATCCTCGGACTGCCCCGCGAGAGCAAGCGATGAACGTCAATTTCTCGGGCCGAATCGCCCTTGCGAACACAGGAGGTCTGCGATGAGATTCGCGCTCAGTACCGAACAGCTCGACTTCGCCGCCGAACTGCGCAAGATTCTCGATGCCGGACAGGTGCCCGCGGCGGTGCGGGCCTGGGCGGACGGTGACACCACCAAGGGGCGCGCCCTGCTGCGGCAGATCGCCGACATGGGCGTCTTCGGTCTGATCGTCGACGAGAAGTACGACGGGGCGGACGCCACCACCGTCGATCTCGTGGTCGCGCTGATCGAACTGGGCCGCGGCGCCGCGCCCGGGCCCGTGATCGAGTCCGCCGCCGTGATTCCCACTCTGCTGCAACGTCTTCCGGACGACGCACCCGCTCAGCGATGGTTGCCCGCGCTCGCGAGCGGCGAGGCGCTCGGCACCATCACCTTCGAGGCGCAGCGCGGCATCGCCCTCGACGCCGATATCGCCGAGCCTGTCCTCGTCGCCGCCGACGGCCGACTGGCACTCGGCGTCGCGCCGACGGATTCGGCGACCTCGATCGACCCCGCCCGCAAGCTGTTTCGCGTGCGGGCCGAGGAAGTGATCGCCGAGGGCCCCGAGGCCGAAGCCGCCATCGACTACGCCTTCGACATCGGTGTTCTCGCCTGTGCCGCACAGCTCCTCGGTGCGGGCCGCTCGATTCTCGAGCAGACCACCTCTTACGCGAAGCAGCGCAAGCAGTTCGGTCGTGCGATCGGTGAATTCCAGGCGGTGAAACAGCAACTCGCCGACGTGCTGATCGCCTTGGATCTGGCCGAGCCGCTGGTGTACCGCGCGGCCCTCACACTGGATTCGGACGACCGCGCTCGCGATGTCTCGGCAGCCCTGGTGACCTGCGGCGACGCCGCCCATCGCGCCGCGCGTGCCGGGCTTCAGGTGCACGGGGCCATCGGCTACACCGCGGAATTCGACCTGTCGCTGTGGCTGACCAAGGTCGCAGCCCTGCGAACTGCGTGGGGCACAGCCGACTTCCATCGCGGCAGAATCGCCGACGCGCTACGCGCCGCCGAACCTGCGGCCGCAACGAGCTGAGACCCGCGATGCCACCGACGACACCGGCCGAATGCCGCGCGGGTCTGTGTCGCGATGGCAGCCGAGTCCCGCCGAACCGCAGCCGACGCTCTCCCACCGCCGCCGCCATCACCGAGCCTTACGAGGAACCCCATGTCATCGAATGAACTACTCGAATTCCGGACCTCCGTGCGGGCCCTGCTCGGCAAGCACGCCACGTCGGCCGCGCTGCGTACCGCGATGGACACCGACCTCGGGTACGACCCGAAGTTGTGGCGGATGCTGTGCGAGCAGGTCGGGGTCGCCGCGCTCGCGGTGCCGGAGCAGTGGGGTGGCGCGGGCGCCGGGCTCGTCGAATCGCTCATGGTCGTCGGCGAATTGGGGCGAACGCTGAGCGGTGTGCCGATGCTCGGGTCAGCGGTGCTCGGGGTGCAGGCGATTCTGCTGGCCGGTGACGAGCAGTCGTGCGCCCGGCTGTTGCCCGATCTGGCGGATGGGTCACGCTCGGCGGCCCTGTGCTGGGCGGACGCCGCCGGGTGGGATGCGGCCGGGGTCAGCGCGACCGGCGGGAAGCTCAGTGGCGCGGCCCATTACGTGCTGCACGGAGCTCAGGCCGACCTGCTGTTGGTGCTGACCGATGACGGACTGTTCGAGACGACAGCGGACGCCCCCGGCGTGGCTGTCACCGCGACCCCCGCGCTCGATCCCACGCGCAAGCTCGCCACCATCACCTTCACCGATGCCTCCGCCACCCGGATCGGCACCGGCGACCCCGCCGCGCTGCGCCGCCGGCTGCGCGAGATCGCCTGGGCGGCACTGGCCGCCGAGCAGGTCGGCGCGGCCAGGCGCTGCCTCGAGATGACGGTGGAGTACACGGCCTCGCGCGTGCAGTTCGGTCGTCCGATCGGCAGCTTCCAGGCGCTCAAGCACCGGATGGCCGATATGTACGTGCTGGTCGAGTCGGCCGAATCGGCGGCGCTGGCCGCCGCACTCGCGGTGGCCGAGGACAGTCCGTCTGCCGCGGAGGACGTGTGGGTCGCGCGCAAGCACTGCACCGAGACCTTCTCCACGGTGGCGGCCGAGACCATCCAGTTGCACGGCGGCATCGCTATCACCTGGGAACACGACGCCCACCTCTATTTCAAGCGGGCGCACGCCACCGCCGAGCTGTTCGGCACCGGGCGTCGCCCGGTCGCGGCCTAGCTGTATTCATCGAAAGCCCTGGTCGCAGCTCCGCGACCAGGGCTTTCGGCATGCTGTGCGCCATTTCACCGAGCTTGGGCGCGGACCGGTCTGGTTTTAGATAATTAGCTTATGTAATATTATCTCCTGTGAAGCAGACAGCGCAGCCATCGGCAGACGACATCGTGGTCGACCTGTTGGTCACCGCTGGTCGGCTCACCCGACTGGCCGGGGCGATCAGCAACGACGACCTGCCCCGCGCGGTCCTGCGGGCCCTTTCCGTGCTCGACGAGCACGGCGGGCTGCGGGTCAGCGATTTCGCCCGGATCGACAGATGTTCCCAACCGGCGGCAACGGCGCTGATCGGTCGACTCGTCACCGACGGCTTCGCATCCCGCACCAAAGACCCGCACGACTCCCGGGCAGTGCTCATCGAGCTCACCCCGGCCGGCCGGTCCCGCCTCACCGAGGCCAGACGCGCGTTCGCCGCCGCCATGGCACCCGGACTGGCCGATTTCGATCTCGATCGGCTGATCCGCCTCGATACCGACATGAACGACCTGCTGACAGCCCTTCGCTCGGTTGCCCGCGGTCATCAGTGATGCAACCAGGAGCGCCAGTGAGCACCCCCCAGCTGACTCGCGACGACAACGCCGCAACCACCAACTCCCAGCCCAAAGCCGTGTGGGCCGTCGCCTTCGCGAGCGTCATCGCGTTCATGGGCATCGGCCTGGTCGATCCCATTCTCAAGCCCATCGGCGAACAGCTGAACGCGACGCCGTCCCAGGTGTCGTTGCTGTTCACCAGCTACATGGCCGTCACCGGCGTCGCCATGCTGGTCACCGGCGTGATCTCGAGCCGCTTCGGCGCGAAGAAGACGCTGCTGTCCGGGCTGGCGATCATCATCGTGTTCGCCGCGCTGGCGGGCATGTCCGGCAGCATCGGCGAGATCATCGGCTTCCGCGCGGGCTGGGGTCTGGGCAACGCCCTGTTCATCGCGACGGCACTGGCCACCATCGTCGGCGCGGCCACCGGCGGCGTCGCCAAGGCGATCATTCTCTACGAGGCCGCGCTCGGCATCGGCATCGCGACCGGCCCGCTGCTGGGTGGCGTGCTCGGTGGAATCAGCTGGCGCGGACCGTTCTTCGGAGTCTCGGTGCTGATGGCCGTCGCCTTCATCGCGATCGTCGTGCTGCTGCCCGAAACGCCGAAGGCCGCGCACCCCACCTCGATCACCGCGCCGTTCAAAGCCTTGCGGCACAGAGGATTGCTCACCGTGAGCATCACCGCGCTGCTCTACAACTTCGGCTTCTTCACCCTGCTCGCGTTCACCCCGTTCCCACTGGACATGGGCACCTACGCGATCGGCTTCATCTTCTGCGGCTGGGGCATCCTGCTCGCCCTGTCCTCGGTGTTCCTCGCCCCGAAACTGCAGGCGCGCTTCGGTTCGCTGCCGATGATGGCCCTGTCGCTGGGCCTGTTCGCAGTCGACCTGGCGGTGATGGGGATGTTCACCGAACACAAGGTCGTGCTGATCGTCGGTGTGGTGATCGCCGGTGCGTTCCTCGGCGTGAACAACACGCTGATCACCGAGGCCGTGATGATCTCGGCGCCGGTCGAGCGCTCGACCGCGTCGGCGGCGTACAGCTTCGTCCGATTCGGTGGCGGTGCGGCCGCCCCGTGGGTGGCGGGCAAACTCGGCGAGCACAACATGTCGCTGCCGTTCTGGCTCGGCGCGGTCTGCACGGCCGCCGCGGTCGCGGTCCTCTACATCGGCCGCGGCGCCCTGGCCCACATCGACGACCACGACCCGGCCCCCCACTCGATCGAGGAAGCACAGGCCATCACCGTCGGCGATTGAGAGCTCTATTTTTGGAGCGCTGGCGCGCTCGAGTTCGCGAACCCGGCCGCTGCGCGTCCGGCCCCTCCCTAAGGGTCGGGGTTCGGGGTTCGGAATTCGGGTAGCGTTGGTGCATGACCGAGGACCGACGTGGACGTGTCAAGGTTGAGACCGGACAGAAGCGAGTACGGGTTTATCTGCGCGGGAAGCTGGTGGCCGACACGCTCCGGCCGTTGCTGGTCTGGGAGATCCCGTACTACCCGACCTACTACGTGCCACTCACCGACGTGCGCGCCGACCTCGATCCGAACGGGGTCACCGAGCACTCCCCCAGCCGCGGCGACGCGACGGGTTACGACGTGACGGTCGAGGGTCTGCGCGCCGACGGTGCGGCGCTGCGCTATCTCGACTCACCGCTGTCGGAGCTGAAAGACGCTGTGCGGCTCGACATCGCCGCGTTCGACTGGTTCGAGGAAGACGAGCAGGTCTTCGTCCATCCGCGCGACCCGTATTCGCGCGTGGACATTCTCGGCAGTTCCCGGCACGTGCGGGTGGAGATCGACGGAGTGACCGTCGCGGACTCGCATTCGCCCCGAATCCTGTTCGAAACCGGTTTGCCCGCAAGGTATTACCTGCCGCTGACCGATGTCCGGATGGATCTGCTGACCGCATCGGACACCCACACCAGCTGCCCGTACAAGGGCACCGCCGACTATTGGAACGTGCGCGTCGGCGACACCGAGCACGCCGACCTCGTCTGGATCTACCGCACGCCGCTGCCGGAGAGCCAGAAGGTGGCGGGGCTGGCGTGCTTCTACAACGAGAAGGTCGACATCTACCTCGACGGGGTGCGACAGGATCGCCCGCACACCCCGTTCGGCTGACTATTCGCCGACGTCGAGCACGCCTTCGTCAACCGCCCACTTGATCGACTTCTCCAGTGACGGACACGATTCGGGCCGACCCGGCCGCGCACCGTGCGCGGTCAGCTGCGCGAAGATCGGGCAGTGCGCGTCGGGTCGCTCGGTCCACTGCACCGAGGTCTGGTGCTGACTCGCCTTGCGCACCAGCACCTGTGCCGAGCACGCCTGGCACCGCAGTGGTGTGAGACCCGTGTCGAGGTAATGCTGTTTGTCGACCACAGTTTGCGCCCGCACCGCGGCTTGCCGCGCGGGTTGATCAGCGAAATCGGGCGCTTTGGCCCAGGTCGGGCGAGTCCCCGCACGCTGCGAGGATTCGCCCGACCCCGGCTCCGCCGAAGCGAGCTGCGACGGATCGCCGGACCTTTGCGGCTCGCTCTGGCTCATATCAGACGCCTGCTTCCTCGGATTCGGCCTTGCGGCGCAGGTTCTCCGCCACCTCGGCCTCCCACGCCTGATTCGCCTTGGTCGTATCGACCTCGAACTCGAAGCGCTGGGTCATCTTCTCGGTCACCTCGGCGACGTCGACGTAGAACTGCTCGTACCAGCGACGCAGCTGGTAGACCGGCCCGTCTTCCTCGCAGAGCAGCGGGTTCTCGACCTTGGACTTGTGCTTCCAGATCTCCACGTCCTGCAGGAAGCCGTCGCCGAAGAACTTGGCCATCGTGTCGGCCAGTTTCTTCGCGGCCTCGTCGGGCAGGCCCTTGGGCTTCTCGACCGACAGACCCCACTGCAGCACGAACGAATCCTGGTCGACCGGGTAGTGGCAGTTGATCAGCTGAACCTTGATCTCGTACCCGCTGTAGATGTTCACCAGCGGATTGATCATGTAGGACGGCCCGAAGTAGGACGCCTCCGACTTCAGCAGCGTGTCACCGCCGTGCTTGGCGGCCATACCGACGTCGGGGCGGCCCTTGGTCTCCAGGAACTGCGTCGCCACATGCCCTTCGAAGACGTTCTTGAAGAACGTCGGGAAGGCGTAGTGGATGTAGAAGAAGTGCGCCATGTCCACGACGTTGTCGATGATCTCGCGGCAGTTGGCGCCCTGGATCAGCAACGAGTCCCAGGTCCAGTCGGTCCAGCCGCTGTTGTGGGCCTCGGTCGGATTGCCCTGTTCGTCGGTGTAGGGGCCCTCGATATACGGGATCGTGACCTCGGCGGGCGGTTCGTTGCCCTCGTGATCGTGCCAGACGTACAGCTGACCGTTGCGCTCGAGCGTGGTCCACTTCCGGGTGCGGGCCAGCGGCGGAACGCGGCGCGCGTACGGAATCGCGGTGCACTTTCCGCTGGCACCCCAGCGCCAGTCGTGGAACGGGCAGGCGATGTCATCGCCCTTCACCGTTCCCATGCTCAGGTCGCCGCCCATATGCCTGCAGTAGGCGTCGAGCACGCGGATCTGGTCGTCGGTATCGGTCCACACGACGAGCTTGGTACCGAAGACCTCGACCGCGTGCGGTTTACCGTCGCGGAACGTCGACGCGAGGCCGACACAGTGCCAGCCACGCGCGAACCTCGTCGGCGGTGCACCGACATCGAGTTCCCTCACCTTGGGGTTGATCGCCATCCCGAACCCTCCTCGTTCACTAGAACACGTTACAAAACTGAGCCACTTCACGCCAGTTGTCCAGCGAACTTCCTTGTTGACTCCTGTTATATCCGAGGTAGGGCGATCTTCTCGACAGAAACGAGAACCTGTTCTAATCTCAGAGACGAAAAGAACCGGTTGTCGATCCGACAAGGGCAGGAGCGGGCTCCGAAATGACGCAAGAAGTGACCGAACGGGTCGAGGCACTGCTGCCGACGCTGCGTGAGCGTGCGCAGGAGGCCGAAGACCTGCGCCGCATTCCCGAAGAATCCATGAAGGCGCTGCAGGAGACCGGTTTCTTCCGGCTGCTCCAGCCCAAGCAGTGGGGCGGCCACGCGGCCGACCCGGTGGTCTTCTACGACACCGTGCGCAAGATCGCCAGCGCATGTGGTTCCACCGGCTGGGTGTCGGGCATCATCGGGGTGCACAACTGGCACCTCGCGCTGTTCGATCAGCAGGCCCAGCAGGACGTGTGGGGCGAGGACACCGATGTGCGCATCTCGTCCTCGTACGCGCCGATGGGAGCGGGACAGGCCGTCGACGGTGGTTACATCGTGCGCGGCTCGTGGGCTTGGTCCTCGGGTTCCGATCACGCCACCTGGGCGGTGCTGGGCGGTCCGGTGATCAAGAACGGCAAGCCGGTCGACTTCGGCAGCTTCCTGATCCCGCGCTCGGACTACCGCATCGATGACGTCTGGAACGTCGTCGGCCTGCGCGGCACCGGCTCCAACACCGTCGTCGTCGAGGACATCTTCGTCCCGTCGCACCGGTTCCTGAGCTTCCGCGCGATGAGCGAAGGCCGCGCGCCCGGCCTCGAGCAGAACACCGACCCCGTCTACAAGATGCCGTGGGGCACCATCCACCCCACCACCATCTCCGCGCCGATCGTCGGCATGGGCTACGGCGCCTACGAGGCGCACGTCGAGCACCAGGGCAAGCGCGTGCGCGCCGCCTACGCCGGCGAGAACGCCAAGGACGATCCGTTCGCCAAGGTGCGCGTGGCCGAGGCGGCCAGCGATATCGACGCCGCGTGGCGTCAGCTCTCGGGCAATGTCGCCGAGGAGTACGCACTGCTGCTGGCGGGCGAGGAGGTGCCGTTCGATCTGCGCGTGCGCGCCCGTCGCGACCAGGTGCGTTCGACCGGTCGCGTGATCGCCTCGATCGACAAGCTCTTCGAGTCCTCGGGCGCCACCGCCCTGGCCAACGGCACGCCACTGCAACGCTTCTGGCGTGACGCGCATGCCGGGCGGGTCCACGCGGCCAACGATCCCGAGCGCGCCTACGTGATGTACGGCACGCACGAGTTCGGCCTGCCCGTCACCGACGCCATGGTGTAGCCGATGACCCGAACCGCTGAACTGACCTACGCATCGACCTCACGCTTCGCGCAGGTCACCCCCGATCTGAAGCTGCACTACCACGAAGCCGGAGTGGGCAACGGGCCGACGATCGTGCTGCTGCACGGCGGTGGACCCGGTGCCTCGGCGTGGTCGAACTTCGCCCGCAACATCCCGGTGCTCGCCGAGCACTATCACGTGATCGCGCCCGATCAGCCGGGTTACGGCAAGTCCGACAAGCCGATCGACCACCCGCAGTACTTCGTGCACAGCTCGAACGCACTGCTCGCGCTGCTCGATCACCTCGAGATCACCGACCGGGTGCACCTGCTCGGCAATTCTCTCGGCGGCGGCGCCTCGGTGCGGTTCGCACTCGACCACCCCACGCGCGCGGGCAAACTCGTGCTGATGGGTCCGGGCGGGCTGAGCACCAACCTGTTCGCGCCCGACCCCACCGAGGGCGTGAAGCTGCTCTCGAAGTTCACCTACGAACCGACCAGGGACAACCTGGAGAAGTTCCTGCGGATCATGGTCTTCGACCAGTCCCTGGTGACCGAGGAACTCATCGACGAGCGGTTCGCCTTCGCGAGTACCCCCGAGTCGCTGGCCGCGATGAAGGCGATGGGCAAGTCCTTCGCCGGCGCGGACTTCGAGAAGGGCATGCTGTGGCGTGACGCGTACAAGCTGCGTCAGCCGGTGCTGTTGATCTGGGGTCGCGAAGATCGGGTGAACCCCCTCGACGGCGCGCTCGTGGCCACCAAGGTGATCCCGCGCGTCCAGCTGCACGTGTTCGGTGGCTGCGGGCACTGGGCACAGCTGGAGAAGTTCGACGAGTTCAACCGGCTCACCGTCGATTTCCTCGGGGAGAAGTAATGAGCATTCGCGCCCTGGGCTACATGCGCATCGAGGCCACCGACATGGCGGCCTGGCGCGAGTACGGCCTCAAGGTTCTCGGCATGATGGAGGGCACCGGGCTGAACCCTGACGCGCTCTACCTGCGCATGGACGATTTCGCCGCCCGACTGGTGATCGTTCCCGGCGAGCAGGACCGGCTGCTGGTCTCGGGCTGGGAGGTCACCGACGGGCCCGGCCTGCAACAGCTGCGGGAAACCCTGAGCAAGGCCGGGGTCGCCTTCACCGAGGGCACCAAGGAAGAGCTGGGTGAGCGACGCGTCGAGGGCATGATCCGGTTCCAGGATCCGTCCGGGAACACCCTCGAGGCGTTCTACGGCGCGCAGTACCTGGGCCGCCGCTTCGTGAGCCCCTACGGCCACAAGTTCGTCACCGCCGAGCAGGGATTGGGCCACGTGGTTCTCACCTGCACCGACGATGCCGCGGCACAGGCGTTCTACCAGGACATCCTGGGCTTCCGGCTGCGCGACTCCATGCGGCTGCCGCCGCAGATGGTCGGCCGTCCCGCCGACGGCGACCCGGCCTGGCTGCGCTTCTACGGCTGCAACCCGCGCCACCACGCGCTGGCGTTCCTGCCGCTGCCGAACCCCACCGGCATCGTGCACCTGATGGTCGAGGTGGAGAACTCCGACGACGTCGGTCTCTGCCTGGACCGCGCCTATCGCAAGAAGGTGAAGATGTCGGCCACTCTCGGCCGCCACATCAACGACAAGATGCTGTCCTTCTACATGAAGACTCCCGGCGGATTCGACATCGAATTCGGCTGTGAAGGACTGGAAGTCGACGACCACGACTGGATCGCCCGCGAATCGACCGCGGTGAGCCTGTGGGGTCACGACTTCACTGTCGGATTCAAACAGCAATAGGAACGGGCGGCGAAGGACATGACTGAACAGATACCGGCGATCGACGGCCGGCAGTTCCGCACCGTGCTGGGGCAGTTCTGCACCGGCATCACCGTGATCACCGCGCTCGATCCGGACGGTGAGCCCATCGGGTTCGCCTGCCAGTCCTTCGCCGCGCTCTCCCTCGACCCGCCCCTTGTGCTGTTCTGCCCCACCAAGGGGTCGCGGTCGTGGGCGGCGATCGAGGCGGCGGGCAAGTTCTGCGTGAACGTGCTCTCCGAGGAACAGCAGCCGACGTGCGCGCGCTTCGGCTCACGCGAGACCGACAAGTTCGCCGGAGTCGGCTGGCGGACATCCGCATTGGGCGTCCCCGTGCTCGACGATTCCTTGGCCACCATCGAATGCACCGTCGACTCCGTCGTCGACGGCGGTGACCACTACATCGTCATCGGCCGGGTCCACGCGCTCGCGGAGTCGGCCACCACCGGTGGTCGTCCGCTGCTGTTCTACCGCGGCCAGTACACCGGCATCGAGCCGGACAAGACCACCCCCGCCCCCTGGCGCGCGGACCTGGACCACTTCCTCACCACCACCAGTCTCGACACCTGGCTGTGAATCGACCGGCCTGAGCAGGCGGTCACGGCCTCGGTCGGCACCGTGGCGTGCACTGTTGCCGGCAGCTCATCTCGCGGTGAGCAGTGCGGTCAGCAGCGCGGACGACAGTGCCGCGGCGTTGTCCTCCTCGGTGTCCCAGCTGCGCGTGGTGACCGTCATCGCGGCCGGGCGCGGTGCACCGAGACAGTGCGGGGCGAACGCGGTGAAGAATTCGTGCGGATCGAGCAGGGTCTCCGGCGTGTGGACGCCGGGGCTCTTCGACCGCAGCAGTGCCGCGACCGCCAACGGCACGCCGGTGTTGTCGGCCATCGTGAGACCGGGGACCTGACACAGCGCCGTGGCGGCGGTCGCGGCGACTCCAGCCCGCAGGCCCGTCGCGACGGCGAACAGCGGTGGCAGGCCACCGGCGGTGATCAGTTTCGCCGGATCGGCGGGCAGGAGTCGTTCGACGCGGGCTGCCACCCCGGCCGCCTGATCCAGCGTCAACAGGCGAGTGCCCATTACCCAGCGCAGTGCCAGCAGCGCCGCCGAGGTCGAGCGGTCGCCGACGACCACGGTGGTCGCGTCGCGGAGTTCGGGGAAGGCTCGCGCCACGGTGATCGCTTCCGGGTGACCGAAGCTGCGGCCTTCGCCGGTGCGCAGGCCCGGGTAGTCGATGCGCATCCGTTCCAGCGCCGGGCGCTGGGCGCGCACGCCGTCGCGGATGACCGGAATGTCACCGGCGATCTGCCGCATGCCGTGCACCACGGCCGCGGTCGCCCCCGGACCGGCCGGTTCGGTGTGCGCGGAGTGAATGTTCCAGCCGGTGACCACGGAGTCGACCCGGTCGAGTTCCCGGCCCGCCAGCACGGTGAGCAGATTGGCGATACCGGGGCTGGCGCCCATGCCGACCAGCGCTGTCACCCCCGCCGCGCGCGCCGCCGCGTCCAGTTCCAGCATGTCGATGGTCGGCTGGGGATCGTCGCAGATGTCGATGTAGTCGCAGCGCGCGGCGATCGCCGCCGCCAGGATCGGTGGGCCGAAGCGGAAATATGGGCCGACGGTATTCACCACCAGGTCGAAATCCCGCATCGCCGCGGTCAGCGCCGGGCCGTCGGTGGCGTCCAGTCGACAAGCGGTGGCGCCGAGTTCGGTGGCGAGCGCGCGCGCCGCGGCCTCGTCCCGGTCGGCGATCGTCAGTGCTGTCACTCTGTCGTCGCCGTGCATGATGTGGGCGGCGACCCTGCCCATCTCCCCTGCCCCACCCAGTGCCAGAACTCGCATGACTGCCTCCCCGTCGAATATATTTACTAACATGACAGTAAATAAAGTCGGGCGGCCGAGCAAGGCCAAGGAGCGCATCGGTCAGATCCTGCGGGCCGCTCATTCCGTCGTGGCGAGCGACGGTTTCGCCGATACGACGCTGTCGCGGGTGGCCGCGGCGGCCGGGGTGCAGCGCACGCTGGTGCTGCACTATTTCGGCAGTAGAGACGGGCTGATGCGGGCCTTCGTCACCGAAGCCGTCGCCGCGTACGGTGACGCGCAACTGCGACTGGGCGCCGAGGGGACGATCGAGGATCGAGTGGCACGGATGTTCGCACCGGGCGCTTACGGAAACCGCGACGACCTGGTGGTGTGGAGCGAACTGGTGAATCTCGCGGCGCGCGATGAGGTGGTCCGGCACAGCCTCCGGGAGTTGTGGACCGAGCGGTGGCTACCCGAACTGGAGCGACAGCTCGCCGCCGCGTACCCGGCCGCCCCGGCGGATCGCGTCGCGACCAGCGCCTACGGGCTCGCGTGCCTGTTCGAGGCGCACTGGGCGTTTCACCTGCAAGGAGTCGTCGATTCCCGACGGACCGAGCAGGCCACCCGAGCCGCCGACGCCCTACTGGCGACACTCGAACCGGCGTGAATTCAAAGTGCTCATTCGGTGAGCACTTTGAGTCGGAGGATAGGTGGCATGGACATCGAATTCATCACCTGCCCCGACGCCGAAGCCTGGGACACGTGGCTGGCGGCGAACCACGCCGACGCCCGCGAGGTGTGGGTGCTGATCGCAAAGAAGAAGGCCCCCGAGAAATCGGTGACGATCAGCGAAACCCTGGACGGCGCACTCTGCTACGGCTGGATCGACAGCCATCGCCGCAGCCTCGACACTCACCACTACCTGCAGCGATACTCGCCGCGTCGAGCACGGAGCCCCTGGTCGCAGGTCAACGTCGCCAAGGCCGAAGCCCTCATCGCCGCGGGGCGGATGCGGTCGGCCGGGTTCGCGGCCATCGAATCGGCGTGCGCCGACGGCCGCATCGCCCAAGCGATCACCGCGCTCGAAGAATGATCACCAGGCCACCGGCGTTCTCACGCTCCGGCGACCTGGTGATCAGTGGTTCGGATCAGGCGATACGCAGGGCCACATCGCTGAGGACGGGGGCATCGTCTCGTTCGACCACGGTGACGACCGCGATCAACTGGTCGCCCTCGCGCCACACCTTGGTGCGCAAGGTCTCGCCCGGGTAGAGCACGCCGGCGAACTTGGCCCGGAACCCGCCGACCCGGCCCGCGTCAGTGTCGAGCAGGGCATCGGTGATGGCCTTGCATACCGTGCCGTAGGTGCACAGCCCGTGCAGGATCGGGGCGGGAAAACCTGCGCCACGGGCGAATTCGGGGTCCGAGTGCAGCGGGTTGCGATCGCCGGAGAGGCGGTACAGCAGGGCCTGCTGCGGCAACGTGGGGGTGAGCAGCTCCGCGTCGGGGGCGCGATCGGGCAGTTCGGTACGGGCACTCGGGCCACGCTCGCCGCCGAAGCCACCTTCACCCCTGGCGAAAATGGAGGACCGCGCGGTCCACAGCGGTTCACCGTCGGATCCGGTGATGGTGTGCTCCTGCACGATCACCGCGTTGGCGCCTTTATCCCAGATCTCGACGATCCGACCAGCCCAAAGCGCCTTACCCGCAGCCGGAATCGGCTTGTGCGCCACTACTTCCTGGTGACCGTGCACGACCTTGGCCAGGTCGATCTCGATACCGGGGAAGCTCACTCGCGGCGGCTCGGTTTCGCCGAGGGTCGGCGCCACCGTCGCGAACGTCGGCAGCACCTGGGGTGCGCGATCGTCGAGGTAGGCCAGTTCGGCCGGGTCGGTCGGGCGGGCGCCCGCGCCCAGACCCAGGTGGTAGAGCTGCACGTCGGTGGGTGTCCAGCTGAACTCGCGCGCGGGCAGAGTCGCGCCGAGCGCGGTCGCCAGATCAATGGGCATGGGTTACTCCTGCATGTCTGCTGAACAGTACGAATGGCTCGTTCATCCGTCGACCTCGTCCGCCGACCCGGTCGTCGAGACGTCGATGACCGCCAGGTAGCCGATCGTGATCGTCGGGCTGACCCTCATGCTGTCGCCTTCGTCGAGTCGGTCGCCTTCTTGGCGACGATGTCGAGGACCGCCAGGTAGGCGAAGGTGATCGCGGGGCCGATGGTGGCGCCGGGGCCCGCGTAGGTGTGGCCCATCACCGGCGAGCTGGTGTTGCCCGCGGCGTAGAGGCCGTCGATGACGGAATCGTCCTCGCGCAGCACACGTGCGGCCGTATCGGTGACGAGGCCGCCCTTGGTGCCGAGGTCGCCGGGCACCATCTTCGCCGCGTAGAACGGGCCCTGCGACAGTTCGGCCAGGCACGGATTCGGCTTCACGGTCGGGTCGCCGTAGTAGCGGTCGTAGTGGCTGTTGCCGCGACCGAAGTCCTCGTCCTTGCCCGCGGCGGCGAAGCCGTTGAAACGCTCGATCGTCGAGGTCAGGTTGTCGACGGGCACGCCGATGCGCTCGGCGAGCTCCCCGATCGTGTCGGCCTTGACGATGTAGTCGTTCTCCATCCAGCGCGACGGAAAGCGCTGTCCCGGTTGCAGGCCCGCGAAGATGTAGCGGTTGCGGTAGCGCTGGTCGAACACCAGCCAGGACGGCACGTTCTCGCCGGGGCCCGCACCCTGCCCGTACTCACCGCCGTACATGGTGTGCACCGCCTCGACGTAGGGGGCGGACTCGTTGCCGAACCGCTCGCCCCGGTCGTTGACCATGATGGTGCCGGGCAGGTTGCGCTCGGCCAGCGCGAACCAGGGCTTGCCGCCCTTGAAGATCGTCGGACCCCACCAGGCGTCCTCCATGAATCCGACCGTCGCACCCGCTGCCATACCCGCGACGATGCCATCGCCGGTGTTGGCCGCGGCACCGGTTGTCCACTCAGTGGTTATCGGCTGACGCTGGTACTTGGCCCGCATGTCGGCATTGTGCTCGAACCCGCCCGCGCCGAGGACCACGCCGTAGCGCGCGGTGAAGGTGACCGGTTCGCCATCGACGGTGGCCTTGACCCCGGTGACCTTGCCGTCGGTGACCACCAGGTCGGTGAGTGGGGTGTTGAGCAGCACCGGCACGCCCGCGTCGAGCAGGCCCTTGCGCATGGCGGCGATGATGGCCTGCCCCATGCCGAGCAGATGCTTGCCGGTCCACTTGGCCAGGTAGGTGCGGGCGCCGACGCGCAGCGCCCGCATCGCGCCCTTGGGATGACGGCGGATCAGGTTGAGCCGTACGAAGTCGGCCTGCATGACGACCACGTTCAGCGGCGCCTTGGCGTAGGGCGGTTCCAGATTGGCCAGTTCCGCGCCGAGCACCTTGCCGTTGAACGGCGTGGGCTCGCACGAACGTCCCTGGCCGAGCCCGCCCGGGGCCTCGGGGTAGTAGTCGGAGTAGCCGGGAACCCACTTCATCTTCAGCGGGGTGTGGTCGAGGACGAAGTCGAACGCCTCGGCGCCACGATCGAGGTAGGTGTCGATCTTCTCGGCGGGCACCACGTCGCCGATGATGCTGTGCAGGTAGGTGCGCGCGTCCTCGCGGTCGTCGGGGCGGCCCGCGGCGAGCAACGCCTTGTTGCCCGGAATCCAGACGCCACCGCCGGATCGGGCCGTCGATCCACCGTAGTGCGCGGCCTTCTCCAGCAGCACAACGCTCAGTCCCTTGTGCGCCGCCGCGAGGGCGGCGGTCATCCCGGCGGCGCCGCTACCGACGACCACGACATCGTATTCCCGATCAGTCATGTAGAACACGTTATAGAAGGGTCCGGTCGTTGGACAGATAAAAGTAGAACTCAGTAGAACATGTTGCAGAAATCACCAGATGTAGCGTTGTATTGTCAGGTGAACGGCTGATGCTGAACTGGAAAACCGGTTACAGTTTTGGCATCTAGATCCTTCCGACCGTGCTGCCAAGGAGGTCCGCGTGCTGCCTGACGCGGTACGAACTCAACTCGCCGACGAACTCGCCCGCGCCGAAGACGACCGGGTCGCCGTGTCGCCGCTCGTCGACCGGTTCCCCGATATCGATGTGGTCGACGCCTACGAGATCCAGCTGCTCAACATCCAGCGCAGGCTCCGGTCCGGCGCGAAGGTCGTCGGGCACAAGGTGGGGCTGTCGTCGAAGGCGATGCAGGAGATGATGGGCGTCGACGAGCCCGACTACGGACACCTGCTCGCCGACATGGAGGTCTACGAAGACGTCCCCGTCGACACCTCGAAGTTCCTGCTGCCGCGCGTGGAGGTCGAGGTCGGATTCGTGCTCGGCGCCGATCTGCCCGGCGAGGACTGCACCGAGGCCGACGTGCTGGCCGCGACCGTCGCGTACGCGCCCTCGATCGAACTCATCGACTCGCGCATCAACGACTGGAAGATCGGCCTGACCGACACCATCGCCGACAACGCCTCCTCGGCCGGGTGGGTGCTCGGCAAGGAGCGCGTCGCACCCGGCGACATCGACATCAAGGCCATCGACGCCGTGCTCACCCGCAACGGCGAGGTCATCGCCGAGGGCCGCAGCGACGCGGTGCTGGGCGATCCGGTGATCGCCGTCGCGTGGCTGGCGCGCAAGGTCGCGACCTTCGGGGTGCGGTTGAAGAAGGGCGACATCGTGCTCCCCGGTTCCTGCACCCGCGCCATCGACGCCCGCCCCGGTGACGACTTCCTCGCCGAGTTCACCGGACTCGGTTCTGTCCGTTTGCGTTTCCGCTGAACCAGACTTCCTAGGAGTACACCGTGACCAGCAAAGTCACCGCCGCGATCGTGGGGTCCGGCAACATCAGCACCGATCTGCTGTACAAGCTGCTGCGCTCGGACAAGATCGAGCCGCGCTGGATGATCGGCATCGACCCGGATTCGGAGGGGCTGAAGCGGGCACGCGGGCTGGGTCTGGAAACCTCCGCCGAGGGCGCGGACTGGCTGCTCGCCCTCGACGAGAAGCCCGATCTGCTGTTCGAGGCCACCTCCGCCTACGTGCACCGCGCGTACGCGCCGAAATACGAGGCCGCGGGTATCCGCGCCGTCGATCTCACCCCGGCCGCCGTCGGCCCGGCCGTGATCCCCCCGGTGAACCTGGATTCGCTGCGGGACGCGGCGAACGTCAACATGATCACCTGCGGTGGCCAGGCCACGATTCCGATGGTCAACGCGGTCTCGCGGGTTGTCCCGGTGTCCTACGCCGAGATCGTGGCCTCGGTGTCCTCGGTGTCGGCCGGTCCGGGTACCCGCGCGAACATCGACGAGTTCACCAAGACCACCTCCAAGGGTGTGGAGACCATCGGTGGCGCCGAACGCGGCAAGGCCATCATCATCCTGAACCCGGCCGAGCCGCCGATGATCATGCGCGACACCATCTTCTGCGCCATCCCCGAGGATGCCGATCGCGACGCGATCTCCGAGTCGATCTTCCGGATGGAGAAGTCCATTCAGGAGTACGTGCCCGGCTACCGACTGCTCAACGAACCGCAGTTCGACGACCCGTCGCTGGTATCCGGCGGCTTGGCGAAGGTGTCGATCTTCGTCGAGGTCGAGGGTGCGGGCGACTTCCTGCCGCCGTACGCGGGCAACCTCGACATCATGACGGCCGCGGCCACCAAGGTCGGCGATGTGCTGGCCGATCAAATCATCTCGGCTCGGGTGTAAGGGAGAACTCAATCATGAGCAATGTGCGCAAGCCCTACTCGGGCGAACTCGATGTGCGCGTTACCGATACCTCGCTGCGTGACGGCTCGCATCACAAGCGTCACCAGTTCACCGTGACCGAGGTTCGCGACATCGTCGGCGCGCTCGACGCGTCCGGTGTCCCGGTCATCGAGGTCACCCACGGTGACGGCCTGGCCGGGTCCTCGTTCAACTACGGGTTCTCCAAGACCCCGGAGCAGGAACTGATCAAGGCCGCCGCGGAGACCGCCAAGCAGGCCAAGATCGCCTTCCTGATGCTGCCCGGTGTGGGCATCAAGGAGGACATCAAGATCTCGCAGGACAACGGCGCGTCCATCTGCCGCATCGCCACCCACTGCACCGAAGCCGATGTGTCCATTCAGCACTTCGGCTACGCGCGGGATCTGGGCCTGGAGACCGTCGGCTTCCTGATGATGGCGCACAGCACCACCCCGGAGCTGCTGGCCAAGCAGGCCCGCATCATGGCCGACGCGGGCTGCCAGTGCGTGTACGTCGTCGACTCGGCGGGCGCGCTTGTGCTGGAACAGGTTTCGGACCGCGTCTCGGCGCTGGTGGCCGAACTCGGCGACGACGCCCAGGTCGGCTTCCACGGCCACGAGAACCTCGGCCTCGCCGTGGCGAACTCGGTCTACGCCGTGCGCGCGGGCGCCACCCAGATCGACGGCTCGGCTCGCCGCTTCGGCGCGGGCGCGGGCAACCTGCCGGTCGAGGCCTTCATCGGCGTCTGCGACAAGCTCGGTGTCAAGACCGGCGTGGACTTCTTCGCCGTCACCGACGCCGCCGAGGACGTGGTCCGCCCGGCCATGCCGTCGGAATGCCTGCTCGACCGTCAGGCCCTGATGATGGGCTACGCGGGCGTCTACTCCAGCTTCCTGCGCCACGCCGAACGCCAGGCCGAACGCTACGGCGTCTCCGCCGCCGAAATGCTCGTCCGCGCCGGCAAGCGCAAGCTCGTCGGCGGACAGGAAGACCAGCTCATCGACATCGCCCTGGAACTCCAGCGCGAAGCTTCGGTCACGGCCTGATAGTTCCCCACCCAGCACCGGGCCGGCAGACATCCTGCCGGCCCGGTGCTGTTTCTTTGTGCACAGCCTCTGGGTTCGACTCGATCCAATTGGATCGAGTCCGTCACCACCGCGATGCAGCCTGGTAGTCGTGACCGCCGACGTAGAACGTGTGGCCGTCCGCGACCGCGTCGGTTCCGGCCCGAACGATCACGCGCGCGAAGTCCTCGACCGTGGGCAACGGGCCTGCCGCGCGGCGGGATTCGACACTGCCCGGGTCGCGCCGTTCCAGCAGGCGGACGATGATCGTCCCGTCGATCATGTCGCCGGACACCACCGTGAAACCGACTCCGCGCTCACGGAATTCGGGGATCAGCGCTCGCAGCGCATCCTCGCCGGCCCGCTTGCTCCGTGCGATCGGCGTGTAACCCTGTGGCACGTTGTCGTTTTCGTGAATGAAGTGCGCCTGATGGCTGGTGACGAACACGATCCGGCCGCCCTCGGGCATCAGCGGCAGCATCGCCGTCGCCAGGTTCACCTGCGCATCCCGGTTGAGTCGGAGCGCATACCCGGCATCGGCGTCCCGCTCGAGTCCGCCGGACGCGTTGAGCACCAAGGTATCCAGCCGGCCGAACGTCCGGCCGACCTCCTCGACCATCGCCTCGACAGCCGCCGGATCGGAGACATCGGCGCCGAGCACCGAGGCGCTGCCGCCCGCCGTCACGATCCCGTCCACGACATCCTGCGCCCGCTTGCGCTTCTCCCGGAAGTTCACGACGACATGCGCTCCCGCCGCCCCGAACTGCGCGGCCGCCTCCGCCCCGATGCCCCGCGAGGCCCCGGTCACCAGCACGATTCGCTGAATTGTCGAATCCATCGTCGATCTCCTCGCCACATCCCCGACCGGTCATAACGCTTCTGATTCAGAAGCAACTATCGTGCTTCTGAATGAGAAGCGCAACCGGCGACGAACCCTCGCAAGCGATCCTGGCCGCGATCGACCTACTCGGCCAGCGCTGGATGCTGCGCGTGATCTGGGAACTCGAGCCAGGCCCGCTTGGCTTCCTCGACCTGCGCCGGCGCATGGGCAACTGCTCGTCGAGCATGCTCTCGGACCGCCTCCAGCAGCTCCAGTCCGCGGCGCTGATCCGCAAGAACGGCCAGCGCGGCGCCTACGAGCTCACCACCGAAGGCGCCCTCCTCGCCGAGTCTCTCCAGCCCCTGTGGGACTGGTCCGAGAACCGGACCCCCACCGGCGACGGCGACGGGCGAATCCCCTGGCGGCCCGACCGCTAGTCCGCCGACCCTCGGAAACTCGCTGGACACGGGCGATATAACTGGCTGATGAGCGAGGATGCGGCGGCGTTGTTCTGCGATACCGGCATGGCCGGTCGAATCGAGCGGATGGAGACCGAGGCCATTGCCGGTGGGGTGAACGCGGGACTCCGCAGGGCGACCACGACGACCGGCGGGTTCACACAGGAGATCGCCGGTGGCGCAGCGTGTTTCGCCGGCCCGAACTCGCCGTTGAACAAAGTGGTCGGCGTCGGCTTCGCCGGGGTGCCCTCGACGGCGCAGTGGGAGGCGGTCGAACAGGCTTATGCCGAGGTGGGGGCGCCGGTCCAGGTCGAGCTGGCCCATCTCGCCGACCCGCGGATCGGCGCCGAACTGACCGCGCGCGGGTATCGGCTGACATCGTTCGAGAACGTGCTCGGCCTGCGCCTGCGCGGCCGTGCGTGGCAGATTCCGCAGTCGGTCGAGGTGCGCCGCGATGACGACGACATGGATACCTGGCTCGATATCGTCGTCGACGGCTTCGCCCACCCCGACGACGACGGCCTACCCGCCACCGAGGACTTCCCTCGCGACATCCTCGCCTCCGCCGTCCGAGATCTGGCTGCCACCAACAACACCCATCGCTACCTGGCCTACCGCGCAGGCGAGCCCGCAGGCGGCGCGAGCCTTCGCCTGGCCGGCGGCATCGCCGCTCTCGCCGGGGCGGCGACGCTCCCCGAGCATCGTCGACAAGGCGTCCAGACAGCGCTGCTCTCCACCCGGCTCAACGCGGCGGCCGCGGCCGACTGCGACCTCGCGGTCGTCACCACCCAGCCCGGATCGAAATCCCAGCAGAACTCCCAAGCCCAAGGCTTCGCCCTGCTCTACACCCGCGCAGTGCTGGTCAAAGATCCCGCCTGACCACGACCTACTCGATGCGGATCTCTTCGACGGTGGGGCCCTTGGCCGAGAGGCCGCTCACCAGGAGCGCGTAGATCGCGACGATGAGGATGGGCGCGGCCAGAGGCGCCCAGATCAGCTGGACGGGGACCCAGGCCGCGGTGGCGGCGGCGATGGTGAACAGGACCGCGCCGCCCACCGAGGGGATGGTGGTGGGGACCACGCCCTCGGGGGCGTGCAGAACGGCCGCGTTGAGCAGGTAGGTGGTGGCGACCAAACCTGTTGCGGCTGCGGCTATTACGCCGACATCGGCGAAAGCAAGAGCGGCGACGGTGATCAGCACCGCGCCGACCGAGGCCGGGCGCCACCACCAGCTCGCGATCACCAGCGCCAGCGCGGGCACCCCGGCGAGGGGATTGATCAGCGCGACCGCGGCGACCAGGAGCAGACCGGCCAGCAGAGCAAGGAATCTCGTCATCGGCGCACCCGTACTGCTCGGCGATGTTCGGGGAGCAGGCGCATGGCCTGGTCCAGGCGGGTGTCTTCGGGCCAGGCGATGATGTCGACGCCGACGGTGCCCATGTCCCGATACATCGAGGCCCGTTCGAGCTGCCACATCTTGGCCATGGTCGGGTCGAGGCCGTCCTCGAAGGGTGTACCGCGCAGGACGTCGACCGCGACCACCACGTGGCCGCGTTTGCGCAGGTCGATCAGGGCCAGCGCGAACTGGGTGTCGAGCAGGGTGGAGAAGGCCACCACGATCGCGCCGATCGGAACGGCGGCGTGCGGCGCCAGGGTGCCGGTGGTCTCGACGTGTTCGTCGCCGACGCCCAGAACGGTGTCGACGATGCGGTAGAACTGTCTGCGGCCGATGTCGGGGCGCAGCCAGCGGGGCGATTCACCGAGGCAGACCACGGCGGTGCGGTCGCCGGATTGCAGGGTCGACTGCACCACCTGGGCGGCGCCGCGCACCGACAGTTCCAGCGAAGCGCTGGCGGGGCCGGGCGCCTGCAAAGATGTGTCGACCATGACGACCACGTCGGCGGAGCGGTTGGTGAACCGCTGGGTGACGTAGAGCCTGCCGCGCCGCGCGCTCACCGGCCAGTTGACGGCGCGCAATTGATCGCCCGGCGTGTAGGCGCGGATGTCGGCGTATTCGACACCGGGGCCGTGCCTGCGGGTCAGGTGGGTGCCGATGCGGTCGGGAAGTTCGGTGCGCGGCATGCGCATTCGCTGCGGATCGGCGATGGGATACACGTAGAGCTTGGCCGCGGGCAGCTCGGTGGTCGCGACCGCGAGACCGGCCGGGCTCAGCGCGGACACCTTCACCTGCACCGGATACCGGCCCCAGCGGGTGGCCGAGAGCCCGAGGCGCATGCCCGCGGGCGCACCACCGGAATCGTGGGCTTCCTCGACCTCGAGCTCCAGGCCGGGCACCGGCAGGGCGGTCATCCGCAGCAGCGCGTGCCCGCTCTCGACGAAAGCGACCGCGTTGCAACCGATCACCTCGTTCTCGAAACAGCGCACGGTGCCGCTGCCGTCGACCTGGACCCTGGTCGGCGCCTGCTGCCACGGCGCGGTGGCGAGCACACCGAGCATCGGCGCCGCGAAGACGACCAGCTGCCACTGCCCCAGCAGCACCGCGACGACCAGTGCCGCTGCCGCGCAACCGGCCAGGATGAACACCAGTGGCGCGGGCCGCCACCGGAGGTCGACCTCGACCGTTCTGGATTCGTCGCGATGCTTCATGTGCTCGTGGCGCGGGGCACCGGTAGCCGGCGGAGTAGTTCGGTGATGACGTCCTCGCCACGGATACGACGCACCCACATTTCGGGGCGCAACGTGATGCGATGCGACATCGCCGCCACCGCGAGGGCTTTCACGTCTTCGGGAATCACATAGTCGCGCCCGAGGAGCAGCGCCCTCGCCCGCGACATCTGCACCAGATCGAGTTCGGCACGTGGGCTGGCGCCGACTTCCACCTGCGGATGGCTGCGGGTGGCCGAGGCCAGCGCGACGACGTAGCTCACCACGTCGGGGTGCACTGTGACGAACTCGACCGACTGACGCATCTCCATCAGCCCCTGCGCGTCGACCACCTGGCCCACTTGCGGTGCGGTGGAACCACGTTCGAGCCTGCGCCGGATCATCTGCGTCTCGTCGGCCTCGGAGAGGTAACCGAGACGCAGCTGGATGGCGAAGCGGTCGAGCTGGGCCTCGGGCAGCGGGTAGGTGCCCTCGTACTCGATCGGGTTGTCGGTGGCCAGCACCACGAACGGCTGTGGGAGCAGGAAGGTTTCGCCGTCGATGCTCACCTGGCCCTCGGCCATCGCCTCCAGCAGCGCGGCCTGGGTCTTGGGCGGCGTGCGGTTGATCTCGTCGGCGAGCAGCACATTGGTGAACACCGGACCGCGACGGAAGTTGAACCGGCCCGACGCCATGTCATAGATCGTCGAACCCAGCAGGTCGGCGGGCAGTAGATCGGGCGTGAACTGCACGCGGGTGAAGTCCAGGCCGAGCGCGGCCGCGAAAGACCGCGCGATCAGGGTCTTTCCGAGGCCCGGCAGGTCCTCGATGAGTACGTGGCCTCCGGCCAGCACGGCAATCATGATGAGCTGCATCTCATCTCGCTTGCCGACCACGACACGGCCCAGCTCACGCAGTACGGCATCGGAGCGCTGGACGGTCACGTTCAACGGCATTGTCATCGGTGGCCTCTAACCCCTCACATCGTCTGCAAACGGCGCAGGATCTCATCCAGCGCCTCTCTACCCGGTGCGCGACCGGTGTGATCGCGCAACGCGGAGTTCGCCGGATCCACCCAGCGCCACAGTTCAGGTCCGAACTGCAGCTGACCGGCGGCCTCGGTGGCCCGGCGATTCTTGGAAACCCTCAGCCCGGTGGACAGCTCGAATTCCTTGGCGAGCAGCGGCCGCAGGTGGCGGTCCCAGTCGGCGCGGGTGCCGTCGGCGCGGGCGGTGAGCATCTCGGCGCGCGCGTGCCAGCGACCGAGCATCTCCGCCGGACCGTTGTCGATGTACTCGGTGAGCGGTTCCTCGCGGATCACGCGGTGCCGCAGCGACCAGACCAGCATCGCGAGCGCCGCGGCCACCGGCACGGCGACCGCGAGCAGCACCGAGTCACGATCAAGACGCACCAGCGTCACTTCGATCACCGCGACCGCGAGCACGGCCGTCACAATCACCGAAGTCCGGTTCACGCTGAGCCCTCCTGGCATGCTCCGGTGGCCTGCGTGGTGACGCGAGCTACCGCCTCCGGTCCGCTCATGCCGTCACCAGCCTGCGCTGCAGGTCTGTGAGGACGATGCGCAGCAGTTGTTCGGCGCGCATGCGCTGCCATTCGAGCATCGAGTGCGGGCTGAACCGCGCCTCCTCGAACAGCGCGACCAGCTCGCGGGCCGAAGCATCGTGCAGCACACCGCTTTCGAAGGCCCTGGCCAGCACCTCCATCGGGGTGTCCGAGGCCAGCGGGCGGGCGGCGCGGTCGCTGGACAGACCGCGCTCCATCGCCACATAGCAGGCGATGATGGCGGTGCGCGGGTCCTGACCCGGGGCGTTCATCGCCGCGAGGCCCATTTCGGCGGCGCGCGTGAGGGAGTCGACTTCGCTCGAGGTCGGTTCGTCCTCGACGGGCGCGACGGGGGCCGGTTCACGACGCGCGGCGACAGCCACGACGACCAGGCCGACCAGCGCGACCACGATCAGCACGATGGCCAGGATCGCCGCGATCACCAGGGCGGTGCCGGTGAGTTCGGTGGGTCCGGTGGTGGGATCCGCGGCATGGGTGTCGGTCGTGGGGACGGGGCCGGAGCCCTCGGTCAGCGTCTCGGAGGCCGGGCGCATCGGGCGGGCGCCGGGCAGCAGGAACAGTGCGGTGACCCCGCCTGCGAAGATCAGCGCCACCGCGGCGACGGCGACCGGGACCAGCAGCGCCATCCTGCGCCACTGGATGCGCGGCATGGCCTCGCGTTCGGCTTCCGGCATCGCCAGCGGCAGGCGATGCTGACTGGCGATCACGCCCGCGACCAGGATGACGATCGAGACCAGCAGCAGTACCGGCATCACGGCGACGAGCAGCGCAGAAGGGGCTCCGGTCGAGGTCGCGCCGGAGCCGGGCAGCGTGCCCTGCAACGCGATCGTCGAAGCGACGACCAGTGCGATCACGACGATCGCCCGCGTAATGGGCTGATTCACCCCGATCACAGCTGTACCACCAAACCCCAGAGACTGCACAAAACAGCCACATAGTTACATGCCGAGTGGTCCGCTCGAGAGGAAATCGATGCTTTTGGACCCCTCCCCTCTTATTGTCCCCCCGCGATCAAGGGCTTGCTAAGCAGTGCGAACGTCCGACACGCCAGTTAATGGCAACTCACCGAGGCGGCTGGCGGTGCGAGCCAGATCGGGGATCGCCGGGACGCCCGCTGTCAGGTCGTGCGCGGGCTCCGGAGCGTGGATCGTGAACGGGAGATCGGCGTCGTAGAGGACATCGACGAGATTCACCAGGCGCATCGACGAGTCCGGCGGGACCTGGCGCAGCGGCGGGACCTCGCGCAGGGTCCAGTGGCGGTAGCGCTCGGTGAGTCGGAGGTAGTCGGCGGCACTGGTGGGGGCGGCGCAGATGTCGTGAAAATCGAGGGTGATGGCAGCGGTGGCGGCTTGGGCGCGGATGGTCCGGCCGTTGCCGAGGGACACGTCGACGGGGCCGGCACCCGTCAGGGGTCCGGCACCCACTGTGAGCACGTAGCGACCCGCGAGGAAGCCGGTGTCGCGGTGTGACGTGCGGGTGCGGTAGTCGAGTGGTCCATCGAGAGCGACCGGGCGGAGGTGGGCGAGGATCAACTCGATGGTGGGCAGGAACGCGTCGTGGAACAGCGGGTTGGGCAGGAGCTCCTGGGGCCGGTAGTTCGAGGTGACCACGAGGATGCGGTGGTCGGCGAAGAGGGCTTCGAGCATGCGGGCGACGAGCATGGCATCGCCGATATCGGTGACGTGGAATTCGTCGAAGCACACCAGGTCGGCGTCGCCGAGGAGTTCGTCGATGGCCCGTTCGATCGAACCCAGGGTGTGCGTGGCGGTATGGAGGGCGGCGAAGAAACTGTGGAAGTGGAAGCGGCGCTTGCGCCGTGTTTCGACCGCGCCGAAGAACCGGTCCATCACCATGGTCTTGCCGCGGCCCGGTCGGCCGTGCAGGTAGATGCCGCCGCGATCGGCCCTCGGGTCGCCGGAGCCCCCGGGGCGATCTGCCTGCTGGTTGCCGAGTGCGGCCGGGCGCCCGCGCAGGGCGGCGATAGCGCCCGATCTCCGACCGCCGCTTTCAGCGAGGCGCGGGAGGCCGAACCGGCCAGTGCGTCGAGCGAGGTGCCCACCGTGTGCGAGGTGCCCGTCGACCGGATCGAGCAGTGATTCGAGCGCGTGTAGGGCCGCTTGCTGTGCGGGATCGAGCACCACGGTGTCGGGTTTCATGCGAACCTCCTCGTTCCTCTACAGTTGTAGAGGACGGGCGTCGCCGACGGCCAGGAGAGGTGACGATGTCCACAGACCGGCGGGCACAGATCGTGGCGGGCGCCATCGAACTCATCGCGACCCGGGGCATCCGCGCGCTCACCCACCGCGCGCTGGACACCCAGCTGGCCCTGCCCGCGGGTTCGACTTCGTACTACTTCCGCACGCGACGAGCCCTGATCGAGGCGGTGGCCGACGGGATCACCACCCGCTCACGCGCGGATTTCGTGGCCGCGCAGGACGAATCATCGACCGGCCCGGAAGACCTGACGCGGGTCGCGCGCGCGGAATCAGCAAGTCGGCCGATGGATCCCGTGCAGGTCGCGCACGACATCGCGACCTGGCTCGATCAGCTACTCGTCCATCGCCGTAGCGAGCTGATCGCGCGGCACGCCCTGATCATCGAGGTCCTGTCCGACCCAGAACTGCACGGCCGCCTGGCAGGCAGCCTGTTCTCCCTGGACCGCGCGACAGACCTGTTCAGCGCCCTCGGCGCCGCCGAACCACGCGAGTGGGCGCACGACTTCCTCGCACTGCTGGAAGGACTCGTCTTCGATCGGTTCGCGGGACTGCGCGCGGGAACAGCGGGCACCGTCGACCAGCTCGCGCGACCGCTGGCCGATTTCCTGACGAGCGGTCAGTCCCGCCAGCCGAATTCGGAATAGGTGGCGGTCGAATTCAGCGCGGCCAATCCGAGCGCGGAATACTCGATCAGGTCGGCGGGCAACTCGGTCAGCGGAAACCATTGCAATGCATAGCATTTATCGGGTTCCCGATTGAAAGGCTCACCGCGCCACGACTCGACGCGGAAGAACAGGCCGAGCCGGGCGTCGCGACCGGGGGCGGTGACGTGGGCGACGTGGAACAACCGCAGGGCGGTGGGATCGATGTCGACCCCGACCTCCTCCGCGGCCTCACGGACCGCGGCCGCCGCCACCGATTCGCCGGCTTCGACCTTTCCCGACGGCAGGTGCCAGCGGTGATCGAACTCGTCGCCGCTGCGGCGCAGGCTCAGCAGAACCTCGTCACCGCGGATCAGCAGGACGTGCACGTCGACCAGGTGGCGGGGAGTCACCCGGTCGAGCGTACGAGAGCCGAGGCTACGACGTCAGGACGAGTCCGGAGGTGGGGACGCCGGTACCCGCGGTGACCAGGATGCGTTCCAGGGCGTCGACCTGGTTGACCGAGGTGCCGCGGATCTGGCGAACCGCTTCGGCGATGCCGTTCATGCCGTGGATATAGGCCTCACCGAGCTGGCCGCCGTGGGTGTTGAGCGGAAGGCGTCCGCCGAGCTCGATGGCGCCGTCGGCGATGAAGTTCTTGGCTTCGCCACGGGGGCAGAAGCCGAGCTCCTCGAGCTGCATGAGGACGAACGGGGTGAAGTGGTCGTAGAGGATCGCGGCCTGCATGTCGGCGGCGGTCAGGCCGCTCTGCGCCCACAGCTGGTCGCCGACGAGACCCATTTCCGGCAGCCCGGTCATGGCGTCGCGGTAGTAGCTGGTCATCACGTACTGGTCCGCGCCGCTGCCCTGCGCGGCGGCCGCGATGATCGCCGGACGCTGCGGGAGGTCGCGGGCGCGTTCGGCGCTCGTGACCACGATGGCGACACCACCGTCGGATTCCTGGCAGCAGTCGAGCAGGTGCAGCGGTTCGGCGATCCAGCGCGAATCCTGGTGCTGTTCCAGGGTGATCGGCTTGCCGTAGAAGAAAGCGTTGGGGTTCACCGCGGCGTGCTTGCGGTCGGCCACCGCCACCGCGCCGAAATCGGCACTGGTCGCGCCGGTGACGTGCATGTACCGGCGGGCGACCATCGCGACCTGCGCGGCGGGCGTGCCGAGCCCCTGCGGGTAGGCCCAGCCCGCGTCGATCCCCGACGACGTGGGCGCGGCGGCCAGCGCGGGCGAGAACTGACCGAATCGGGCGCCGGATCGTTCGTTGAACGCGCGATAGGCCACCACGACATCGGCCACCCCGGTGGCCACGGCCATCGCGGCCTGCTGCACGGTCGCGCAGGCCGCGCCGCCGCCGTATCCGATGTGGCTGAAGAACTTCAGACTCGGAATGCCGACCGCCCTGGCCACCGCGGCCTGGGTGTTGGTGTCCATGGTGAAGGTGGTGAGGCCGTCGACATCGGCGGGCGTGAGACCGGCGTCGGCCAGCGCCGCGCCGACCGCCTCCGCGGCCAACCGCAATTCGCTGCGTCCGGAGTCCTTGGAGAAGTCGGTGGCACCGATGCCGACGATGGCGGCGCGACCGGAAAGGCCGGCGGATTCGGCGGAGGTGGTGCTCATTTCGGCTCCAGATCGGGAAGGGCGATGACGGCCGTGGCGGTGATGTGCTCGCCGAGGCTGTCTGTGCCGTGCACGTCGACGGTGACCTGGGTGCCGTCGATCTCGGTGACCGTGCCGGAAAGGGTCAGGGTGTCACCGGAGTACAGCGGCACGCCGAGACGAAGAGCGATGCGCTTGACCAGCGCACGCGGACCGGCCCAGTCGGTGACGAAGCGCTGCACCAGACCGGTGTCGGTGAGGATGTTGACGAAGATGTCGCTCGACCCGCGCTCGACCGCCTTGTCGCGGTCGTGGTGCACATCCTGGAAGTCCCTGGTGGCCAGGGCGGTGCTGATCACGAACGTGGGGTCGGCGTGGATCACCAACTGCGGCAGGGTGGTTCCCACCGCGAGGGTGGCGAGTTCGACGGTGGGAGTCATCGGGGCGTCCTTTGTGGTCATCACACGGCCTGCCAGTACGGCAGCACGGTGCCGTCGGGGAGCTTTTCGAACGCGACGCGGACAGGCTGATCGATGGCGACATCGGCGGGGTCGATGCCACGCAGTTCACCGAGCATGCGCACACCCTCGTCGAGTTCGACCAGGGCGACCACGAAGGGCAGATCGCGACCGGGCACCTTCGGCGCGTGGTGCACGACGAAGCTGAACACCGTGCCGGTGCCCGCGGCGACCACGTAGTCGGTGGTCTCCGCCTTGTCCTGCCACAGCGCGGGAACGGGTGGGTGGCGCAGCGTGCCGTCGGGCAGACGCTGAAGGCGCAGCTCGCCGATTTCGGTTCCCGCCCAGAAGAACTCGGTATCGCGCGAGATGACCGGGCTGACGCGACCAGCGGGCGCGATGCCGGGCGATGCCGACGTCTGCTCCGCTGTCGCAGCGGCGGAAGCCGGCACGAATTTCAGGATGCGGAACAGCATTTCGGTGACGACCTCGTCGCCGACCGACCAGGTGGTGGTGAAGGTCAGGAACCAGCCGTCGCCGAGCCCGGTTCGCTTGGGGCCCTTGAACTCCGAAAGCCTGCTGCTGACCGTCACCTCCTCCCCCGGCGTCAGGTAGCGGTGGTAGGTCTGCTCGCAGTTGGTGCCGACAACGGAGGTGTAACCCGCGTCGTCGAGCAGCTGGGTCGCCAGGCCGAGTGGGTCGTCGGCGGTGCGCACCCCGCGCAGGCCGTTCATCGTCCACACCTGCGCCATGGCGGGCGGGGCGACGATGCCGGGATGACCTGCCGCCCTCGCTGCCTCGGCGTCGACGTAGATCGGGTTGGTGTCCCCCAGTGCCTCGACCCAGTTGTGGATCATCGGCCGGTTCACCGGGTCACGACCGGCACGCGGCGCGGACTCACCCGCCGCCGACAATTTCGCCAGTGCTTCGGGAATGTCCTCGGGGGTGATGCTGTCCGGCACGCGCCGCTCCTTGTTCATCGGGGGACGCGCGGCAGATCGAGGCCCGCGGTGGCGACCAGTTCGCGCATGATCTCGTTGACGCCGCCACCGAAGGTGACGACGAGGTTCTGCTTGGTACGCCGGTCCAGCCAGCCGAGCAGTTCGGCGGTGCCGGGCTCGGCGGGGTCGCCGTAGCGGCCGATGATCTCCTCGACCACGCGGCCCGCTTCCTGCAGCGATTCGGTGGAGAAGATCTTGGTCGCCGAGGCGTCGGCGATCACCGCGTTCTGTGCCGCGGAGGTGTCGGCGGCGGCGACCTGCCAGTTCAGCAACTCGTTGAGCCGCACCATGGTGCGCACCCGGCCGAGTGCGCGACGCACTTCCGGCTCGCCGAGCAGACCGTGCTCCGCCGACCAGTCGTGCAGGCGGTCGTAGAGCTGTTCGATCTTGCCGGACGGGCCGAGGCTGACGCGCTCGTGGTTGAGCTGGGTGGTGATCAGCCGCCAGCCGCGGTTCTCCTCGCCGACCAACATGTCTGCGGGCACCCGCACGTCGTCGAAGTACGTGGCGTTGGTGTGGTGGGCGCCGTCGCAGGTGATGATCGGAGTCCAGGAGTAGCCGGGGTCCTTGGTATCGACGATCAGGATCGTGATGCCGCGGTGGCGGGACTCGACCGTGCCGGTACGGCACGCCGTCCAGACGTAGTCGGCCTCGTGTGCGCCGGTGGTGAAGATCTTCTGCCCGTTGACGATCCAGTCACCGTCGCTGTCGCGGACCGCGGTGGTGCGCAGCGCGGCGAGGTCGGTGCCCGCCGACGGCTCGGAGTAGCCGATGGCGAAATGGATATCGCCGGACAGGATTCCGGGCAGGAACTTCTTCTTCTGCGCGTCGGTGCCGTATTTTTGCAAGGTCGGCCCCACGGTCAGCAGGGTGACCAGCGGCAGCGGGACATCGGCGCGGACAGCCTCGTTGAAGAAGATCTGCTGTTCCATCGGGCCGAAACCCTGGCCGCCGAACTCCTTGGGCCAGCCGACACCGAGCCAGCCGTCGCGGCCCATCCGGCGCACCACCTCGCGGTAGGTGTCGCCGTGCCGGTCCACCGCCATCGCCGCGGCCTCGGCCGGGCTGATGAGATCGGCGAAATAGGAACGCAATTCTTCGCGCAACCGCCGCTGTTCGGCGGTCAGATCGATGAACATCTTGCTCCCAGAAGGTCGAGCCGCAGACCCGCACCGCCGAGGAGCCGGGCGAGGTCTTTGGCCTGCGAGTAGTAGCGGTGCATCGGGTGGGTGATATCCACACCCAGTCCACCGTGCAGGTGGTGACATTTCTGCATGGCGCGCGGAACTTCGGCCGCGGCCCAGTAGGCGAGCACGTCGAGGTCCTCGTCGATGCGGTACTGGTGCTGGGGCGAGAGGTCCGGCTGCGCCAGTGCCCAACAAGCCGACTCCGCGGCCACGTGCAGCGTGCGCGAGACCACGTACAGGTCCGCGATCTGCTGCGCCACGGCCTGGAACTCGGCCAGCGGCCTGCCGAACTGCTCCCTGGTGCGCACATGCTCGGCGGTGAGCGTGATCGCGCCCTTCAGCAGGCCGTCGGCGACCGCGCCGATACAGGCCAGTGCGTGGCGGTGCAGGACGGGCAGCGCGTCATCGGCGAGCAGTTGGTCGGCCGGGATCTCGACGTCGTCGAGGACCAGCGTCGCCTCCGGGATACCCGCCGACCCCGCCACCGGGATGATCTCGAGCCCCGGCGCGACCGAATCGACCAGTGCCACCCCGGCATCGGTGGGCACCAGAATCCACCGTGCCTGCTCGGCGTAGATCACGCCGGACTTGCGTCCGGTGATCCGCACCGTGTCGCCCGCGCGCACGGCCTTGGTGGTGGGCGCGGTGGTGAACGGCGCGCCCGGTTCGTTGAGCGCGGCGGTGAGCACGGTGCCCTTGCCGACCTCGGCGAGTACCCGTTCGGCCAGTTCGTCCGACAGCACACCGAGCAGCGGCAGCACACCGAACCCGAAGGTCGGCAGCGCCGGGACCGCCGCGGCGTCGGTGGCCAGCTCCATGAGCAGGGCCGATACCTCGAGCAGTCCCATACCGTCGCCGCCGAACCGTTCCGGCACCGGCACGGCCAGCAGACCGGAGTCGACCAGGCTCGGCCACAGGGCCATATCCCTGGCCGGCTCACGTTCGAGCAGGCTTACCACTACCTCGGCTACGGCGTCGGCGCTTTCGTCGCGGGTGAAATCCACGGCGTCCTCCCTCATCGAGCTAACTGTCCGCATCGCGCGGCAGGCCGAGAATCCGTTCGGCGGCCACGGTCAACAGGATCTGCTCGGTACCGCCCGCAATCGAGAGACACCGCGTAAGCAGGAATTCTTTCAGAGCATCACTGTCCAGGGAACCTTCTTGGCCGACAAGTTCCAGCGCGTATTCCGCCAGCTCCTGCCGATGCCGGACACCGACCAGTTTGCGAACACCAGCTTGGGCGCCCGCGTCGACGCCCGCCATTGTCGCTACCGCGATCCGCTGTTCCAGCAATGATCCAGCAACCGAAGATGTGATCAGCGCGCCGAAGCGGTCCTCACGCAGTTCCGTTCCCCATCCACCGACCGGGAAACGGTCGAGCAGGGCTTCGAGCGCCCCACCGATACCGCCGCCGCCCATGGCGACCCGTTCGGCCGACAGCGTGGTGCGCGCGATCTTCCAGCCGTTGTTCAGCGCGCCGACCAGGCAGTCGTCGGGCACGAACACGTCGTCGAGGAAGACCTCGCTGAACTTCTCCTCGCCGGTGATCTGCACCAGCGGCCGCACCTGCACGCCCGCGGCGCGCATATCGACGAGGAAGTAGCTGATGCCGCGATGCTTGGCCGCGGCCGGATCGGTGCGGGCCAGGCAGATGCCCCAGTTCGCGGTGGAGCCGAGCGAGGTCCACACCTTCTGGCCGCGCAGCACCCAGCCGCCGTCGACCTTCTCGGCGGTGGTGCGCAGGGCGGCCAGATCGGAACCCGCGCCCGGCTCGCTGAACAGCTGGCACCAGATGACCTCGCCGTGCAGGGTCGGCCAGACGTAGCGTTCGATCTGCTCCTCGGTGCCGAAGCGCAACAGCGTCGGCACGGCCCAACCCGCGACGGCGAGGTCGGGGGTCGTCAGCTCGGCGCGACGGAGCTGTTCGGCGATCTGCAGGCAGGTCATCGGGTCGGCGGCACGGCCGTAGGGCCGCGGCCAATGCGGCATCACCATGCCCGCTTCCACCAGCGCGCGCGTCTGGTCGGCGGGTTCGAGCGCGGCGATCGCGGCGACCTCGTCCGCCAGCGCGGTGTCGACGGCGGCGTCACCGAGCACTCGTTCGGCGCCGGTGGTGCGGCGCCGACCGGCCCTGGTGAGCTCGGCGACCCGGGCGCGCCAGCGCGCCGAACCACCGAGGAGCTGGCGCAGCGAGCTCGCCCGGCGCAGGTAGAAGTGCGCGTCGTGTTCCCAGGTGAAGCCGATACCGCCGAGCACCTGGATGGCGTCCTTGGCGTTGTCGACGGCGGCATCGAGGGCCACCGAGGCGGCCACGGCCGCGGCGATCGGAAGCTCGTCGCCGCCCTCGTCGATCGCGGCGGCGGCGTCGGCGGCGACCGCGCGGATCAGCTCGGTGCGGCACAGCATCCAGGCGCACAGGTGCTTGATCGCCTGGAAGCTGCCGATCGGCTTGCCGAATTGTTCACGCACACGGGCGTATTCGACCGCAGTACGCAGGGTCCAACCGGCGATGCCCGCCAGTTCCGCTACCGCGAGCGCTACGAAGAGATCGGTGACATCAGCCGCCGGCGCGAAGCCGTGATCGGCCGGTACGGCCACCTCGGCGGCGCTGACCCGCGCCAGCGGCACGGTGTGGTCGCCGTGTGCCAGCGACGTCACCGTCACCGCTTCAGCGGGCAGCAGCAGCCAACGGGTGCCGTCGATGGTGTTGGCGGGCACGAGAACTCGGGTCCGCTCATCGGCGCCGTAGACGAAATCCCAAGTGCCGGAGACACTCCAGCCGGTATCGGTGGCGACCGCCTTCGCGGACTGCTCGTCGCCGGGCACCGCGACCGCGCACGGTGTGCCGTCGGCGAACGCTCCCTCGGTGATCAGCCCGGCCAGCGCGGTGGCCAGCACCGGACCGCCGACCAGGTCGTCGCCGGTCTGCTCGAGCATGACCGCCAGGTCGGCGACCGTGCCGCCGAGACCGCCATTGTCCTCGGGTAGCGCGACCTCGAACAGCCCGAACTCGCTCAGCCCGGTCCAGTACCCGCGCCAGGCGGCCGAGCCGCCGGTCCGCATTGTTTCAATCGGCGCGACCGTGCTCGCCCAGCCCCGCAGCGACGCCGCGACGGCTTTGTGCTCGTCAGTGGTGGCGATGGTCACAAGAAGATCCGCCCTTCCGGCGTGGTTCACACTTCTAGAACATGTTCTAATATCTAAGCCGGGTATAAGTCAAGAGACCTACACTCGCACTAAGCTCCGGGCACGGCTCGGCCGATGAATTGCCACTGAAGCGAAAGGGTTTCCACGATGGACAGTCCCGCACCAACGCCCACCGTGACGACGCTGTCCGAGGACGAGCTCAGCTCCAGCGCACAGCGCGACCGGCGCAAGCGCATCCTCGACGCGACCCTCGCGCTCGCCTCCAAGGGCGGCTACGACGCCGTGCAGATGCGCGCGGTCGCCGAGCGCGCCGACGTGGCCGTCGGCACGTTGTACCGCTACTTCCCGTCCAAGGTTCACCTGCTCGTTTCGGCGCTGGCCAGGGAATTCGAGATGTTCGAAGGCAAGCGCAAACCACTACCCGACGGCGACGGCCCGTCCGAGCGCATGCACACCCTGCTCACCCAGATCACCCGGATGATGCAGCGCGACCCCTTGCTCACCGAGGCGATGACGCGCGCGTTCATGTTCGCCGACGCCTCGGCCGCCGCGGAAGTGGATCGGGTGGGCAAGGTGATGGACCGGGTCTTCGCCCGCGCGATGAGCGACGGCGAACCCGATGACCGTCAGCTCGCCATCGCCCGCGTCATCTCCGATGTGTGGCTGTCGAACCTGGTGGCCTGGCTCACCCGGCGCGCGTCCGCGACCGATGTCACGGAACGGCTCGAGCTCACGGTCGACCTGTTGCTGGGCGATCGCGGATAACCCAGCAACCCGGCAAAGCTCACTACCGCAACATCACAAATCGCCCATCGCTGTTGACACCCGTCGGCTGTGCGCCTTCCAGTAGGAAGATGCATAGCCGACGCCGCATATGCGAAACAGCGCATCTACCGGGAGCGCGTGCCTCGCCGCGCCCTCATGTGCCCGGTGAGCTCGACGAATCCGGCAGACGGTGGTGGGCCGCCGGTACGAAATTTGCCGTAAGGTCGCGAGCAAACGACCGGGGGTCGTGCGCACAACCCGCCGCGCCGCTCGCGCGGCAAAATTGACGCAGTATTGTTTTTCGCGCCCCCTGATCAACTCCTCCCATCACTAGGTTGGATGCGTGAGCGCACAGGAACTGCCCTTGGATGTCCGCCGTGCACTGGCGTCGGTTGCGCGCGTGCCACGGCTCTTGGTTGCCTCGGACTACGACGGGACCATCGCCCCGATCGTGTCCGACCCGTCGAAAGCGTTTCCCCAGCGGGAATCGGTGAGCGCGCTACGCGCGCTGGCGGGGTTGTCGAACACTACTGCGGCAGTGATTTCCGGTAGAGCGCTCCGAGACCTGGCGGCGCTGTCGCGCCTGCCGGTCGAGGTGCAGCTGATCGGTAGTCACGGCTCGGAGTTCGACGTCGGCTTCGTGCACGCGATCGACAACGACGCCAAACAGCTACTGACAGAGATCAATTCCGCGTTCTCGAAGATCTCCGCCGAGAACCCGGGTGTGACCGTCGAGATGAAGCCGGCCAGCGCCGCGCTGCACGTGCGCAACGCCAGCCCCGAAATCGGCAGGCGCGCACTGACTTCCGTTCGCCAAGGCCCGGCCTGCTGGGTGGGCGTGCAGGTGACCGAAGGCAAGGCGGTGATCGAGCTCGCGGTGATCCCCACCGACAAGGGCACCGCGCTCGACACCATTCGCCATCAGGAAAGCGCTTCCGCCGCAGTGTTCTTCGGCGACGACGTGACCGACGAGAAGGCGTTCCGGGTGCTCTCGGGACCGGATGTCGGCATCAAGGTCGGCGAGGGCGAGAGCATCGCCAAGCTGCATGTGAACTCCACCGAGGAGGTGGCGCGCGCGCTGGCGTTCCTCGTCGAGGAGCGGCGCACCTGGCTGGCCGGGGCGAGCGCCCCCCGGATCGAGCGGCTGAGCATGCTGGCCAGCCCGCGCTCGGTCGCGCTGCTCACCCCCGACGCGACGGTCACCTGGCTCTGCCACCCCGAACCGGATTCGGCGGCGGTGTTCGCGCATCTGCTCGGCGGCGCGGCGGCCGGACACTTCACGGTGGCGCCGGAGCGGCCGAGCCTGCCGCTGTCGCAGCGGTATGTGGACGGCACGATGACGGTCGAAACACGGTGGGCCAGTTTGCAAGTGGCCGACTACCTGCCGCACGACGTGGCACCCGATCGCACCGATCTGACCAGGGTGATCACCGGCGCCGCGAAGGCCGTGGTCACCTTCGCGCCACAACCGGAGTTCGGCCAGGTGCCGGTGCGAATGCAGATCGTACGCAGCGGAATTCAGGTCAGCGGCACCAATGATCCGATGGTGCTTCGCTCCCCCGGTGTGGAGTGGGAAATCCTGTCCGACGGCACCAACGAGCAGGCGCGCGCGGTGGTCGACCCTTCGCTCGGGCCGGTCGTGCTCGAATTGCGGTGCGGAACCGCGGATCTCGCGCCCTCGATGACGCCCGAGCCGCAGCGCCGCCAGCTCGCCGAGCAGTACTGGTCGCAGTGGGCCTCGGAATTGCTGCTGCCGCCGCTCAAGCCGGATCTGATGAAGCGTTCGGCGCTCACCCTGCGCGGGCTGGTCCATCGCCCGTCGGGCTCGATCCTGGCCGCGGCCACCACCTCGCTGCCCGAGGACATCGGCGGCGTGCGCAACTGGGACTACCGCTACTGCTGGCTGCGTGACGCGTCGCTGACCGCGCAGGCACTGGTGACCCTGGGCTCGCTGACCGAGGCCGAGGAGTTCCTCGGCTGGGTACACAAGGTGCTCGACACCCTGCCGGGACCGGAGCGCCTGCACCCGCTGTACACGATCTACGGCGAGACCCTGCCGCCCGAGGCCGTGATCGACGCGCTGCCCGGTTATGCCGGATCGCGGCCGGTGCGAGTGGGCAACGCGGCCAACATGCAGGTGCAGCTCGACGTGTTCGGGCCGATCGTCGACCTGATCACCTCGATGTCACACGAACGCGAGCGCCAGGGCATCACCGCACCGGCCAAGGCCCTGCCGGATGCCGACTGGGAACTGGTGCACGCGATGGTGTCGGCGGTGCAGCGCCGCTGGACCGAACCCGACCACGGCATCTGGGAGATCCGCGGCAACCCGCGCCACCACGTGTACTCGAAGGTGATGGGCTGGCTCACCATCGACCGCGCCCTGACCCTGGCGGATCGCTTCGACCGCCCCGCCGATCCCGACTGGGTGAGCTTGCGCGACACGATCGCCGACGAGGTGAAGGCGAAGGGCTGGAACGACGAGGTCCAGTCCTACACCGCCGCCTACGACGGCACCGACCTGGACGCGGCCACCCTGCACATCGGCCTGAGCGGCCTGATCGATCCCGCCGACCCGCGCTTCGCCGCGACGGTGGTGGCCACCGAGGCCGAACTGCGCAGCGGCGCCACGGTGTACCGGTACCACCACGACGACGGGCTGCCCGGCGGCGAGGGTGGCTTCCACTTGTGTGCCGCCTGGCTGGTGGAGGCGTACCTGCTGATCGGCAGGCGCTCCGACGCCGAGGCCCTGTTCGCCCAGCTGGTCGCCGCCGCGGGACCCACCGGCCTGCTCAGCGAGGAATACGACCCGGTCGCCGAGCGTTCCCTCGGTAACCACCCCCAGGCGTACAGCCACCTGGGCCTGCTCCGGTGCGCCCAGTTGCTCAGCCAGCCGGTCAACGCCCTGGTCTGACAACGCTCGACAAGCCGGGTTCGAATTTCGAGCCCGGCTTTTCGATGCGGTTCGTACTGGGTATTCGTAGCTGCTAATCTAAAACGGTAACGATTTCCATTACGATCTAGAGCTTGCTCGCCAGGAGTGCCGCGTGAACCCTCGATTCGCCCGCTTGTTCGCCGGTCTCACGGCGGGGGTGGCGGCCGTGGTCGTCCTCAGCGCCTGCGGTACCAGCTCCAGCGATTCCGATACCCCCCAGATCGTCGCCTCCACCAATGTGTGGGGTTCGGTGGCCTCTGCCGTTGCCGGGCCGGATGCCCAGGTGACCTCGATCATCAGCGACCCCGCCGCCGATCCGCATTCGTTCGAGACCTCGGCCACCGACACCGCCAAGATCAGTGACGCGGATCTCGTCGTGTTCAACGGTGGGCACTACGACGAGTTCATCGAGAAGGCCATCTCGGGCAAGGACAAGCGGACCGTCGACGCGTTCGAGCAGCGCGCGGACAAGAACGACGACAACGAGCACGTCTGGTACGACGTGAGCACCGTCGCCGCCGTCGCCGATCGGATCGCGGCCCAGCTCGGCCAGGTCGACGCCGCGCACGCCGATGCCTACACCGAGCGCGCGGTCGCCTTCAAGAATCAGCTGATCGGCGTCAGCACCATCACCGGCACCATCGCCACCCAGACACCGAACGCGCCGGTCGCCCAGTCCGAGCCGCTCGCGCACTACCTGCTCACGGCCGCGACCGCGCAGGACAAGACCCCGCACGAGTTCCAGGAAGCGATCGAGCAGGAGACCGACCCGGCCCCGGCCGCCGTCGCCGCCACCCGCGACCTGATCACCGCCAAGCAGGTCAAGGCACTGATCTACAACACTCAGACCGAGGACAAGATCACCCAGGACCTGCGGGCCACCGCGCAGTCCGCGGGCATCGCCGTGGTCGAGGTCACCGAAACCCTGCCTGCCGGAATGGATTACATCCAGTGGCAGACCGCCAACGCCAAGGCGCTCGCCGCGGCCCTGCGCTGAGGACCCCCATGACCGAGGCAACCGCACTGTCGGACACCACCGCCGCACCGGACATCGAGACCGCCGACGCGGCGATCCGGCTGCGCGGGGCCACCATGGCCTTCGGCGACCGCACCCTCTGGCGCGACCTCGACCTCGACGTGCGGCCGGGTGAGTTCATCGCCGTCCTCGGACCCAACGGCTCGGGCAAGACCTCGCTGCTGCGCGCCCTGCTCGGCACCCTCGACCTGAGCTCGGGCAGCGCAGAGATCGCAGGCAGGCGAGCCGGGGTGGGCAATCCGGGCATCGGCTACATCCCGCAGCAGAAGACCATCGACGCGGGCGTGCAGCTGCGCGGCGTCGACCTGGTCGGCCTCGGCGTGGACGGGCATCGGTGGGGGCTCGGATGGCGCGGTCGCCGCAGCCGGGCAGCGAAGGTCGAGCGCGCCATCGCCGCGGTGGGCGCCGGGTCGTTCGCGCACGCGTCGCTGGAGACGATGTCCGGTGGGGAGCAGCAGCGGTTGCGGGTCGCGCAGGCCCTCGTCGGCGACCCGTCGGTACTGCTGTGCGACGAACCGCTGCTGAGCCTGGATATGGCGAACCAGCGCCTGGTCGCCGAGCTGGTCGACCGGCGCCGCCGCGAACACGACACCGCGGTGCTGTTCGTGACCCACGAGATCAACCCGATCCTGCCGCTGGTGGACCGGGTGCTGTACCTGGTGGACGGTGGCTTCCGGATCGGTACGCCCGATGAGGTGATGACCTCGCAGACGCTGTCGGAGCTCTACCGCACCGAGGTCGAGGTGCTGCGGGTACGCGGCCGCCTGGTGGTCGTCGGAACCGGCGACGATATGGACGCCCTCGGCGGTACCGCCTGATGGAAAAGCTCACCAAGGTGTTCCAGCAGATGTTCGACTTCACCACCACCGCGAACCTGCTGGGTTACGACTTCGTGCAGCAGGCGCTGTTGGCGAGTGCCCTGCTCGGGTTGCTGGCCGGCTTGATCGGACCGCTGATCGTCGCCCGGCAGATGTCGTTCGCCGTGCACGGCACCAGCGAGCTCTCGCTCACCGGCGCGTCGGCGGCGCTGCTCGTCGGGGTCGGGGTCGGATTCGGGGCGATCGCCGGTTCGGTGGTCGCGGCCGTGCTGTTCGGGTGGCTGGGTTCTCGTGCGCGCGAACGTGATTCGGTGATCGCGGTGGTGCTGTCGTTCGGGCTCGGGTTGTCGGTGCTGTTCCTGTGGCTGGCGCCGGAGCGGGCCGGGTCGAAGTTCTCCCTGCTCACCGGGCAGGTCGCCGGGGTCGGCTACGACGGGCTCGCACTGCTGGTCACCTGCACCGCGGGCGTGCTCGCCGTGCTGGCCGTGGTGTATCGGCCGCTGTTGTTCGCCAGCTCCGATCCCGAGGTCGCGATCGCGCGCGGGGTGCCGGTGCGGGCGCTGTCGGTGGTGTTCGCGGTACTGCTCGGCATCACCGCCGCGTTCGGCGTGCAGATCGTCGGCGCACTGCTGGTGCTCGCCTTGCTGATCACCCCGGCCGCCGCGGCCGCGCAGGTGACCTCGAGCCCGATGCGGGCGACCGTACTGTCGGTGATCTTCGCCGAGGTCGCCGCGGTCGGCGGGCTGCTGCTGTCGCTCGCCCCCGGTGTTCCGGTGTCGACCTTCGTCACCGCGATCTCGTTCGGCATCTACCTGGTGTGCCGGGTCGTCGGACATCGCAATCGGCAACTCGCGCACGCGCGCTGAACCCGCGCCGGATCCCGCTCCGATGCCCGAACGGCCGCGAACCACGGAGGTCGGCGCGCAGAATGGCCAGCATGATCGACTTCACCGTTCCGGATGATCTGGCCGCACTGCGAGATCGGGTTCGCGCCTTCGTCGTCGAGCAGATCGTGCCGTTCGAGCGCGATCCCCGGCTCACCGCGCACGGCCCCAACGACGACCTGCGGGCCGAACTCGTCGAACTGGCCCGCGCCGAGAAGCTGCTGACCGTGCAGGCGCCGGTGGAATACGGCGGGCTCGGACTCAGCCACGTCGAGCAGGCGCTGGTGTACGAGGCGGCGGGGTGGTCCACGCTCGGACCGGTCGCCATGAACTGCGCCGCGCCCGACGAGGGGAACATGTTCCTGCTCGGCAAGGTCGCCGACCCGGAGCAGGTCGACCAGTATCTGATGCCGGTGATTCGTGGTGAACAGCGCTCGGTGTTCGCGATGACCGAGCCCGGCGGGGCCGGGTCGGACCCCGGGCAGCTCAGCACGGAGGCGGTGTTCGACGGCGAGAACTTCGTGATCAACGGCCTCAAGTGGCTGATCACCGGCGCCGACGGCGCCAAGACCTGGATCATCATGGCCCTGCTCGCCGAGAACCCCCACCTGCCCGCCGGGCCGACCCTGTTCCTCGCCGACGGTGACGCGCCGGGCATCGTGATCGAGCGGATCATGAACACGATGGACCGCAACTACGTCGGCGGGCACGCGGTCGTCCGGTTCGACAATCTCACACTGCCGCCGACGGCCGTGCTCGGTCGCACCGGACAAGCCCTGCGGTACGCGCAATTACGGCTCGCCCCCGCTCGGCTCACACACTGCATGCGCTGGCTCGGCGCGGCGGCCCGCGCCCAGTCCATCGCGCTGGACTACGCGCGTACGCGCACCGCGTTCGGCAAGCCGATCGGCGAACACGAGGGCGTGTCGTTCATGCTCGCCGACAACGAGGTGGCGCTGCACCAGTGCAGGCTGACGATTTGGCACGCCTGCTGGCTGATGGATCAGGGACAGCAGGCCAGACACGAATCGTCGATGGCCAAGTCGTATGTGTCCGAGGAGCTGTTCAAGGTCACCGATCGCTGTGTGCAGGTGCTCGGCGGGATCGGGATCAGCGACGAGACGGTGGTGGAGATGTTGTTCCGGGACATGCGCGCGTTCCGTCTTTACGATGGGCCGACGGAAGTGCACAAGTACGCGATCGGCAGACACTTGCTGGCCGGTCGCTAGTACGATTCCATCCCATGAGTTCGGAATTGCTCGTCGATGTCGAAGGCGGCGTCGCGCTACTGACGCTCAACCGGCCAGCCAAGCAGAACGCCGTCACCCCGACGATGGCGGCCGAGCTGAGCGCCGCCCTTCGCCGGTGCGATACCGAGGACGCGATCCGCGCCGTCGTGATCACCGGCACCCCGCCTGCGTTCTGCGCCGGCGCCGACCTGGCCGCGCGCGGTGGCGACGTGAGCGCCACGCTCGATCCGCCCCCCTGGCAGGTCCGTAAACCGGTGATCGCCGCGGTGAACGGGCATGCGGTCGGTATCGGGCTGGCGCTCGCACTGCAGTGCGACCTGCGCTATTTCGCTCGCGACGCGGTATACGGGCTGAACCAGGTGCGTCGCGGGGTGCTCGCCGACGGGTTCGCGCACTGGACGGTGCCGCGCCTGGCCGGCCTGGCCAACGCCGCCGACATCATGCTCACCGGGCGCACCTTCGACGGTGACGAAGCCAAGTCACTCGGACTGGCCAATGCCGCACTGCCCGCCGACGAGGTGCTCATGACCGCGATGGCGGTGGCCCACGACATCGCCACCGGGACCGCTCCCCTGCCGGTCGCGCTCACCAAGCGGCTCATCTGGGAGAGCCTCGGCATGACGCCCGCGGTGGTCGGGCAGCTCGAATCCGAGCTCAACGCGCAGGTTGCCAAGAGTGTCGACGGTGGCGAGGCGATGGTGGCGTTCAAGGAGCGCCGCCCGCCGAACTGGACCGGCAGCGTCAGCGGCGAATGGCCCGCCTGGGACGCGCCCGGCGTGCGCCCGAGCCTGGACTGAGCCTCAGAAGTTCCCGTTGCAGGACCCGGCCAGGTACAGCATCGCGAACAGCAGCATGCAGATGGTGCCGAAGATGCCCGCGATATAGCCGATCAACACCTGAGACCGGCCGCTGAGCGCACCGTAGGACGCGTCGATGTCGTTGAGTGCCCGCTTGCCGAGCACCCACGCGATCGGCCCGAAGATCCCACAGCAGAACGGGCTGAGCAGCCCGAGCACAAGGATCAGGTTAGCCTGCGGGTGCTCGACCGTTTCGCCGATCGGCTGATTAGGGATCGCCACCCGTCGAATCCTACTGTGCCGGAAGGCTGCTGACCCCCACTACACGGCCTGCAAAACGAAGTCAGCCGCCATGACCGCACCCCCAACCCCCAACCCCCACGACCCGACCCCGAGGAGGGTCCGCCGCGCAGCGGCGTAGCGGCCCGGCCGCGAGTTAGCCGTCGTTGCGTCCGCGGCGCAGCCGCCAGCAACGGTGGCTAACTCGCGGCCCTCAGGGGCCGCGCTCGAGCGCGCCAGCGCTCCTACAACGCAGCCGCCAGGCGGGTGCCCTGGTTGATCGCGCGCTTGGCATCCAGTTCGGCGGCCAGGTCGGCGCCGCCGATGAGGTGCAGGTCGACACCCGCGGCGCGCAGCGGCTCTTCGAGTTCGCGCACGGATTCCTGTCCGGCGCAGACGATCACGTTGTCGACCTCGATCACGCGCGGGTTCTCGTGCTTCTCGCCGAAGCTGATGTGCAGGCCCGCGTCGTCGATGCGGTCGTAGTTCACGCCGCCGACCTGCTCGACACCCTTGGCCTTGAGGGCCGCGCGGTGCACCCACCCGGAGGTCTTGCCGAGGTCCTTGCCGAACGGGGTCGACTTGCGCTGCAACAGCACCACGTCGCGCGCCGCGGGGGAGGGCTTGGGCTCCTTGAGCTGGCCGGGCGCCTGCTCGTTCTCGGAATCGACGCCCCACTCCTCTTTCCACTCGTCGAGCTTGAGCGTGGGATGTCCTTCGACGGTGAGGTATTCGCTCACGTCGTAGCCGATGCCGCCCGCGCCGATCACGGCGACCTTCTTGCCGACCGGCTTCTCCTCCTTCACCAGTTCGGCGTAGGAGAGCACCATCGGGTGATCGATCCCGGGGATGTTGGGGATGCGCGGACGCACACCGGTCGCCAGGATCACCGAGTCGTACTTGCCCGCGATCAATTCCTCAGCCGTGACCCGCTTTTGGAGATGCAGGGTGACGCCGGTGACGTCGATCTTGCGGCGGAAGTAGCGGATCGACTCGTCGAACTCCTCCTTGCCGGGGATGCGGCGGGCGATGTCGAACTGGCCACCGATCTTGTCGTCGGATTCGAACAGGTCGACGCGGTGGCCGCGCTCGGCCAGACTCACCGCGGCCGACAGCCCGGCCGGGCCCGCGCCGACGACGGCGATTCGCTTGGCGCGCCGAGTCGGTAGCAAGTTCAACGTGGTCTCGCTGCCCGCACGCGGGTTGACCAGGCACGACACCTTCTTGTTGCCGAAGGCGTGGTCGAGGCAGGCCTGGTTGCAGGCGATGCAGGTGTTGATCTCGTCGGCCCGATCCTGCTCGGCCTTGTTGGCCCATTCGGCGTCGGCCAGCAGCGGGCGGGCCATGGAGATCAGCGCCGCGTCACCGCGGGTCAGGATCTCCTCGGCGATCTCGGGCATGTTGATCCGGTTCGAGGCGCAGACCGGGATGTTCACCTTGCGCGCGATCTTGGCGGTGAACTCCACGAACGCCGCGCGCGGCACCGAGGTGACGATGGTGGGCACCCGCGCCTCGTGCCAGCCGATGTCGGTGTTGAGGATGTCGACGCCGACAGCCTCCAATTCCTGTGCCAGGGCGACGATTTCGTCGAAGGTCTGGCCCTTCTCCACGAGCTCGGCCATCGACAACCGGAACACGATGATGAAATCGGGGCCCACCTCGGCGCGGATGCGGCGGGCGATCTCGACGGGCAGCCGACGCCGGTTCTCCGGGGTGCCTCCCCATTTGTCGGTGCGCTTGTTCACCCGCGGTGCGAGGAACTGGTTGAGGAAATAGCCCTCACCGCCCATGATCTCGCAGCCGTCGTACCCCGCGAACTTGGCCAGGCCCGCGCAGCGCGCGTAATCGTCGATGGTGCGCTCCACGCCCTTCGACGACAGCGCCCGCGGCTTGAACGGGTTGATCGCGGACTTGATCGCCGATGCCGAAACGCTGGTCGGCATGTAGGAATAGCGCCCCGCGTGCAGGATCTGGATGGCGATCTTGCCGCCCTCGGCGTGCACCGCCTTGGTGATCGTGCGATGCCGATATGCCTCGGTCTTGTTGGTGAGCTTGCCGCCGAGCGGCAGCAACCAGCCGGTGCGGTTGGGGGCGTAGCCGCCGGTGATGATCAGGCCGACACCGCCGCGGGCACGCTCGGCGAAGTAGGCGGCCAGTTTGTTGGTGTCCCAGGCACGGTCCTCGAGACCGGTATGCATGGAGCCCATGACCACGCGGTTGCGCAGCGTGGTGTGGCCGAGGTCGAGTGGCTCGAACAGATGGGGATAGGCAGTCATGGGCGGTCGTCACCTTTTCGCGGTCGCAGGGCCTGCAGTACTTCGTCGCACCATTCGAGGTAGCCGGTCTCCGCGCGGATGCCCGCGCGAAGCACCAGATACTGGTGCAGAGCGGTGCCGGAGAGCTGGTCCGGCACCGGGAAGAATTTCTTTTCGCTGAGGCGGTACTCGTCGAGGCGCTGGGCGTGCTGGCCGCGATGGCGCTCCACCTCGGCGCAGACGGCATCGATGTCGCCGTACGCGGCGGCGCGGATCTTCACGCCCAGTTCGTCGCGGGCGGGGGTGGCATCGGTGGGCTCGGCGAGCCAGCGGGCGATCTCGGCCTGACCGGCCGGAGCCACCGAGTACACCTTCTTGTCAGGTTTGCCCTGCTGGTTCACCGATTCGACGGTGACCCAGCCGGAGGACTCCATCCGCTTGAGCACCCGGTAGATCTGCTGGTGGGTGGCACTCCAGAAGTAGCCGATCGACTTGTCGAATCGGCGAGCGAGCTCATACCCCGACCCGGCCCGCTCGGTGAGCGAGACCAGTAGCGCGTGCTCCAGTGCCATGGCACGAGAGTATCCGGAACGCTGGGTACTATGCAACCAGGTTCATATGAACTGACGGCGCGGATGTAATAGACGGCGTGGGTGCCGGTTCGCCGTTACTCTTCGGCTTATGACCGAGGTGAACGCGGCCGAAACCGTCGGCGAGGCGGCCGGACGCGGGCAGGTGCTGGCGTGGGGACTCTGGGACTGGGGATCGTCGGCGTTCCAGGCCGTGACGCTGACCTTCGTCTTCGCGGTGTATCTCACCGACAAGGTGGGCGATGATCTGCCGGGGTCGACCCCGGCGAGTGCGTGGCTGGGCTGGGCGCTGGCGGGAGCGGGGCTGATCGTCGCGCTGACCGCGCCGGTCTGTGGGCAGTACTTCGACGCGGTCGGTTCCCGTAAACGGGCCTTGGCGACCTTGACGGCGCTCACGGTCGGCGCGATGTCGCTGATGTTCTTCGTCCGCGACGACTATCACGATCTCTGGCTCGGCCTGGCACTGCTCGCGTTCGCCTCGGCCACCTTCGAACTCGCCGGCGTTCCCTACAACGCGATGATGCGGCAGGTGTCGACACCTGCCACGGTGGGGCGGGTCTCCGGATTCGGCTGGGCGATGGGCTATTTCGGTGGCATCGTGCTGCTGCTGATCTGCTACGCGGGGTTCCTGGCCGGGGACGGCGACACCCGCGGACTGCTCGCGATGCCCACCGATCAGGGCCTCAATGTCCGGCTCGTCATCGTGCTCGCGGCGGTGTGGTTCACGGTGTTCGCGCTGCCGGTGCTGTTCGCGGTCCCCGAGATGCCGCGCACCGGCGCCGACCCCGGCGCCGCGAAGGTCGGCTTCCTCGGTTCCTACCGGGTGCTCGCCCGGGACGTGCGGGAGCTGTGGGGTCAGGATCGGCACACGGTGTACTTCCTGCTGGCCAGCGCGGTGTTCCGCGACGGTTTGGCAGGCGTGTTCACCTTCGGCGGGGTGCTCGCGGTGACGGTGTACGGGTTCGCCGACGCCGATGTGCTGCTGTTCGGGATCGCCGCGAACGTCGTCGCGGGGGCGGCCGCGGTCGTGGCCGGGCGGTTCGACGACCGGATCGGGCCCAAGCGGGTGATCGTGGCGTCACTGGTCGGGATGCTCGGGTGCGGTCTCGCGCTGCTGATGGTGTCGGGCTCGACGATGTTCTGGATCTTCGGGCTCGCGCTCACGGTGTTCGTCGGTCCCGCGCAGGCCTCGGCCCGTTCGTTCCTGGCGCGACTGGCACCGCCGGGACGGGAGGGTCAGCTGTTCGGTCTGTACACCACGACCGGCCGGGCGGTGTCGTTCCTGGCGCCCGCCCTGTTCGGGGTGTTCGTCTCGACCTTCCACAGCGACCGCGCCGGCATCGCCGGACTTCTGGTCGTGCTGGCGGCGGGTCTGCTGGTGCTGCTCCCGGTGCGTGCGCCCTCGCGCGCGGTATCCGCCGATATGTGACACCTCACCGGTGGGGCGCCCCTCGAATTGTGTGTACGCCCGTACTCTGAGTTCAGTCCGCGTTTTTGGGTACCCAGCCCGCGATGCCCAACGCGATCAGGCGCATCTGCATCACGGTGCGCTCCACGATCGCCGATTCCTCACGGGGGGTGGACGCGACGAACGCAGCGATACCGTCGGTCACGGTGGTGACCAGTAGATCCGCGGCGATCTCCAGCTCGGTGGTGCTCCACGAATCCAGTGCACGCAGGCGCGACAGATCGGCGACGATCTCGCGCACGATGAGCTGCATCTCCATCGCGATCGCCTGACGCAGCGGAGCAGGCCCGCCGTGACGCTCGCGAATGAGGAAACCGAACAGGGCGCGTCTGGCGCGAACCTGCTCGAAGACGAAGCGGACCGTATCGGCCAGATGCGCGTCCGGTTTCCGCCTGACCTCGCGCAATGCCAGCCGCAGCGCGGTGACGCCCTCGTCGACAATGGTCGCGCCGAGGTCGTCGAGCGAGGCGAAGTGGCGGTAGAAGGCGGTGGGCACGATGCCGGCCGAACGGGCGATCTCACGCAGGCTCAATGCCGCGAATCCGCGCTCCGAGGCCAAGGCCAGGGTGCCGTCGAGGAGGGCTGCCCGGGTATGCGCTTTGCGCTCGTTGCGGGTTCCTGCCTGCTCAGTCACATCGGTGAGCATACATCCGTTCACCATAGCGGCCTTCGTCATGATGTTGTCCGCCTCACATTATTGCCGGTTGACAGTGGCCCGGGGTCATCGGGCACACTGGTGAGTGTACAGACGTGCACTGAAATTTGAAGCGCACGTCGCAGGACTTCTCCGTACTTCGCAATAAGGGGCAACACGACATGGTGGGACTGATCGATCTGGTGCAGACGTTGACGACGCCGCACCCGCTGGACCGGTACCTGGAGCTCGTCCGCCCCGGGCTCACCGCTCGGGAGCTGCGCGCCGAGGTCACTCATGTCTCCCACGCGGTGCCCGGCTCGGTGACGCTCACCCTGCGCGCCTCGCGGCAGTGGCGCGGCCACGCCGCCGGTCAGTACGTGCAGATCGGCGTCTCGATCAACGGCGTGCGCCACACCCGCTGCTACTCGCCGATCGACCCGGAGAGTCGTGGCGAGCGCTACCTGCAGCTCACCGTCAAGGCGCACCCGGGCGGGCTCGTCTCGAACTACCTGCACGCCAACGCGAAACCGGGCATGGTCGTCGACCTGGCGCCCGCCTCCGGTGTGTTCCACCTGCCCGAGCGTCGGCCCGACAAGGTACTGCTGGTCAGCGGTGGCAGCGGGATCACGCCGGTACTGTCGATGTTGCGGACCCTCGACGCCGAGGGATACACCGGGCAGGTCACCTTCCTGCACTACGCCCGTCAGCCCGAGATGGTGCCGCATAGGGCCGAGCTGTCCTCGATCGCGCAGCGTCGCGCCAACTTCCGCATCGAATACCGCTACCCGGTCGAGCCGGGCACGGTGATCGACGGTGAAACCTCCACCGGCAGTGGATTCTTCGACTACGACGAGCTCGAGCGGGTGGCACCCTGGTTCGCCGACGCGCAGACCTTCGTATGCGGGCCGCCGCCGCTGATGCGCGCGGTGCACACGATCTTCGAGGCCGAGGGTCTGCAAGACCGGGTGCTCAGTGAGGAATTCACGCTCACCACGGTCCCGTCGGATCCGTCGGAGGCCACCGGCACCGTCACCTTCTCCGGCAGCGACGTCGCCGCCGACAACACCGGAGCAACGCTGCTCGAGCAGGCCGAAGCGTCCGGCCTGACCCCGGAATACGGCTGCCGCATGGGGATCTGCTTCTCCTGCACCGCGACCAAGGTCTCCGGCTGCACCCGCAACATCCGCACCGGCGAACTCGACGCCGAGCCCGACAAGCAGATCCAGGTCTGCATCAACACAGCTGTCGGCGACGTCGACATCGCACTGTAGAACGACACCGAAATACCAGCAAGGGGAGATACAGCCATGACGATCCTCACCGAAGGCAAAGACGGTCCGGTCATCCTGAGCCCGGAGCAGGTCGAAGAACTCGGCGCCGCGCTCGACGCGATCCGCGCCCGCGTCGTCGACGATCTCGGCGAACGCGACCGCGACTACATCTACAACATCATCAAGACCCAGCGCGGCTTCGAGATCGCCGGCCGCGGCCTGATGTACCTGGGCTTCCTGCCGCCGTTCTGGCTGGCCGGCGTCGCCGCCCTCGGTGTGTCGAAGATCCTCGACAACATGGAGATCGGCCACAACGTCATGCACGGCCAGTACGACTGGATGCGTGAGCGCGGCATCAACTCCCGCGAATTCGACTGGGACACGGTCTGCCCGGCCGACCAGTGGAAGCACTCGCACAACTACATGCACCACACCTACACCAACATCGTCGACATGGACCGCGACATCGGTTACGGCATCCTGCGGATCGACGAGGCGCAGAAGTGGAACCCCTACTACCTGGGCAACCCGCTCTACGCCTTCCTGCTGATGACGTTCTTCGAGTGGGGCGTGATGCTGCACGACCTCGAAGCCGACAACATCATCAAGGGCAAGCGCAAGTGGTCCGACCTCAAGCCGCTGCTCAAGGGGCAGGGCAAGAAGGCGGGCAAGCAGGTCCTCAAGGACTACGTGATGTTCCCGGCGCTCACCGGCCCGCTGTTCCTGCACACGCTGGCAGGCAACGCGGCCGCGAACCTGGTGCGCAATGTGTGGACCTACTCGATCATCTTCTGTGGTCACTTCCCCTCGGGCGTGCAGACGTTCTCCAAGGAGGAGACCGAGGTCGAGACCCGCGGTGAGTGGTACGTGCGCCAGATGCTCGGCTCGGCCAACATCAACGGCTCGCGGCTGTTCCACATCATGTCGGGCAACCTGTCGCACCAGATCGAGCACCACCTGTTCCCCGATATCCCGGCGAACCGGTACCCGGAGATCGCGCCCGAGGTGAAGGCGCTGGCCGAGAAGTACGGCCTGCCCTACAACACCGGTCGTTTCTCCAAGCAGATCGGTTCGGTCTGGGGCAAGATCTTCCAGCTCGCGCTGCCCGATCGTTTCGTGAAGAGGGCGCCCAAGCCCGGTGTTATCGTTATGCGTAATCGGAAGGCAACCGAAGTGGGCGTGTAAATGGTCGGCAAATTCGAAAGCAATAAAGATCTGGTCCAGGAACTGACGTCCTCCGGTGCCCAGCGGGTCGGCAAGATCGCGACTCTGATCACCGGAACGGTCGCCGAGGTCGCTCGGGAGATCGGTGAGTTCGTCACCGACGCGATCGAGATGCGAGAAGCCGCGGCTGCCGCTCGTCGCGACGCGGCGCAGGACCGGGCCGAGGCGGAGTTCGCGAAGGCGCGCGATGTCGAGACCGACCCGGTCGACCTCGACACCGCGACCGACGGCGATCTCGATTCGGCGCCCGTGTTCGCCGAGCCGGGCGACAAGGCCTGACCATTCACCACACCGGCAACCGCCTGCGGTGTTCGGTGACATCGGTGATCAGATCCCGGTAGCCGTCGGTCAATTCGGCAAGACGACACCACTGCAGATGGGTGCGAGCCTCCCGCTGCCGTGGTGTCGTCGTCGTTGGGGCCGGTCCTGCGATGGCCTGCTGGGCGGCGATCCATTTCGCCGCCATCCGGTCGATCACCGCGCCGAGGGTCTCGGTGTGCAGCGAGGCGCCGTCGCGGTGTTCCACATGGGCGGCGACCCAGCCGTCGATGCGGGCGATCAGCGCACCCCGGTCGTTGTCGATGTCGTCGACCAGGCGCGCGCACGCCGCCCCGGTGCTGCTCGAGGCGGCGGGGTCGCGTGCCTGCTCCAGCACTCTGCGCCGGCGATCGTGGCAGCTCGCGAGCCCGCGGGCGGCGTCGAGAACCCGGTGCGGTGCCGGGTCGGGGTGGTCGGTTTCCAGAAAGGCCCGCAACAGCGCTGAAGGAGTCGGCAGCTGTGCGGCATCCAAACGGTGGCCGTGATCGATCGGCATGGGCACGCCCCCTGATAACACTGTTGTGCATGGATACGCCAGAGCCGAGGAGGATGGGTGTGGGGGTGCACTCCCCGGCACCGGCGTAGCCCCGCCCGGACGTCGACAAGAGTCCGCGACGCTGCGGGTAGAGAAGACGGCCCGGGGGAAATCGGGACCCTTTCAGGAAAGCGCGATTCGGCGCCGACGCGCAATAGTGTGGTGGACAAACCCGGTGGTCGGCAGAAATTGTTATCCAAAATTACGGCCGGGTCTCCCCACGAGCACTCCCGGGTAACCGCGGTGGCACATTTCCGGCAATCATTTCGGCGCCGAATGCACTAACCTCGATAATTGTGCCCGCTTACGTCTCATCGCCCGAGCTGACCTTCGGGTTCCTGTTCGCCCTGGAGGACCCAGAGCGCATCGCCGATGTCGTGCGCGGCCTCATGGAACGCCGTGCGGTGTCGGTGTTCCGGCTCGCGCGCCTGTCCGACGACGACGGCCCCCCCGAGCGCTACGTCGTGAACTGGGCTGCCATCCCGCAGATTTCGATCACCACCGGAGCCCCCGACGACGAGGAACTGCGCGCGCAGCGGATCATGCTGGTCAACGCCTTCCTGGGGGAGGGCGGCGAGGTGAGCATGTACTCGGGAAACCCGGACGGACCGAGCTGAATTCAGCGGGTCGACTCGTAGATCCGGCGGACCACGTCCTCGATATCGGGTTCCTCGATCGACAGATCGCGCACCTGCGCCCGGTCCGACACCGCCGCCAGTAAAGCCGCGGCAGTGGTCTTCTCGGCGTCGAACGCCAGGCGCTGGCGCATGCCGCCCGCCTCGCTGGACAGCAACTGTGCCCCACACGGCAGATCATCGAGATCCGGTGCGGGAGCGGCCAGGTCGACCACCAGCACCCGGCGCGCGCCGACGGTGGCGCCGAGCCCGGCCAGTGAACCGTCGTACACCAGCCTGCCGTAATCGACGACGAGCACCCGATCACAGAGTCGTTCGATATCGCCCATATCGTGGGTGGTGAGCAGCAGCGTGGTGCCGCGCTCGATCCGTTCGGCGCGCAGGAACTCCCGTAATCGTTGTTTGGACAGCACGTCCAGGCCGATCGTCGGCTCGTCGAGAATCACCAGCTCGGGCGAATGCAACAGTGCGGCCGCAACTTCCGCGCGCATGCGCTGACCGAGCGAGAGCTGGCGGACAGGGGTGTCGAGGGTGTCGGCCATTTCCAGCTGTTCCACCAGTTCGTGGGTCCGCTTGTCGGCGATATCGGGATCGAGGCGATGGATCGCGGCCAGGATCGCGAACGATTCGTGCAGCGGCAGGTCCCACCACAGCTGCGAACGCTGCCCGAACACGACGCCGATGCGCGAGGCGAGCTCCTTACGCTGACGCACCGGCTCGAGGCCGCAGGTACGCACGGTTCCGGTGGTCGGCACCAGGATGCCGGTGAGCATCTTGATGGTCGTCGACTTGCCCGCGCCGTTGGCGCCGATATAGCCGACCGCCGAGCCGCGTTCGATCCGGAAACTCATCCGGTCGACGGCAGTGATGGTGTCGCGATGTCGGCGCCAGCGGCTGCCGTTCTTGCGATAGACGGTGAATTGCCGGGTGAGGTCATCGATGTCGATGATCGGATCCTGGTGCTCGTGCTCGTCCATCGTTATCCCCCTCCTCCCTGATAGTGCCTCGTACCGATCCGCCATGCCGCCGATGCGAGCAGCCACACCCACGCCGCGGCGAGTGGCGTCAGCCACGCCGACCACGCGGGCAACAGTGGTGGGCCCGGCAAACCGAGCAGGGCGATCGTCGGCACGTATGCCGTGAACGCGACGGGAATCGCGAACCCGAACAACAGTTTCAGCGGTGTCGGGAACACCGAGGCCGGCTGCATCGCGGCGAACGAACCGCCGTAGGTGAAGCTGTTGGTGAGCTCGGCACCGTCGATCAAGAAGAACTGTAGTCCGGCCGCGCATACGAAAAGGCCACAGAACAGCGCGATTCCACTGATCAGGGTGATCACGATCAAGGTAACCGGGGCGATGCCCCAGTCGATATCGTTGCGCCACAGCCCGATCCCGAGCACGATCACCGCGACCGCGGCCCGCGCGAGTCTGCGTAACGAGATATCACTGGTCACCAGCTGCAACAGCAACGGTTGTGGCCGAAGGTGATACGCGTCGAGGGTGCCCATCCTGATCATCGAGGGCAGGGAATCCAGATGCCCGACCGCGACCTGGGCCAGCGCGAAGGAGGTGTTGGACAGCCCGAACAGCAGCAGCGCGGCATCCACATCGAGGCCGCCGAGGGTCTTCACGTTGTGGAAGATGACCCACACCTCGGCGAACTCCACCAGCCCGATCAGGAAGGCACTGAACACCTCGGTGGCGAACGAAAGGCGGTACACCTGCTGTGCTTTCACACGCGAACGCAATACTGCGAGATAGGGAGTGAACCAGGTCCCGGCAACAACGCGCGCGGAATCCGGTTCAGCCACCCTGTACCTCCAGCCTGCGTTGTCCCGCCCGCAGCAACACCCTGCCGAGCAGTCCGATCACCAACACCCAGAAGCCTTGTATCGCAACGATGATCAAGGCATCCGACCCGGCGGCGCGCCCTGACAGCGTATCGATCGGCGCCTGCAGGATGGAGGGAAACGGCGTAGACATGGCGACGACACGCAACCAGTCGGGGAACATGTGCACCGGGACGAAAAGCCCGGCCAGGAACGTTCCGACGATCTGATACAGCACCCGGATGCCGCGGATCTCGACCACCCAGAACCCGATCAGCGCCACCGCGAACAGGCACAGAAACGACAGAGCCACCGCGAGCAGCACACTGATCAGACCGAGCAGATAGGCCACCGGCGTACTCGGCATCGACAAACCGAAGGTGGCGGCGCCGATGACGATGCTCGGTACCCCGCGCGGCAGGATCGTGCAGGCGGCGCGGCCCATGTCGGTGGCCAGGTAGCCGAGTTGCACGTCGATCGGACGCAGGAAATCGATCGCGACGTCACCGGTCTTGATCCGGTCGACCAGGTCGATCTGCGGTCCCATGAACTGAGTGGCGCCCAGTAACGCCTGCGACAACCACACATAGGCCCCGATGGTGCCCTCGTCGTACCCGCCGAAATCACCGGCGGCACGCACCGCCGCGACCATCACCGCCGCACGAACGAACCCGAACACACAGTTGGTGAACAGCCCGGCGAACATCGCCAGCTTGTATTGGGCCTGCCGCTTGAATCCCGCCCGCGCCAGCGTCCAATACACCCGGAAAGCCCCGGGCTTGCGACGTCGCCGCACCGCGAAGGCAAGCCCACCATCCCCCGCCACATTGCCCCGCACAATCAGTCAACTCTAGGCCGATCGCCACGAATCAGGACGAGAACGGCACGGATCGCCGACGCCCGCCGCGCACCGGGCTATCGGCACATGCTCAGTCCTTGGGGAAGCCCGTCGCGAACAAGATCGCGATGGCGACCGAGCTGACCACGGAGATGGCAAGGATGATCCACATGGGGCGAAAGATTACCCGGCCGGGGGCACCACCCCGGCATCGCACCGCCGTGACCGGCATCAGTGCAGGTCACGGCGGTGTCTGGGAGGTCGGCGGCAGCCCGCTATTTGTCGACCACGGTGATCGCGGCCTCGTTCGCGTCGACCTCCGGGTCGGAGGGATTCGCGTCGGCCTTCACCGTGATGCGCGACTTGTCGATGCCGTCGCTCTCGAGGGCGGCCGCGATGTTGTCACCGCGCGCCTCGGCCAGGGATTTCGCCGAGGCGGTATTCGAATCCTCGGCGTAGGTCGTGATCTGGATCTCGGTGTCGTTGCCCCGCAACGGGACGGCTACCGCTTTGAGAGTCGCGACGGCAGCCGTGCTGAGATCGGAACTACCCGCGTCGAAGGTGATCGGTGCGGCGGCCAAGACCGTGTTGATCGCGTCCTGCACCGCTTGCTCCGCGGTGTCGCGCACCGTGCTCATCATCGAGGATGCCGTCGCGGCGACGCTGCTGCGCATGGCGTCGGTCTGGGTGGTCTGGGTGGTCGTGGTGGCTGCCGGTGCGGAGGAGTCGTCATCGGAGCTACACGCCGCGGTCATCAGCAGGACCACCGCGATCGAGGCGATCCCACAGACGCTGTTTCTGAGTTTCAACGGATTCTCCTTGTGTGTGAATGCCGGACAGTGGGTCGTGCGGAAGAGCTGCGGTTCGGCCGGTTCGCTGGATCGCAGAACAGTGCCGCGATGGCGAGAGTCACACAGCGGCGGCGTGTGCGGCTCACCCGAAAAGGGTGAGTCGGCCGAACATGGCGAACTCGGCACGGTCGCCGTCGGCCGCGCCCTGCCTCAGGACACGGAGCGGTGTCCAAAACCAGGCAAATGCGTCGCCATTGCGCACGCTGTTCCGCAGCGGTCGGGCCGGAGGTAGATTCGATATGCGGCAGAGGCTGAATTGCGTGTGCGGTCGGGCCGCGACGGCATCGAAAAGCCGTCAGGTGTGGCGCCGGGAGAATATGCCGTGTGCCTGTCAAGTGCGTCCGAACCACAATTCGAGGTGCAATACCTATGACACCGGATGAACTCATGGAAGAAGCATGCAGGCTGGCGAAAGAGTCTGTCGACAACGATTGGGGTGGACCGTTCGGCGCGGTGATCGCGAAGGACGGAGTGATCGTCGCGCGCGGGCAGAATCGGGTGCTGCTCACCGGTGATGCCACCGCACACGCCGAAATAGAAACCATCCGCAAGGCCACCCAGGTCCTCAACGGCGAGGCCCCGAGTATTTCCAAAGAGCATCAGAACGAGTCGACGCTCGAATTGGTCCCGCGACCTGAAGGATCACCCGACAAGGTCCCGGAACGCGCGAAAATGTTGATGGGGATGGAAATATTCATCAGCGGCGCACCATGTCCCATGTGTATGAGCGCAATCTATTGGGCACGTCTGGACGCAGTGCATTTCGCGAGCGACCTGGCCGACACCAGCGAAATCGGCTTCGACGACGCGTATCAATACGAGGACTTCACCAGGCCCCTGCCCGAGCGGTCCGTGAAAATCGAACAGTTCCGCAGGGATCTGGGCGCTGAAGCGTACAAGACCTGGGCCGAAAAGGCCGATAAGCACCCGTACTGACATGACGGCCTCGAAGGCACCGTCGCCGAGGCCCGCCGCGGCGACGGTGGTTATCACTCAGCAGCCCCGAGTCGGCCGCGAGAGCGAGTTCCGGCGGTGGCAGGCGGAAGTGAACGACGCTGCGGCGGCCTTCCCCGGATTCCTCGGTGCCGACGTGACTCCACCGGGCGACGCTCAGTCCGACTGGTCGGTCGTCTATCGGTTCGACGACATCGTCAACCTCAAGCGCTGGCTCGCCAGCGATACGCGCGACGAACTTCTCGCCCGCGGAACCGGGCTGTTCGAACGGCCGTCGACGCAGCATGTGCTGGTCGACGAGCCGGCCGAAGAGGTAGCGACCGTCGTCGTCTCCCATCCCGTGGCGGCCGACCGCGAAACGGAGTTCATCGCGTGGCAGGACCGGATGACCGAGGTCGAACGGACATTTCGAGGTTTTCGCGGATCCGGGTTGCACCGGCCGATCCCCGGTGTTCAGAGTGACTGGACGATCATCTATTCCTTCGCTTCGGCCGAATATCTCGACCATTGGCTCGAATCGCCCCAGCGCAAGGCCCTGCTCGAAGAGGCGCCGGACTTCAGGGACTTCGAGGTTCACCGAATCGCCAACCCCTACGGGTCGTGGTTTCCGCCGAGCCGGACCGGCGAGGACGGCGGTCCGGCATCGTGGAAGACGGCCCTGTCGGTCCTGGTAGGGCTGTATCCGACGGTCGTGATCCTCACCGTGATCATCGCCGAGATCTGGCCCGGCGCGCAGCTGTGGATCAGCCTGCTGGTCGGGAACATCCTGTCGGTCAGCCTGCTGACCTGGGTGGTGATGCCGGTCGTCACCCGCGCGCTGGGATTCTGGATGCGATCGGACCCCCGCCCCGATCCCCGCACCGACCTGGTCGGTCTCGCCTGCTCGGTCGGTTTCCTGACGCTCGCCGCGATCTTCTTCTATCTGGTGACAAGGGTGTTCTGGACGCTCCCGTGACGTCGATTTCGTCAATAGGCCCGGTGAAGTCCAACTGTTCCCGGTTCGTCTCGGCTGGCAGGCGAGTTCGGCCTCCTGGGCCGCCATGACGAGCGTGGCCCCGCGCCGACAGGCTCGATCAGCCGATCGGTGGTGCGAGATATTCCAGCGCGTAACCACCGCCGGAGGGGGTTACGCGGGCGATGCCGGGTGAGTCGAGGTGGGCGCCTGCCACGAAGTGGTCCGGTTGAGTCAGCTGTTCGAGCAGGGCCGCTCGCGCGGCGCGGGCCTGGGACTGGTTGCCGTCGAACTCCCAGGTCACGTTCGGCTGATCGAATTGGAGCGTGGGGACGTGGACGGTGTCACCCCAGACGAGAAGGTGGCCGGTGGCGCTGCTGACGTCGTAGACGGTGTGACCGGGTGTGTGGCCCGGTGTCGGAATCGCGGTGACCCAGTCGTTGATCGTGACTTTCTCGGACACGGGTACGACCCGGTCGCGGATCGGCTCGAGCCGCCCCGTGAACACCGAGGTGTCGCCCGCGCCGATCCACACCCGCTCGAGTTCGGGGAACGCCTCCGAACCGTCCGGCGTGATCAGGCCGCTCACGTGGTCTTCGTGGTTGTGGGTGATGGCGACGTCGGTGACCTGCGCCCGGTCGATTCCCGCTTCGGCGAGTGCGTCGTAGATCAATCCCATGGTGGGGTCGTGCCAGACGTCGGACGCGCCGGTGTCGATGAGAACCGACCGCGTGCCGTCGGTGACGAAGAAGGCGTTGACCGACAGCCGCAAGTTGTCGCCGGCCAGCGGCACGGCGGTCGGCAGCGCGGGGAGCGGGCGCCCGTCCTCGCCGCGGAGCCGTGTCGGTGGCATGTCGATGTACCCGTCTCGCAACGAGATCACCTGCAGACCGCCGAATTCGAACGTGGCATGGTGCCGGCCACTCGAGATCAAACGCATGGAGCCTCCATCGTGTTGGGCGCGTATCGCGCCTCTCCGATGGAAGACTAAATCTTCTTTAGGAGAAAGTCTACACTGCAGCGAGGTATCCATCGATCGAGGAGCACGGTGGTCGAGCAAGACGCAAACGTGGCCGAATCACAGGATCGTGATGACCTGGCAGGCGCGTTCGGCCGTAACGTACGGCGACGCCGTGAGGAAGCGGGCCTGACGCTGGAACAGCTGTCCACACAGTCGTCGGTCAGCCGGGCGATGCTGTCCAAGGTCGAACGCGGTGAGAAGAGCCCGACAATTGGTGTCGCGTCCAGGATCGCCCACGCGCTCGACGCGTCGCTCTCGGACCTGGTCGGTGGAGCAGCTGCTGCCGCGTCCGGTGTCGCCGTTGTCCTGCGCAAGAACGATCGCCCCGTTTTCCGTGACCCGGAAACCGGCTTCGAACGGCACATGGTGTCGGCGGCCCCGGGGGCGGGAGGCGGCGAGATGGTTGTCCATTACCTCCCCGCACAGGTCTCTACCGGGTTGCTGCCCGCGTATCCGCCGGGTACGGAGAAGCAGCTCGTGGTGCTCGAAGGCACCCTCACCGTCGCGATCGGCGGGATCATCGAAATCCTGAATGCAGGCGACTCCCTGTTCTTCCAGGCCGACGCGGACCACGGCTTCGCCAACCGAACGGACGCGCCCTGCGAATACATCATGGTCATCTCGCGCAGAACCTGACCGGCCGCGGCTCGCGGGCCCCGGACAAAGCTGGCCAGGGCATCGCCACACCCACGGCATTCTTCGGGCTCGCAGATCTGCGAGCAGAAATTCTCGCTCGCCATCACGCGATCTACCTGCAAAGTCCCTAGCTGTTGAAGCATTGTGCCGAGAATCAAGAAGGCTCCTGACCGGCAATCTATGCGGGTCAGGAGCCATTGGCGCCCCCGGCAGGAATCGAACCTGCGACCTAGGGATTAGAAGGCCCTTGCTCTATCCAACTGAGCTACGGAGGCAGTCGCATCAACCTTGGCCGAAGTCGGCCACGCTGTCCAGCTCGAAAAGTATAGCGACCGACCGGATCGTCGAGCGCAGGCTCGGGTGAGCGCCCCCTCGGGGCGTCGCCGGGCACGTCGAACTACCCTCGTTGTCATGTCGTTATCGCAGGACCCCACCGCTGGACCCGCCGTCGACGGCGGACCGCCGGCGGATACGGGTCCGGCGGCGCCGTTCGGTGTACTCAGCGTTGTGGCCGGGTGTATCGCCGCGGTTGTCGCGGCCATGGTGGTCGGGTTGTCGGCGGCGCACGCGCTCAGCTTGCTCGGTATACCCGATCCGGGGGCGTTGACAACATATGGATTGCCCGCGTTGCGCGCGGTGGCCGATCTGGCCGCCGCGATGACCGTCGGCTCCCTGTTGTTCGCGGCGTTCCTGCTGCCCCCGCGCGACGGCGGGCTGCTCGAGGTCGGCGGTTATCGGGCGGTGCGCCGCGCCTCCGACGCCGCGCTGGTGTGGGCCGCGAGCGCGGCGCTGCTGGTGCCGTTGACCGTGTCGGATACGACCGGTCAGCCGGTGAGTGCCATCTGGCGACCCGAAGTGCTGTGGCCGGTGATCACGCAGGTCGAGGTCGCGGGCGCCTGGCGGACAACGGTGTTGTTCGCGCTGATCGTGGCGATCGGCTGCCGGTGCGCGTTGCGCTGGGGCTGGACACCGGTGCTGCTGGCAGGCGCGTTGGTGACCATGATGCCGCTGGCGCTGACCGGGCACTCGTCCTCCGGTGGCTCCCACGACGTGGCGACCAACTCCCTGATCCTGCACATGGTGTCGGCCTCGGTCTGGGTGGGCGGGCTGATCGCGGTGCTGGCGCACGCGATGCGTGGCGGCGCGAACACCGATATCGCCGCCCGCCGGTTCTCGGTGGCCGCGACCATCTCGATCGTGGTGATCGGCCTCAGCGGCGTCGTGAATGCCTGGGTGCGGGTGCCCGTTTCGGACCTGTTCACCACTACGTACGGCAGGCTGGTGCTCGCGAAAGCGGCCGCGCTGCTGGTGCTGGGCGCCATCGGCTACTTGCAGCGCCGGGCCGCGCTGCCCGCACTGGCCGCCGACTCGCGCGACCGCGGCGCGCTCATCCGTTTCGCCGGCGTGGAGATGCTGATCTTCGCGGCGACCATCGGCCTGGCAGTCGGCCTCGGCCGCACCCCGCCACCGCCGCCGACCACGGTGCCGACGCCGGTCGAAGTGGAGCTGGGTTACACCCTCGCGGGCCCGCCGACGGTGAGTCGCCTGCTGTTCGACTGGCGCTTCGACCTGATCTTCGGAACCCTGGCGATCGTGCTCGCCGCGCTCTATCTGCTCGGCGTCCACCGGCTGCGCAAGCGCGGCGATGCCTGGCCGATCGGGCGGACCATCGCTTGGTGCAGTGGCTGCCTGGTGTTATTGCTGGCCACGTCGTCGGGGGTCGGGCGCTACGCGCCGGCGATGTTCAGCGTGCACATGGGTGCGCACATGGCGTTGTCGATGCTGGCGCCGATCCTGCTCGCCCTCGGCGGCGCGGTGACCCTGGCATTGCGCGCGCTCCCGCCCGCGGGCCGCGGTGGTGTGCCGGGGCCGCGCGAGTGGATTCTGGCGGCCGTGCACAACCCGGTCTCGCGGTTCCTCACCCAGCCCGTGGTGGCGTCGCTGATCTTCGTCGCCGGGTTCTACGCGCTGTATCTGGGCGGAATCTTCGACACCTACGTCGACTCGCACGCCGCCCACCTGATGATGAACACGCACTTCCTGCTCAGCGGCTACCTGTTCTACTGGGTGGTGATCGGCATCGATCCCAAGCCGCGCGAGGTCGCACCGCTGACCAAGCTCGCGATGGTGTTCGGCACGCTGCCGTTCCACGCGTTCTTCGGCATCGCGCTGATGAGCATGACCACCGTGCTGGGCGACTGGTTCTATCGCACCCTCGACCTCGGCTGGAACATCGACCTGCTCGCCGACCAGCGCAACGGCGGCAGTTTCGCCTGGGCCAGCGGTGAGGTGCCGCTGGTGGTGGTGATGCTCGCCCTGCTGATCCAGTGGTCACGCAGCGACACCAAGCTGGCCAAGCGCACCGACCGGGCCGCCGATCGCGACAACGACGCCGACCTGACCGCCTACAACGCGATGTACGCCGAGCTGGCGCGGCGTGACGGCGAGGTCCGCCGGTGAGCGGATTCGGTGTGCCGTCGAGCGAATCGACCGAGCGGGCCGAACCGGAGCGGGTGCTGCGCACCGATGTGCGGGCGGCGCGGCGGCGGCTGGCCGGTCGGGTACGCAAGACTCCGGTGTTCCACACGAGTGTGGACGGGCCGAACGGGCCGGTGCCGGTGTCACTGAAAATGGAATTCCTGCAGCACGGCGGCACATTCACGGTGCGTGGCGCGCTCAACGCCCTGTTGTCGGCCGGCAGCGGCGCCGACCATGTGGTTGTCGCCTCGGCGGGCAACGCGGGTATCGCGGTGGCGCTGGCCGCGGCACAGCTCGGCAAGGAATGCACGGTTGTCGTGCCGGAATCCGCGCCGCACACCAAGGTGGCCGCGATGTGGGCGCACGGCGCCGAAGTGCTCTGGCACGGAACGACGTACGCCGAGGCGCAACGCCGGGCGCTCACCCTGGCCGCCGAGCGCGGGGCCGACCATCTGCATGCCTACGACATGCCCGCCGTGGTGGCGGGCGCCGGCGTCATCGGGCTCGAGCTGGAAGAACAGGTGCGCGGCAGGCCGCCGGTGCTGGCCGCGGTCGGCGGCGGCGGGCTGATCGCGGGCCTCGGGGCGGCACTGGGCAAACGCAGGGAGATCGTCGGCATCGAATCCGAGCACATACCGGTGCTCTCGGCGGCACTCGCGGCGGGCGCGCCGGTCGATATCGACGTGGCCTCGTGCGCCACCGAGTTGCTGTGCGCGACCAGGGTCGGCGACATCGCCTTCGACATCGCCCAGCGGCACCAGATGCCCGCGATCGCGGTGGCCGACGACGCGGTCGCCGCCGCCCGCGAATACCTCTGGCGGGAGTTCCGCGTGGTGGTCGAGCTCGAAGGTGCCGCCGCGCTGGCCGCCGTGCAGAGCGGTGTGTACACACCGGAGCCCGGCGTACGGCCGATCGTGGTGCTGTGCGGAGCGAACACCGAGCTTCCCGTGCTCTGACACCGACGTTGTCCACAACTGCCCGATTCATCCACAGATCGACTGCGCGCGCCCCACACTCCCGTTTGCCAGGTCATTCTTGGGTGGTCAGAGCGAAAACGGTGGATTCGAGCGGGGGCGAGCACGATGTACGAGGCACACGCGACGGTGATCGGGACCGTCATCACCCATCCGGTGCGGCGCGATCTCAGCAACGGTGAGCAGATGCTCACGTTCCGGATGGCGAGTAATTCGCGGCGATTCGACGTCAAAACGGGGGAGTGGACCGACAACGGCACGTTGTATCTCACGGTCTCGTGCTGGCGCAGGCTGGTGGCAGGGGTGGATCGATCGTTGCATCGTGGCGACCCGGTGATCGCCTACGGGCAACTCCGCTCGCACGAGTACCGCGGCAAGGACGGAACCGAGCGGCGGGATCTGGAGATGCGCGCGGTGGCGGTCGGGCCCGATCTGGCGCGCTGCCACGCGAGCGTTGTTCGCCGGTCCGAGGGCCTGCGATCATTGCCGCATGCCGCGGTGCGGAATATTTCCGACGCCCGCGGCGCTGCCCTACCGAAGGCCGACGACGCTGCCACCGGGTATGCGTCGACCGAGGCCGTTGCCGTAGCCTGTACGACCGTGGCGGATCCTGTCCCCGCGCGATCGCCGGACGTGGTGTCGAGCACCAACGGTGCCGAGCAGGTTGACGCATGAGGGTCGTTTCCGCGGCACTCGACCCTTCCGTATCCCGTCCCCGTTTCTCCCACCGATAGGCTTCCGCGTATGGCTGAGTTCATTTATCAGATGATCAAGGTTCGCAAAGCACACGGCGACAAAGTCATCCTCGACGACGTGTACTTGAACTTCCTTCCCGGCGCCAAGATCGGTGTGGTGGGTCCCAACGGCGCGGGTAAATCCAGCGTGCTGAAGATCATGGCGGGACTGGACCGGCCGAACAACGGTGAGGCGTTCCTCGGCTCGGGCGCCACGGTCGGCATCCTGCAGCAGGAGCCGCCACTCAACGAGGAGAAGACCGTCCGCGGCAACGTGGAGGAGGGCCTCGGCGAGGTCAAGGTCAAGCTGGATCGGTTCAACGAGATCGCTGAACTGATGGCCACCGACTATTCCGACGAGCTCATGGACGAAATGGGCAAGCTCCAGGAGTTCCTCGACCACGCCGACGCCTGGGATGTCGACTCCCAGCTCGAGCAGGCCATGGACGCGCTGCGCTGCCCGCCGCCGGACGAGCCGGTCACCAACCTCTCCGGTGGTGAGCGCCGCCGCGTCGCGCTGTGCAAGTTGCTGCTGAGCAAGCCCGATCTGCTGCTGCTCGACGAACCGACCAACCACCTCGACGCCGAGAGTGTGCTCTGGCTCGAGAAGCACCTCGCCGACTACCCGGGCGCCGTGCTGGCCGTCACCCACGACCGGTACTTCCTCGACAATGTCGCCGAGTGGATCCTCGAGCTCGACCGCGGGCGTGCCTACCCCTACGAGGGCAACTACTCCACCTACCTGGAGAAGAAGGCACAGCGTCTCGAGGTCCAGGGCAAGAAGGACCAGAAGCTGCAGAAGCGCCTCAAGGACGAACTGGCCTGGGTGCGGTCCGGCGCCAAGGCCCGGCAGGCCAAGAACAAGGCTCGCCTCGGCCGTTACGAGGAGATGGCGGCCGAGGCCGAGAAGCACCGCAAGTTGGACTTCGAGGAGATCCAGATCCCCGCGGGTCCGCGACTGGGCGACATCGTGGTCAACGTGTCGAACCTGGACAAGGGCTTCGGCGATCGTCAGCTCATCAAGGATCTGTCCTTCACGTTGCCGCGCAACGGTATCGTCGGCGTCATCGGACCCAACGGTGTCGGTAAGACGACGTTGTTCAAGACCATCGTCGGTCTCGAATCACCCGACAGCGGTGAGGTGAAGGTCGGCGAGACGGTCAAGCTGAGCTATGTCGACCAGAACCGCGGCGGCATCGACCCGAAGAAGAACGTCTGGCAGGTCGTCTCCGAAGGTCTGGACTTCATCCAGGTCGGCAACCAGGAGATGCCCTCGCGCGCCTACGTCAGCGCGTTCGGCTTCAAGGGGCCGGACCAGCAGAAGCCGGCGGGTGTGCTCTCCGGTGGTGAGCGCAACCGCCTGAACCTGGCGCTGACCCTCAAGGAGGGTGGCAACCTGATCCTGCTCGACGAACCGACCAACGACCTCGACGTCGAAACCCTCAGTTCGCTCGAGAACGCGCTCGATCAGTTCCCCGGCTGTGCCGTCGTGATCTCCCACGACCGGTGGTTCCTCGATCGCACCTGCACCCACATCCTGGCGTGGGAGGGTGACAGCGACAATGACGCCAAGTGGTACTGGTTCGAGGGCAACTTCGAGGCGTACGAGGCGAACAAGATCGAGCGTCTGGGCGCCGAAGCCGCTCGCCCGCACCGTGTTACGCACCGCAAGCTGACGCGCGACTGATACGCGCGGCCCGCACGACGGCCCGGTGGAACGATCTGTGAACGGTCGCTCCGCCGGGCCGTCGGCGTTGTGCCGATCGGTGCTCCCTGGCGTTCACCCAGCATTCTTCAAGTTACCGGCGCGGCAAGCCCGAATTCCCTCAGCGTGTTCGAGTACCCGGAGCTAGTCTCGAAAATGCGTCACCTGCGTTGCGAAATCGAAGCGAACCACAATCCATGGGAGTGGGCTAAACGATGACGGTCTCGTCGGAAATCTCCAGCGCGGCGTGGGCCGCGGGAATGCCGCAGAGCTTGCGCGGCGATCTCGCGACCCTCGAGGAGGCGTATTTCCGACACGTCGATGCCGGTGACGTGGACTTCCCGATCCCCGGAATCACCCAGATCTTCCGGCACCACATGGAATTGGCCGCCGTGCGGATGCCGGGTAAGGCCAGCGTGCGGGTGCACCATCCCGACGACGGGACCGGGATGGGCGCCGCGGTGCAGGTCGTCACCGACGACATGCCGCTGCTGGTGGAGTCGATCACCGCGGCGCTGGGCCGGATGCAGGTGAGCGTCTCCGAGGTGATCCACCCGATCTTCGAGGTCATCCGCGACGAGGAGGGCCACCTCACCGGCGCCGCGGCGCACGAGGTGGACGGCCACGGCGCGACCGGGCTGACCGAATCGTGGATGCACCTGCAGCTGCACCCGTCGACCGGCCGGGCCCAGCTCGATCACATCGAACGCACCATGCCCGAGGTGATCGACGATGTCCGCCAGGTGATCGACGACACCGAGGCCATGGCCGCGGTGCAGAGCTCGCTGGCCGACGCGCTCGACCGGTCCGCCGCCCAGGGCTCCACGCCGTTCCCCGCTGTCGATGTGGCCGATTGCGCCCAGCTGCTGCGGTGGCTGGCCGCGGGCAACTTCACCCTGCTGGGGTATGCCCGCTACCGGCGCGGCGTCGAGGACGGCCACACGGTCTCGACCGTGGTGCCCGGTGCGAGCCTGGGTGTGCTCCGGCCCGATGTCGGCACCGATTTCAAAGTGCCCATCAACGGTGAAGACCGCCCGTTGCTGCTGCTCACCCAGGGCCTGGTGCGCGCGACCGTGCACCGCTCGGTGTACCCGTACTTCGTCGGTGTCGCCGATGTCGACGAGACGGGCGCCGAGGTGGGGGTGCACCTGTTCATCGGCGTGTTCACCGTCAGCGCGGTGCACGAGAACGTGCTCGACATCCCGGTGATCAATCGCCGGGTGCGGACCGCGATCGAGGGCGCCGGGTTCGACAAGGACTCCTTCTCCGGGCAGGCGATGCTCGAGGTGATCGAGTCGTTCCCGCGCACCGAATTGTTCTCGGCCGACACCGAAACCATGCGCCGCACCGCCGTCGCGGTCCTCGGCGTCGGCCTGCGCAGGCAGGTCCGGCTCTTCCTGCGCAGCGACGGCTACGGCCGCTTCGTGGCCTGCATGGTGTATTTGCCGCGCGATCGTTACACCACCGCCGTACGCCTGGAGATGCAGGAGATCCTGGTCGCCGAACTCGGTGGCGTGGATATCGACTACTCGGCGCGGGTGAGCGAAAGTGAGCTCGCCAGTGTGTATTTCACGGTGATGATGCCCGCCGAGGCCACCGGCGAGGCAGGTCCCGACACCTCCGAGGACAACCGGCTGCGTTTGCAGGGCCTGCTCAACGCTGCCAGCCACACCTGGGACGACCGGATCGGTGATGCGGTCGCCTCCTCTACCGTGCTCGATCCCGCTGTGGTCAAACGGTATTCGGAGGCGCTGCCCGAAAGCTACAAAGAGGACTTCGCGCCCGCCCGCGCGCTGGCCGACATCGTGCGTCTCGAGCGACTCACCGAAGGCGGCATCAGGCAGCACCTCTACCGCAGGCCCGAAGCGGAGCCCGGTTCGTGGCGCTTCAGCCTCTACATCGCCGGTTCCGGTGTCTCGCTGAGCCAGGTCCTCCCGGTCTTGCAGAGCCTGGGTGTCGAGGTGGTCGACGAACGGCCCTACCAGCTCGAACACGAAGGCGGCACCGAGCGCTGGATCTACGATTTCGGATTGCAGGCTCGCCCGGAGTTGCTGCGCAACGCACTGGGCGGCGATCTCGACGCCGCACTGCTCGAGGCCCCCGGCCAGCTCGACGCCCTGCGTACCCGGTTCACCGACGCCTTCGAGGCCGTCTGGTACGACCGGGCCGAAGCCGACGGTCTCAACGAACTCGTGCTGCGTGCCGGCCTGCCGTGGCGGTCGGTCGCGATCCTGCGCGCGTACGCGAAATACCTGCAGCAGGCCGGATTCCCGTACTCCCAGGTCAATATCGCCCGCGTGCTGCTGGCCCACCCGGAGGTCGCGCGCGATTTCGTCGACCTGTTCGCCGCCCGCTTCGATCCGGCCATCGTCTCCGCCGAGGCCGCCGTCGAGCTCGAGACCCGGGTGCGGGCCGGGATCGACGAGGTGGTCAGCATGGACGCCGACCGCATCCTGCGTGCCATCCTCGGCCTGATCAAAGCCACGCTGCGAACCAACAACTATGTTCTCGACGACGAAGGTCGCCCACGCGACTACCTGGCACTGAAGGTCGAGCCGCGCGAGATCGCCGAATTGCCCAAGCCGCGACCGCAATTCGAGATCTTCGTGTACTCGCCGCGGGTCGAGGGCGTGCACCTGCGGTTCGGCTCGGTAGCGCGTGGCGGCCTGCGCTGGTCCGACCGGCTCGAGGACTTCCGGACCGAGATCCTCGGGCTGGTGAAGGCGCAGGCGGTGAAGAACGCGGTGATCGTGCCGGTCGGCGCCAAGGGCGGTTTCGTGGTGAAGCGTCCGCCCGCCCCGATCGGTGACCCGGCCGTCGACCGCCAGGCGAGTATCGCCGAGGGCGTCGCCTGCTACCGCACCTTCATCTCCGGGTTGCTCGACGTCACCGACAACGTCGACCTGGCCACCGGCGCGGTGCTGCCGCCCGATCGGGTGGTCCGCCGCGACGGCGACGACACCTACCTGGTGGTCGCCGCCGACAAGGGCACCGCCAGCTTCTCCGATATCGCCAACGATGTGGCCACCCGCTACGGCTTCTGGCTCGGCGACGCCTTCGCCTCCGGTGGCTCGGCGGGCTACGACCACAAGGCGATGGGCATCACCGCCAAGGGGGCGTGGGAAGCGGTCAAACGCCACTTCCGTGAGATGGACATCGACACCCAGAGCCAGGAATTCACCGTGGTCGGCGTCGGCGACATGAGCGGTGACGTATTCGGCAACGGCATGTTGCTCTCGCCGCACATCCGGCTGGTCGCCGCGTTCGACCACCGGCACATCTTCCTCGACCCGAACCCCGACGCGTCGAGCTCCTTCGCCGAACGTGAGCGCTTGTTCGCGCTGCCGCGATCCTCGTGGGCCGACTACGACCGGAGCCTGATCAGCGAGGGCGGCGGCGTGTTCGAACGGACCGTGAAGTCGGTGCCGATCTCGCCGCAGGCACGGACGGCGCTCGGCCTGCCCGACTCGGTGCAGACGCTCTCGCCGCCGGAGTTGGTGCGCGCGATCCTGCTCGCACCGGTGCAGTTGCTGTGGAACGGCGGCATCGGCACCTATGTGAAGGCGAGCACCGAATCCAACGCCGAGGTGGGTGACAAGTCCAACGACGCGGTGCGCGTCGACGGAAACCAATTGCGGGTCAAGGTGATCGGCGAAGGTGGCAACCTGGGGGCCACCGCGCTCGGCCGGATCGAGTTCTGCCGTGCGGGCGGCAAGATGAACACCGACGCACTCGACAACTCCGCGGGCGTCGACTGCTCCGACCATGAGGTCAATATCAAGGTCCTGCTCGACGGCGTGGTCAGCGCGGGCGGTCTCGCACCCGCCGACCGCAATCCGCTGCTGGCCTCGATGACCGACGAGGTCGCTCGAATGGTGTTGCACGACAACGTCGATCAGAACACCTTGATCGGTATCGCCCGCACCGACGCGCCCCAGATGCTCAATGTGCACGGTCGTGTGATCGCCGACCTCGAACAGCGACGTGGCCTCGACCGGGAGCTCGAAGCGCTGCCGTCGACCGCCGAGCTGGCTCGCCGTGGCGAGGAGGGCGCCGGGCTCGCCTCACCCGAGCTGGCCAACCTGCTCGCGCACGTGAAGCTCGGCCTCAAGGCCGACCTGCTCGACACCGACCTGCCCGACAGCGCCTACTTCGCGAGGAAGCTGCCCCTGTACTTCCCGACGCCGCTGCGGGAGCAGTTCGGCGCCGCCATCAAGAAGCACCGGCTGCGCCGCGAGATCGTCACCACGATGATCGTCAACGAGGTCGTCGACTACGGCGGCATCACCTACGCCCACCGCCTCAACGAAGAGGTCGGCGCCACCACCACCGATACGGTGCGTGCGTTCGCCGCGGCCACCGAGATCTTCCAGCTCCATGACGTGTGGTCGCGCATCCGCGGCGCCGACGCGGCCGCCGGAGTCTGTGACCTGCTCGAATTGGAATCCAAGCGGACGCTGGACCGTGCATCGCGCTGGCTGCTGAGCAACCGGCCGCAGCCGATCGCGGTCGGCGCCGAGATCAACCGCTATCACCGCCGGGTCCAGGAACTGGCGCCGCAGGTGCCGGGCTGGTTGCGCGGGCACCATGTCACCTCCCTCACCCAGGGCGCCGCCGAGCTGATCGCCCGCGGTGCGCCGACCGACCTGGCCACCGAGGTGTTCGGGCTGCTCGGGTTGTTCCCGCTGCTCGACATCGTCGACATCGCCGACATCACCGATCGCGACGGCGCCGAGGTGGGCGCCCTGTACTACGCGCTCAACGACCATCTCAAGATCGACTGGCTGCTCGAGGCGGTGAGCCATCTCGAACGCGGTGATCGCTGGCACGCGCTGGCCCGGCTCGCTCTGCGCGACGACATGTACGGTTCGTTGCGCTCGCTCACCCTCGATGTGCTGTCCGCGGGTGACCCGGAGGAAACTCCCGACGAAAAAATTGCATACTGGGAGTCGAAGAACCAGTCCAGGCTGGGTCGTGCGCGCGCGGCCCTGTCGGAGCTGTTCGAGTCCGGGACCCACGACCTCGCCACACTGTCGGTTGCCGCGCGACAGGTGCGGAGCATGGTGAGCGGGGTGGGCGCCCAATCGGAGGTACCACGGTGACGAGTTCGCCGAACGGCAACACCGGCACGCCCGCACCGGAGCTGGTGTTGCCGCAGCGTTTTCACGCGAAGGTCGAGATCCGCTGGTCGGATATGGACGTGTTCCAGCACGTCAACCACGCTCGGATGGTGACCCTGCTGGAAGAGGCGCGGATTCCGTGGCTGTTCGACGACGACAAGCCGACGGCGTCGATGGGGCGGCAGGGGTGTGTGCTGGTCGACCTGCATGTGAAGTACCGCGGGCAGTTGCGGCACGAGGACACCCCGCTCGACATCGCCATGTGGGTCAAGCAATTGCGCGCGGTCGATTTCACCATCGGTTACGAGGTGCGGGCCAACGGCGCGGCTCCCGATTCGCCGCCCGCGGTGATCGCGACCACCCAGCTCGCCGCGTTCGACATCGATACCCAGCGGCTGCGCAGGCTCAGCGAGTCCGAGCGCGACTACCTGACACTGTGGCGGGCCTGATTACGTGAGCTCCTCCGAACAACGGGTGCTCCACACGCCCGACCCGGCCGAACGCGAAAACCTGGCCACCTTCCTCAGCCGAGCCCTCCGGCTGGACCCGGCCGCTGTCGTCCGATTGCGGCGGCGTGGTTCCAGTCTCGTATCCGCGTGGGTGGCAACGGGGTTCGAGACTCTGGCGGTGCGCACGATCACCGCGGAACTCGGTGTCGACGATGTCACCGTCGGTGCGGACACGGTGCTCGCGGGATTGGGTACCGGCCATCCGATCGACCTCGGTTACTCGATGGACTCCGCCTGGCGCGGTGCCCTTCCGCCGACCGACGGCTTCTCGCATGTGGATGACGTTCCGGCGCGCACCCTGGTGGAGCTGGCCGAACGTGGCGCGGATGTGGCGCGCGAACACGGCGGTCCCAAAGGGCCGCCCGCGTCTCTTCTCGACCAGTCGGTTCTTACGGTTACCGGGACCGGTGATCTCGAGGTGCAGGTGCCGATGCGCGTCGTCTTCGCGCTCACTGCGATGGATTTCATTCCGCATGCGGGGGAGAAGGCGGAGTCGCGTCGGATTCAGCCGTCGGAGCTGGTGCGGGTGCGGGCTACGCGGACGTGGTTGCGGTTGGATGCTCGGTACGGGTCTGTCGCGCGGCGATTGGGTGGCGGGATTCCGTTGTCGCCCAGTTGAGTTGGGCAGATCAGAGTCTCGGGTCGCGGTAACCCCGCACCCGAGGGGTCGCGGGGCGGGCTGAGGGTGCCGTCGTGGCGCAGCGTGGTTGGCAGTGAGTCAGTGCACGCCGACGAGGCGTAGCAGCGCCGTTGTCGTGGCTGCTGCCAGCACGGTGACGAGTAGAGGGGCGCGCCGCCACGCGAGGACTCCGCCCACGCCGACACCGGCGGGTAGGGCGACGCCGAGGTGGCCGGAGCCGGTCGGCAGCGTGGCTGTTGCTACCAGCGCGGCGAGCAGAATGAGGGCGCCGGTGTCCAGGAGGTGGATTGCCCGGGGGGACAGCCGCAGCCGATGGCGCATCGCGGGGCCGGTCCATCGCAGTGCGTAGGTTCCCACAGCGAGCGCCAACATGGCGGGCAGCAGATACGGCGCGTTCATGCCGCCACCGGTTCGCCGGTGGGGGTCGGTGGGCGTAGAGCGAAGACCAGTCCGCCCAGGGCGATCAGCACCGGGAGCCCGGCAGGCACGAACGGTGCGACCGCTACCGCCAACCCGGCACCGACCAGTACCGGCCGCAATGTTGCCCGGTCGCGCAGGGCGGGCAGGATCAGCGCGAGCAGGATCACCGGGAACACCGCGTCCAGGCCGAGCGCCGAGGTATCGGGTACGAGCGAACCCAGTGCCGCGCCGAGGGTGGCGCCCAGCGGCCAGCACAGTGCGACGCCGATACCGCAGGCCCAGTACGCGGCGCGTTTGCGTTCCTGATCACCGGGGGCCGTGGCGAAGGCGACCGACTCGTCGTTGAGGACGTGGATGCCGAGCGCTCGCTTCCAGCCGCGCCCGAACACCTCGGGCGCCGACAATCCGTACGGCAGGTGGCGCGCGTTGAGCAGCAGTCCGGCCACCACCGCCGCCAGCGGACTACCGCCGGCCGCGACGATCCCGAAGAACAGCAATTCCGAGCCGCCTGCCAGCACCGTGACCGCCATCACGATCGGCATCCACATCGGGAACCCGGCCGCGATCGTCGACGCGCCATAGGACACCCCGAACAGGCCGACGGCAAGGCACGCCGCGGCTACGGCAGCCACGGTTCTCCGGTCGAGTGTTCGCCAAATCGAACGCATGTTGTTTATATTGAACGCACGGGGTGGGTAAAGTCAACGCGGTATCGCCAGCCCTCAGGAGGCGTAGATGGACCGGCAGGACCCCGTCGTCGGACCGCCCCAGGCGGTGATCGCCGCGGCGCTGCGTCGTGAGCGCGCCCGCGCCGGCCTCTCGCTCACCGAGGTCGCTCATCGGGCGGGCGTCGCGAAATCCACGCTGTCGCAACTGGAATCGGGCACCGGCAACCCCAGCCTGGAAACCCTGTGGGCGCTGTGCGTCGCCCTCGAAATGCCGTTCTCCCGGCTGCTCGATCCGCCGCGGGCCAATGTTCAGGTGATTCGCGCCGACGAGGGCGCACCCGTCCCCTCGGCCGACGCCGACTATCGGGTGACATTGCTCGCAGCGGGCCAGTCACACACTCGCTGTGATGTGTACCGCATCGCGGCCGAACCCGGCCACACTCGTCGCTCCGATCCGCACAGCCCGGGCGTCGTCGAGCATGTCGTCCTGGCGGCGGGCCGCGCCATGGCGGGCCCGGCGGACGAGCCCGTGGAGATGCGCCCCGGCGACTACATCCGCTACCTGGGCGATCTCCCTCACATCTTCGAAGCGCTCGAGCCGGGAACGTGGGCGACGATGGTCATCGAGAGCGCCTGAGCCGATCGAGCGCGGGTCAGGCGTAGCTCGCCTGCGTTCCGGCCATGCGCGGCTGTGCCTATCAGGCGGCCCCTTCGCCGAGGTATTGCAACCAGATCGGATCCAGATCGGCGGTGGTGGACAGCAACCGCCAATGCGGGCCCTTGGGCGAGACCAGCGGGTGGCGCAGGTGCCAGCCCAGGTCGGCCAGCATCTTGTCGGCCTTGCGGTGATTGCAGGGGGCGCAGCTGGCGACGCAGTTCTCCCACGAGTGCTCGCCGCCGCGACTGCGGGGGATCACGTGGTCGATGGTCTCGGCCTTGCCGCCGCAGTACCCGCATCGGTAGTGGTCGCGATGCATGAGCGCGGCGCGGGTCATCGGCACGCGGGCGCGGTAGGGCACCCGCACGTAGGTGCGCAGGCGGATGACGGACGGAATCGCCACTTCGGAGCCCGCGGAATGCAGGACCGGTCCTTCGGGATTGTCGTGAACGGCGTCTGCTTTGGCGCAGATCAGCAGCACAACAGCGCGACGAGCGGACAGCGCGGTGAGCGGCTCGTAGGTGGCGTTGAGGAGGAGGACCCGGCGTTTGCGCCACGCGGCGGCGTCGTGGTCTCCGGCGAGATGCAGAGGCGCGGGGAGATGCGGCAGGTCGTGAAGACCGTGTGCGCCCGGATGGTGATCGGACAGGATATGCAGCGGAACAGCCCCCGAGCCACGATTGTGGACGTCGGCGGGCTGGAGTTGTCGGTGCGTGCGCGCCTCGTGTGAACGGGCGCTCGGTCGCTGCTTCATCCTCGTGACCTCAATTTCATGATTGGCAGGATCATGTGGTATCTGGGGCCGATACTGACCCCAGTTGACCATGGTTCCGGCGGTATTGCACGGCTATTTTTCAAACTTCCGGATGAACTGTGGTTGAAGGGCAGCGCGTTCGTGACCGTGGTGATCGGGGCACAATGGAGCGCGTGACTTCCGGTGAGCAGACAACGACCTCCTTCTACGAAGCCGTGGGCGGCGCGGAGACGTTTCGCCGTCTGGTGTCGGTGTTCTATCGCGAGGTCGCGGCCGACGAGATCCTGCGCCCGTTGTACCCGGAGGAGGACCTGGGTCCGGCCGAGCGCCGGTTCCGGATGTTCCTCGAACAGTACTGGGGCGGGCCGCGCACCTACTCCGACGAGCGCGGGCACCCGCGGCTGCGCATGCGCCACAATCCGTTCGTCATCGGGCCGCTCGAGCGCGACGCCTGGATGCGATGCATGCGGATCGCGGTCGGTGAGATCGAACCGTCGATCCTGGACGACGAACACCGCAAAGCCCTGCTGGACTACTTCCAGATGGCAGCGGCCTCCCTGCAAAACGCTCCGTAGCGGGACGAGAGCCCTATTGGGGCGCACTCGAGCCTTACGGGTGCCCGCCGTTCGCTGATAACCAGCGGATGGCCGCCCGGTTTCGCGTCGATGCCGCCCTTTACCACGATGTTTCGCCGCGGCGTGGCGAACGCTGGTGATTTGCCGGATTCGCAGAAAGTCTCGCCCCGCATGAATATTGCGGGCGATCTTTGGCAATATTGCGGGTGTGACACAGACACCTGCCTCGCCGGTGCCGGGGGAAGCAAGCACCGCTCCGTGGTGGAAAACCGCCGTGTTCTATCAGGTCTATCCGCGTTCGTTCGCCGACTCCGATGGTGACGGTGTCGGTGACCTGGGCGGGGTACGCGAGAAGATGGGATACCTGGAGCTATTGGGCGTCGACGCGCTGTGGATCTGTCCGGTGATGCGGTCACCACAGGCCGACGGTGGTTACGACGTGTCGGATCCGCGCGACATCGACCCGCTCTTCGGCGGGCTGGGGGCGCTGGACGAGTTGATCGCCGAGGCGCACGACCGTGAGATCAAAGTGACGATGGATCTGGTGCCCAACCACACCAGCATCGAACACGCGTGGTTCGCCGAGGCGCTGGAGGCTGCTCCGGGCAGCCCGGAACGGGCTCGCTACCTCTTCCGGGACGGTCGCGGCAAGAACGGGGATGAGCCACCCAACAACTGGCCGAGCATTTTCGGCGGCCCCGCCTGGACCAGGACCACCGAACCCGACGGCTCTCCAGGACAGTGGTACCTGCACATCTTCGCGCCCGAACAACCCGACCTGAACTGGGACAACCCCGAGGTCGCCGACGATTTCGAGAAGACCCTGCGCTTCTGGCTCGACCGTGGCGTCGACGGTTTCCGCCTCGATGTCGCCCACGGGATGGCCAAACCCGAGGGCCTGCCCGACATGGACCGGGTCGAGACCAAGATGCTCGTCCACGACGACGACGATCCCCGCTTCAACAACCCGGGCGTGCACGCCATTCACCGCCGCATCCGCACGGTGCTCGACGACTACCCGCACGCGGTGTCGATCGGCGAGGTGTGGGTCGACGACAACGTCCGCTTCGGCGAATACGTCCGTCCCGACGAGCTGCACCTGGCGTTCAACTTCCGCCTCGCCGAGACTCCCTTCACCGCACAGGGCGTCCATGACGCGATCACACACTCCCTCGACGCGGTCGCCGACGCGGGCGCCCCGCCCACCTGGACGCTGTCCAATCACGACATCGAACGGGAGGTGACCCGCTACGGCGGCGGCAAGGCCGGCGTCGCGCGGGCGCGGGCGATGATGATGGTCGAACTCGCCCTGCCCGGTGCGGTGTTCATCTACAACGGCGCCGAATTGGCTCTGCCCAACGTCGACGACCTGCCCGAGGAGGTCTTGCAGGATCCGGTGTGGGAGCGCACGGGCCACAGGGAACGTGGTCGTGACGGTTGCCGGGTCCCGATGCCGTGGGAGGGCCCGACCACGCCGTTCGGTTTCACCGTGGGCACGCCGTGGTTGCCGATCCCGGCCGACTGGGCCGACCGCACCGTCGAGGCGCAGCTGGAAACCCTGCACTCGACGCTGTCGCTGTACCGGCTGGCGATCGACCTGCGCGCCACCCGGCCGGAGTTCGCGGGCCAGCGGATCGAGTGGTACGGCAGTCCCGACGGCTGCCTCGCTTTCCGTCGGCCGGGCGGGTTGATCTGCGTGCTCAACGCCTCGGACGGCCCGATCCAGTTGCCGCCGGGGGAGGTGCTGTTGTCGAGCGCTCCGGTCGCCGACGACCGGTTGCCACCGAACGCGGCGGCCTGGTTGGTGTAGCACCGCCGGACACGCGGTGCGGGAACTGCCAGCCGGAGGATGAACTACTACACAGCATCGTCTACCGTTGGTGCGTGAGCATTCTCGAGACAGTGCTGATCTTCGTCGGCATCCCGGCCGCGATCTACTTCGCGATCGCGGGTTTGTCCTATCTCGGTAAGCCATTCCCCGGTGAGAAGCCGGCCCACTTCGCACTCGGGCAGAAGTGGACCCACCGGCCGGTGCTGTGGAGTGCTACCGATGAGGTGACCGCCGCGGCGGGGCACCACACCGCCGAGCCGCATGGCAGTCATGCGGCTCTCGAAACCGCGCATGCGGAGCTGATCGGAGGCCGGGCAAGTGGCAAGTTCTAATTGGCCCGCGGTGGTCGAGGCCGACCTGCCGCACGGGTTCGCCCTCACCAGCAGCGGCCGGGTGTCCGGCGTGCACGAGCCCGGCACCGTGTTCGACGAGGTGCCGTTCACCGATCGTGAACGCATCTCCCTCGACAACGCGCTCACCGAGGCGACCCGCGCCACCAAGGTCCGCTTCAACATCTACCTCGGCGACCTCGGCTCCGATCCGGCTGCCGGTGCCGACGCGATTCTGCCGAACACCCCGGAGTCGGCCGATTCGGTGCTCATCGCCGTGTCCCCGAACCAGGGCGCGATCGAGGTCCGTTCCGGTGCGAATGTGGCCGAGCGCGCCAACGACCGCATCTGCCAGCTCGGCGTCACCGCCGCGCTGGCCTCGTTCCGTCAGGGCAACTTGATCGATGGCCTGATCTCGGCCACCCGCGTGATGGCCGCCGCGATCGGCCGCTAGTTCGTTCTCCTCCGGACGGCGCGTTCACCTCATGGTGAACGCGCCGTTCGTGTGTCACGCGCCGGGCGTGCGGCGAAAGATGTCGGGGGACTGGCCGTTCCGGCGGCTGAACGCGCGGCGCAGGGTGCGGGCATCGGTGTAGCCGAGCCGGGCGGCGATCGACTGCACGGGGAGGTCGGAGTCGCGCAGGGGCCGTTCGGCGCGGTCGCGGCGGGCGGCGTCGACCTCGTCGCGCCAGGTGGTGCCCGCTTCGGCGAGGCGCCGCTGGAAGGTGCGGGGGCTGAGGGCCAAGCAGGCGCCTCGGGCGGCGGCCGCGCTGGCTGAGCGCGACATGGACGGGCGTGAGCGCCGTTCGAGTGGCCTCGCGCATCCGCCGCAGCACAGTCGAGAGTATTCGTCTGGACCGACTTCCCGAGAAGGGAATGGGGCCGGACATTCGCCTGTTGTAACCATTCAAATGACAATAGGCAGTTAGGAACTGATGGGCATGCGACGTGAGCATCTTGCCTGGGCGGGGCTGACGGCGATGACCGTCTCGTTCGGGCTCAACTTCACGATGGGTGTGTTCTTCGCGCCGACGGCCGCGTCGTACGGGGTGTCGGCGACGGCGCTGGCCGTGGCCGCCGCGCTGGGCACCACGGTCACCGGCCTGGCGCAGCAGGGTATCGGCAGGCTGCTCGATCTCCTCGGGCCCAAGCTCGTGCTGATCGGCGGGCTCACGCTGATCTCTAGCAGCTATCTGGTGCTGGCCTTAGTGACCGAGACCTGGCAGTTCGTCGCGGCCTATATGGTGCTCGGCGGATTGGGGTTCGCGTCGTCGTCGACCCTCACCGTGACCACCCTGCTCGGGCGGGCGCACGGTCCGCAGGTAGGACCGGCCATGGCACGCGCCGCGATCGGCATCAACCTCGGCCAGCTGATCACGCCGTGGGCGGCGACCGCGCTGTTCGATCCGATCGGTGTGCGCGGCACCTTCGCGTTGCTCGGCGCGATCGGTCTGGCTTCGACCGCCGTGCTGTGGCTGCTGCTGCCCGCCGATCAGCGGGCGACGACCAGCGCAGGCGCCAGCGAATCGCTGGCGGACCGATGGAAAGTGCTGGTGTCCTTCGGTTTCCACGCGGCGACCCTGTACGTGGTCGTGTTGATGCTGCCGAAACACGCGGTGGAGCAGGGCTGGTCGGTGGCCGGTGCGGGCAGGCTCGTGGCGCTGGCCGCGCTGGCGGCCGGGCTGACCTCGGCCGCGATGGTGCGGCTGCTGCGGCACTACCCACCGGAATCACTACTGCGGGTGCTGTATTCGGTGCGCCTCGCCGCCTTGCTGCCCGTGGTGCTCGTGCCGGGGCCCGCGGTGCTGGTCGTGGTCGCGGTGCTGTTCGGTATCGCCTCGTTCCCCGTCATCCCGCTGACCATGGCCATCCTGTCGCGTGGTCTCGACCCCGCGCGGATGGGCCGCACGCTGGCGCCCGCGTGGGTGATCCACCAGCTCGCCGCCGCCACCGGGCTCGGCGTGGCCACCGTCGTGCACGCCCTCACCGACAGCTATCGCGGCTACCTCGCCCTCGGCCTGGTATTCACCGTCGTTGCCGTCGGCCTGATCTCCCCGGTTCGCCGTCGCGCACCGGTCACCGTCTGAATCCCGCCCGGCCGAGCTTCCCGGGCTCGGCGCGAGTATCACCCACACAGAAAGAGATCCACGATGAACCAGATAAGCCACCACACCGTCGAGATCCAGGGCCGGTCGCTCTTCTACCGTGAAGCCGGCGACTCGGGCAAGCCGACTCTGCTCCTGCTGCACGGCTTCCCGTCCAGCTCGGCCATGTTTCGCAACCTGATTCCCGCACTGGCCGACGACTACCACGTGATCGCACCCGATCACCTCGGCTTCGGTCAGTCGGCGATGCCGGCGGTCGACGAATTCGACTACAGCTTCGACACGCTCACCGAGATCACCCTGGAACTGCTCGACACCCTCGGCATCGACCGTTTCGCGCTCTACATCCAGGACTACGGCGCCCCCATCGGCCTGCGCATCGCCTCGCGCAATCCGGAGCGGGTCACCGCGATCATCACCCAAAGCGGCAACGCCTACCTCGACGGCTTCACTCCGTTCTGGGACGTGTTGTTCGCGCATGCGAACGACCGCGCGACCCACGAGCCCGAAGTGCGCAAGCTGCTCGAGCTCGACGCGACGAAATGGCAGTACACGCACGGCGTTCCGGCCGACCGGCTCGCACTGGTCAGCCCGGATGCGTGGACCCTCGATCAGGCCTACCTCGACCGCCCCGGCAACAAGGAGATCCAGCTGCAGCTGTTCTTCGATTACAAGAACAACCTCGACGGTTACCCGGCCTTCCAGCAGTATTTCGCCGAGCATCGGCCGCCGACGCTCATCGCCTGGGGTGTCCACGACGAGATCTTCGGTGCCGACGGTGCCCGCGCCTATCTGCGCGACCTGCCCGACGCCGAACTGCACCTGCTCGACGCGGGCCATTTCGCGCTGGAGACGCACGGACCCGAGATCGCCGCGCTGATCCGCGACTTCCTCGGCCGGGTGCTGGGCTGAGTACGGCGGACGGCTGGGGGCCGTGGGGCGCCCGGCCGTCCGGGCGGCATCGAGTAACCTGGTCGGCGGTTTATCGGCCACGTCATGGGCCGTCGGCGTATCGGGGGAAACTTGCACGCACGTATTGCTCGGGTGATCGCAGCGGGTTGCTTGGCGCTGTCCGCGCCGGCCTGTGCCCAGGACAGCAGGCCCGCCGAATTCGCCGCGGCCGCACCGCTTTCCGCGTTCTACAACCCCAGCGCGGAATCGATTCCGGGACAGCGTGGTTCGGTGATCCGCGCGCAGCCGCTCACTGGCGCGCAGGCGGTGCCGGGTGCTCGCAACTTCCTGACGCTGTACCGGTCACTGGACGCGCAGGAGAAACCCGTCGCGGTATCGGGAACACTCGCGGTGCCCGAAGGCGTGGCGCCCGCGGGTGGCTGGCCGCTCATTTCCTGGGGGCCGGGTAGCACCGGGGTCGCCGACGTCTGCGCGGCCTCGCGATCCGAAGGCTCCTCCCCGAGCAGGGACGAACAGGCTCGCTGGGTGGCCAAGGGGTACGCGGTGGCCAGGACCGACTACCAGGGTTTGGGGACGCCGGGCGGTCACGGGTACATGATCGGCGAGACCGAACAACGCGCGATGGCCGATATCGCCACCGCGGCAAGGGAAATCGACAAGACGGTCGGTTCGCGCTGGGTGGCGATGGGGCATTCGCAAGGTGGCCACGCGGCCCTGTTCGCCGCCGTCGACGCCGCGGGATGGACGCCGAACACGCCGCTGCTCGGCGCCATCGCGCTGGCGCCCGCCTCGCACCTGGGCGAACAGGTGCGGATGGCGAAGTGGGCGGCGTCGAATCCGCTGGGCAAGCTGGGTACGGGCGAGGTGTCGGTGTACCTGCCGCTGCTGGTTCGCGGCGCCCAGACGGTGACCGATGTCGACCCCGCCCGATTCCTCACCGGCCGGGCGCAGTCGCTGCTGCCGGTCGCCGACTCCGAATGCACCGGCGGGCTGCGCGACAAGAGCAAGTGGGGCGGCCTGTCGGCGAAGGACGTGTTCACCGCCGACGGCGATGTCTCCGGGCTGCTGCGAGTCCTCGACGACAACGACCCGAGCGGCCTGCGATTCACCGTCCCCGTTCTCGTCCTCCAAGGCCGTTCCGACCTCACCGTCCCGCTGCAGGCGACGGACGCGATGGTCGCCGAACAGCAGGGGCGAGGCGAGTCGGTCGACTACCGCAAGTACGACGACGTCGACCACAGCGAGATCGTCTCCGCGTCCTTCGCCGACGCGCTCGGCTGGGCAGACACCCGCTTCGGCATCACCCGCTGAACTCCTGGAGCGCTGGCGCGCTCGAGCGGGGCCCTTCGGGCCCCTGATCTTCCCTCCCTCCGGGTACTCCTTCGTCGCACCCTCCGCTCAGTCCAGATCAGGGCGGGCCCCTTGGTCGTTGGTTACGCCCAGAGCAGAAGAGCCGGGTGTTTCGGTCCGGGGATCCCTACGCTCGGAGTATGGGCGAGCACAGCGGGTTGCGGGTGATTCCAGGCGGACGCGGCGAACAGCAGTCGCGGCCGGAACCACTCTGGCGTGAGGCGCTGGGTGAACGGTTGCGCGCGCTGCGTCTGGAACAGCGCTCCACCCTCGTCGATACCGCGGGCCGGGCGGGTATCTCGCCGCAATATCTCTCCGAGGTCGAGCGCGGGCGTAAGGAGCCATCGAGCGAGATGATCGCCGCCCTGGCCGGCGCCCTCGGTACTTCGCTGGGCGATCTCGTCGCGCAGGTAGCCGAATCCATGCGCAGGCACGCCCTCGTGCCGACGCGCGCGGTCGTGCTGGGCGGGCAACGCCAGATCGCTCCCTCGAGCTCCGCTCCTCTCGCGTCGGCCCCGAACGCTGTCCTGCTCGCCGCCTGATCAGGCCATCACCAGGCCGTGGTGGGGTCAGCCGTCCACTGCCGCGATCGTGCGGCCGGCGGCGATCTGGCTGCGGAGTAGGTCGACGATCGCGCTGACGGGGAGTTCGGGGTCGATCGCGCGCTGTACGCCGAGGCCGATTCCGAGCGAGAGTAGTTGCAGCGCCGCATCTTCGGCGGAAAGTGGGAGTTCGAGGCCGAGTTGATCGGCCTGCGTCTGGATCACCGAGGCGAGCATTGCCGTCAGGGTGCGTCGGCGCTCGGCGAGTTCGGTGCGGATCTCGGGCATGTGCCGGGTGCTCGTCGCGAACTCGACTTCCAGCGCGGTCCAGCCGACATCGCCGATGTTCTCGTCGGCCCATCGCGCGAATCCTTCGATCCGCTCCGTCAAGGTGTCGTGCGCCAGCATCGCGTCCACGAGCGACTGGGCGCGCTCCACGTGGACGACGTCGAGCACGGCCAGGCCCAATTCGTGCTTGGTCGCGAAGTTGGAGTACACCGCGCCCTTGGAGAACCCGGCCTCGGTGGCCACCTTCTCCAAGGGGGTCACGTTGTAGCCGTCGGCCATGAACAGGCGTTTGGCGGTCTCGACCAGTCGTTCACGCGTGTGGGCGTGCGACTCCTTGCGCGTCATCCTGGCCATGTGCAGGAGTTTAGCAAAATGGACTACCGCTGGAATTCAAATACCGTTAGTATTCGAAATATGACTACACGACGTGGCGTAGCGATCGGCTGTGGTGGCCTGCTCGGCTTCGCCTGGACCGCCGTAGCCCTCGACGCCGTCGAACGCGCGCTGAACTGGGACACCCGTACCGCCGATGTCCTGATCGGCACCTCAGCGGGCGCGGAACTCGTGGCGACCCTCGGCTCCGGGCGTACCCCCGCCGACCTGCTCGCCGCACTCGACGCCGCTCCCGGTGCCGACCCGATCCTGGCCGGTCATGTCGCCGTCGACCCCGGCAAATTCCCGCCGCGCCCAAGGCTCGGATTCCCCGGCCTCGGCCTGGTCGGCGCCGGTCTGCGTGCCAATTCGCCCTACACCGCGCTGGCCGGACTCCTGCCGCGCGGCGGCGGCGACGCCGACTGGTTGCGTTCCTTCGGTCAGGCGCTGGCCGACCCGAGCGGCTGGGTGCGCCACCCCGCGACCTGGATAGTCGGCGCCGACGCGGCAACGGGTGCGCGAGTTGCCTTCGGAGCGGGTGACACTCGCATCGCGACGGCCGGTAGATCGGTCGCCACTGGCGCGCAGGCGGTCGATCTGGGTGATGCGATCGCCGCGTCCTGGGCCATTCCCGGTTGGTTCCCGCCCGTGCGAATCGGCGGCAAGAACTACGTCGACGGCGGTTCGGTGTCGTCGGTGTCGGCCGATCTACTTGTGCCACTCGACCTCGATGAGCTGGTGATCATCGCGCCGATGACATCCGAGGGCGGCGCACCGGCCACCGGCCTGAACCGGGTCGAACGCCTGCTCCGTACGCAGATGACCCGCGGACTCGATCGCGAAGTCGCGCTGCTGCGCGCCGCGGGCACCCGCGTGATCCGCGTCGAACCGGGTCCCGAGGAACTCGCCGCCATGGGCCCGAACTTCATGGATTCGGCGCGGCGCCCAGCCACCATCGCCGCCGCCCGTCGCAGCGCCGCCACCCGGGTCGCCGACGTCCTGCGCGCTTCCACGCTCGCGAACCGGCCCGCATGATCCGCCCGGCTCAGCGGCGGCGCCGCACCCGATCTCCTGGATCCACTCGGTCACCGGCGGATGCGCGCTGCTTCGCTGTCGGGTCGCCGGTCTCGGATTTCGTCAGCTCGCGCGTCGGGATCGGCGCACCACTCGTTTCGTTCGAAGGAGAAGTCGTATGAGCCGCCAGCACGAAGTTGTTGTGATCGGAGCGGGAGTTTCCGGCATCTGCGCGGCGATCAAGTTGATCGAGGCCGGGATCGAGGATGTGGTGATCGTCGAGAAGGCCGCAACCTTCGGCGGCACGTGGCGGGCCAACACCTATCCCGGCTGTGCCTGTGATGTGCCGTCCGGCCTGTACTCGTTCTCCTTCGCGCCGAACAGCGAGTGGTCGCGGCTGTTCGCGACCCAGCCCGAGATCCTCGACTACGTCGACCGGGTGGCGCGCGAGCACGGGCTGGCCGAACACACCCGCTTCGGGGTGGAAGTGGTCGGTTCGCGGTTCGACGAGACGGCGCAGCTGTGGCGGCTGGAAACCAGCGAGGGCCCGCTGAGTGCGCGCTTCGTCGTGTCGGCCGCGGGTCCGTGGAACGAACCACGCCTGCCCGAGATTCCGGGTCTGGCCGAATTCCCCGGCGAGGTCTTCCATTCCGCGCGCTGGAACCACGATTACGACCTGCGTGGCAAGCGGGTCGCGGTGGTCGGATCCGGTGCGTCCGCGGTGCAGTTCGTGCCCGCGATCCAGCCCGAGGTCGCCGAACTGCACCTGTTCCAGCGCACCGCGCAATGGGTGCTGCCGAAACTCGATCACCGCGTGCCCGGCTTCGAGAAGAAGGTGATGCGCCGATTCCCGTTCGCGCACAAGGCCTTGCGCTCGACCGAGTACGCGCTGATGGAAGGACTCGGGGTGGCGTTCCGGCATCCACGGCCGCTGATGCAGACCGTGCAGGCCGTGGGTTCGGCGTATCTGCGTGCCGTGGTGCGTGATCCGGCGCTGCGGGCGAAGCTGCGGCCGGACTACCTGCTCGGCTGCAAGCGAATCCTGTTCTCCAACAGCTATCTCCAGTCGCTGACCAAGAGCAATGTCGACGTGCACGCCACCGGGGTCGCCGAATTCCGTGGCAACACCGTGGTCGGCGCCGACGGCACCACCGCCGAGGTCGACGCCGTCATCCTCGGCACCGGCTTCCACATCCTCGACACCCCGCTGGCCGACATCGTGCGCGGCGCCGACGGCCGTACGCTGGCCGAGCATTGGAAGGGCTCACCCGAGGCCTACCTCGGCACCGTCACCACCGGTTTCCCCAACGCCTTCACCGTGCTCGGCCCCAGCCTCGGCACCGGCCACTCGTCGGCGTTCGCCATCCTCGAAGCCCAGGTCGCCTTCCTCGTCTCGGCGATCGAGCGGGCCCGCCACGAAGGCTGGGCGGCGCTGGACGTGCGTCCCGAGGTACAGGCGCGCTACGTCGACCAAGTACAAACCGCGCTGGCGAGCACCGTCTACAACGCGGGTGGTTGCCACAGCTATTACATGGATGCCAACGGCCGCAACAGTTTCAGCTGGCCCTGGTCCACCGGGGAGCTCACCACCCGGGTCAGTGCGTTCGACCCCGCGGACTTCACCATCACCGACGTGACGGTGTCCGCGTGAGCGCTTCCATCCCACGCCCGTCGAGCGACACCGGCTGCGCGACACACACATCGACCACCAGACGAGAGGCCACACAATGAGCTACCCACGGATCGATCTAGCGGGCGCGACGATCGCGATCACCGGCGCCGCGCGCGGCATCGGGCTGGCCACCGCCCGGGCGTTCGTCGAGGCGGGCGCCTATGTCGCGCTCGGTGACCTCGACGAAGCCATGGCCGTGCAGGCCGCCGCCGAACTCGGCGACCACGCGATGGGCCACGTGCTCGACGTCACCGACAAGGCTTCCTACGCGGCGTTTCTCGAGGCGACCACCCGGTGGCGCGGCCCGCTCGACGTGCTGGTGAACAATGCCGGCGTGATGCCGAACGGCCCGTTCCTGGAGCAGTCCGACCGGATCGACCAGCTCACGATGGACGTCAACGTCTTCGGCGTCATCCACGGCATGCGGCTGGCCCTGCCCGCGATGCTCGAGCGCGGCTACGGTCACGTCGTGAACGTCGCCTCGCTGGCGGGCAAGTTCCCGCTCAAGGGCCTGGCCGTGTACAACGCCAGCAAGTACGCGGTGGTCGGCCTGACCGCCGCTACCAGGCTGGAAATGGATGGCACCGGTGTCAGCGTGAGCGCGGTCCTGCCGTCGGCGGTGCGTACCGAACTCAGTTCCGGCATCGACTACGGCATCCTGCCCGCCGTCGATCCCGAGGACATCGCCGCCGCTGTTGTCCGTTCCGTCAGGACTCGGGCAGCCGAGACCGCGGTGCCCGGCTATGTCGGACTGATGGCGAACGCGTCCGGTTTGGTGCCGGAGCCGGTATTGCGGGCCTTGCGCAAGGTGGCGCACGACGACGCCGCGATCAACGGCGTCGACGACGGTGTGCGGCGGGTCTACCTGGACCGCATCGAAAAGCAGTGAGCGGCGGGTAGACCGGGATCACTCCCGCTCGTGCAGGACCTGATCGACCAGTCCGTACTCGAGCGCGGTCTCGGCCGTGAACACCCGGTCGCGGTCGGTATCGCGGCGCAGGGTTTCCGGGGTCTGGCCCGTGTGCTTGGACAGGATCGCCTCGATCGCCGCGCGCATCCGGACGATCTCGTCGGCTTGCAGGATCAGGTCGGGGATGGTGCCCTGGCCGCGAGTCGCCGGTTGGTGCAACACGATTCGGGTGTGCGGGAGCATCGCGCGATGACCGGCCGCGCCACCGGCGAGCAGGACGGCTCCGACGGCGATCGCCTGGCCGACACAGGTGGTGTGCACCGGCGCCTTGATGAAGCGCATGGTGTCGTACACGGCGAGCATGGCGGACAGGTCGCCGCCTTCGCAGTTGATGTAGAGGCTGATCGCCTGGCCGGGACTGTCGGATTCGAGGTGCAGCAGCTGGGCGATGAGCGCGTTGGCGACGCCGGAGTCGATGGGGGTGCCGAGGTAGACGATGCGCTCGCTGAGCAGGTGCGAGTAGATGTCGGTGATCCGCTCACCGCCGCCGCGATGCTGCGACACCACATTGGGAATCGTGTAGGTCATGAGATCACTGCCCGCCTCTCCGCGTATTTCTGCCTGATTCGTCTGCCTCGTGGATCGTGTCGGCGGCAGGCGGTTGTGCTGTTACCCGTGTCCGTGCGCAGTCAATGGCGGCTGTCGGCGCGGGAAATAGTTTCATGCGGTGATTCCGATGCGGTGGCGGTTCGGGACGACCTGATCGAAGGACTCGACGATGTGGTCGATGAATCCGTACTCGAGGGCCTGGGGTGCGGTGAACCAGCGGTCGTGCAGCGAGTCCTCGTACACACGGTCGAACGGCTGGCCGGTGTCGTCGGCGATGAGGCCCAGCACGGTGTCGACGGTGTAGCGCAGGTCATCGGCCTGCACCTCCACCTCCACCGCGCTACCGCCGATACCCGCCGAGCCCTGGTGCATGAGGACGCGGGCGTGCGGCAGGGCGTACCGCTTTCCCGGTGCACCGGATGAGAGCAGGAATTGACCTGCGCTGCAAGCCAATCCGAGCGCCAGGGTGGACACCTCGCACGGAACGAGGCGCATCACGTCGCGAATCGCCAGCATCGACGGCACCGAGCCGCCGGGGGAGTGGATCCACAGCGAGATCCCGGCCTCGGGGCTCTGGGCGCCGAGGGTGAGTAGTTGGGTGATGAGCAGGGTGCCGTTGTCGTCGTCGAGGGGGCCGTCGAGGACGAGGATTCGGCGGCCGAACAGTTGTTCGCGGGCTCGCCAGCTGAACATCGGGGTCTTGTCGTCGTGTGCCATGGGTCCACGGTGCCTCGCGCACACCCCCGCGCGCCGCCATTGCTGCCCCCAGCAGATCCGCTCACAGCAGCGAGGTCGGTCGCCCGAAGCTCCAGCGCAGGCGCGGGCCTCGGGCGGGCTCCGGACAGGGAAAGGGCCCGGTGTGGCGAAATCGCGGCACCGGGCCCTTCGGTCGAACTACTTGGCGTCGAATTCCCGTGCGCGCAAGGAGCGTTCGATGCCCGCTCGGCCCTCGGAGACCAGGCGGTACAGGGCGGGTGGGTGGTCGCCTGCCAGGAACTCGTCGGCCTTGGTGACGGCTTCCTCGCTGATCGCCCAGTGCGGGTACAGCCCGATCACGACGGTCTGGGCGACCTCGCTCGAGCGGCGGTCCCAGACGGCGGGGATCTCGGCGAAGTACTTGTCCACGTACGGTGCGAGCACCGCACCCTGACCGGCCGGGGCGAAGCCGCCGACGATGGCGCGGGCGGTGATGTTGGGCACCGAGTCGTCGCCCATCACCGTGTCCCAGGCCTGCGCCTTGACCTCGGGGATCGGGCGTGCGGTGGCCGCGGTGGCGGCCTGGCGTTTACCTGCCGCGGTCGGGTCGCCTTGCAGTTCGGCGTCGATGGTCGGCGAGGCCGGACCGTCGCCGTCGATCCGGCCCGCGGCGGCCAGCGCGGTGATGATGCGCCAGCGCAGGTCGGTGTCGACGGTAAGACCGGGCAGACCGGCCGCCGCCGGGTCGGCGTCGAGGAGCCGCGCCAGCACCTCGACGTGGCGCGATTCCAGCTTCGCTCCGGTCAGCGCGTTGACGAAGGCGAGCTGATGGTCCGAACCCGACTCGGCGGCGCGGGCCAGCTCGAGCAGCCGGTCGGCGTATGCCGCCCAGCCTTCCTGCTCTGCCCACGCCGGATCGGCGTAGCTCGAGATGGCGGTGTTGGCCTGCATGAGCAGTCGCTGCACCACCCCGATCTCGGACTCGGAGCCGATCCCGCGCTGCACGAGTGCCACGAAATCGCGGGCCTTCATCTCGGCCTGGCGGGTCATCTCCCAGGCGGCCGACCAGGCCAGCGTGCGCGGCAGCGAGTCGGCGATGTCACCGACGCGCTGTACGACCACGTCGAGCGAATCGGCGTCCAGGCGCAGCGAGCAGTAGGTGAGGTCGTCGTCGTTGACCAGCACCAGCGCACCGCGCGGCACGCCGACCAGCTCGGGCACCTCGGTGCGCCCGGTGGCGTCGAGGTCGAGTTCGACCCGGTCGGTGCGCACCAGCTTGCCGTCGACATCGTCGTAGACACCGATCGCGATGCGGTGCACGCGGTACTCGCCCGCACCGGGCGCGGCACCTTCCTGCACGACCGCGAAGCTCGAGAACGTGCCGTCCGCCGCGACGACGAAATCGGGGCGAAGGATGTTGAGGCCGGTGGTCTTGAGCCACTGCGCACCCCAGTCCGACAGGTCACGACCCGAGGCCTTCTCCAGCGCCGCGAGCAGATCGTCGAAAGTGGCGTTGCCGTAGGCGTGTTCGGCGAAGTAGTCGCGCAGGCCCGCCAGGAACGGCTGGAGTCCTACGTAGGCGACGAGCTGCTTGAGCACCGAAGCGCCCTTGGCGTAGGTGATTCCGTCGAAGTTGACCTCCACCGCGTGCAGGTCGGGGATGTCGGCGGCGATCGGGTGGGTCGAGGGCAGCTGGTCCTGGCGGTAGGCCCAGGACTTCTCCACATTCGCGAAAGTGGTCCAGGCGCTGGTGTATTCGGTGGCCTCGGCCTGGCACAGTACCGAGGCGAAGGTCGCGAACGACTCGTTCAGCCACAGGTCGTCCCACCACTTCATGGTGACCAGGTCGCCGAACCACATGTGCGCCATCTCGTGCAGCACGGTCTCGGCGCGACGCTCATAGGACGCGCGGGTCACCTTGGACCGGAACACATAGTCCTCGAGGAAGGTGACAGCGCCCGCGTTCTCCATCGCGCCCGCGTTGAACTCCGGCACGAACAGCTGGTCGTACTTGCCGAAGGCGTACGGCACGCCGAAGTTGTTGTGGTAGAACTCGAAACCCTGTTTGGTCTCGGTGAACAGCCGTTCGGCGTCCATGTGGTCGGCCAGCGACGCACGGCAGTACAGGCCCAGCGGGATCTCGCCACTCGCGTCGGTGAAGGTGTCGGACCACTTCGCGTACGGACCCGCGATCATGGCGACCAGGTAGGTGCTCATCCGCGGGGTGGTGGCGAACGTGTGGCGCACGACCGCGCCGAGCTCGAGCTGTTCGATATCGGCGCCGTTGGAGATGACCACCCAGTCCTCGGGCGCGGTGGCGACGATGTCGAAGGTGGCCTTGAGATCGGGCTGATCGAAGCAGGCGAACATCCGCTTGGCATCGGCGGTCTCGAACTGCGAGTACAGGTACACGTTGTCGTCGGTCGGATCCACGAAGCGGTGCAGACCCTCACCGGTGTGCGAGTACTCGCAGTCGGCCTCGACCACCAGCTCGTTGTTCTCGGCCAGCCCCGGCAACGCGATCCCGGTCGACTCGTCGTAGGAGCTCACATCGAGCGCGACGCCGTTGAGCACCGCTGACCGCACGCGCGGCGCGACCAGATCGATGTAGGTGTCGGCACCGGGGGTGGCGGTGAAGCTGACAGTGGTCTTCGACCCGAAGGTGTCGGACACCTCGGACCCCGCTCCGCGCGGCTGATCGGTGAGGTCGAGTTCGATCCGGTAGTTCTGCACGGCCACTACGGCCGCGCGTTCGACCGCCTGGTCGCGGGTGAGATTCGGGGCGGACATTGATCTCCTTCGTCGTCGACGAACACGGCACGGTAGTTCGGCGTCCACAATGCCACTTGCCGTCGGCCCCCGCTCACGAGTTTCCCGTCCACGCCGGCGTGACGGTCGTGCGGCCACCCTCCGGCCGTGGCGCGGATCACGAGGAGAGCGACCGACTCCGCGTCGCGGTGACCAGGCGTGATTCGGCCCTCGGGGCCGTCTGTACAGTTCGTACATACTCAGTATGTAGACGACCCATGATTCGGAGGCTCGACGTTGAAGCATGTGCACGCCGGGAAAGTTCGTGACCTCTACGAGGACGGCGATACCCTGCTGCTCGTCGCGTCGGACCGGGTCTCGGTCTACGACGTGGTGCTGCCGACGCCGATTCCGGACAAGGGCGCGCTGCTGACGCAGCTGTCGAACTGGTGGTTCGAGTACTTCACCGGAATCCCGAATCACGTGGTCTCGGCGACCGACGTGCCCGCGGAGTTCGCCGGGCGCGGGATTCGGGTGAAGCCGTTGAAGATGCTGGCTGTCGAGTGCATCGCGCGGGGATATCTGACCGGGTCCGGCCTCAAGGAGTACCAGCGGTCGGGGACCGTGTCGGGGATCGCGCTGCCCGCGGGGTTGCGTGACGGCGACAAGCTGCCGGAGCCGATCTTCACGCCGTCGACGAAGGCGTCCGAGGGCCACGACGAGGCGATCAGTTTCGCCGATGTGGTGAACCAGGAGGGCCGTGAGGTGGCCGAGAAGCTGCGCGATCTGACCCTCGAGATCTACTCGCGCGGGGCCGAGCACGCGGCGAAGGCCGGCGTGATCGTGGCCGATACGAAGGTCGAATTCGGGTGGGACGGTGACGTTCTCACCCTTGGTGACGAGGTGCTGACCTCGGACTCCTCGCGCTTCTGGCCCGCCGACGAGTGGGAGCCGGGTCGAGCCCAGCGCTCCTTCGACAAGCAGTTCGTGCGCGACTGGTCGACCTCCACCGGCTGGAACAAGGAATACCCGGGCCCCGAGATCCCCGCCGATGTCGTCGAAGGTACTCGCCGCAAGTACGAAGAGGCCTACGAGCGCATCACCGGCCAGAAGTGGGCCGGAATCCAGGCGTGACTCGAGCGGCGCCGGTCGACGCACCGGCGCCACCATCGTTCGCCCGTCGAACACGGTGCGGGCCCGGCGTGGTCCTGTGGCGCGTCAGTGCACGGGTGCGTCGACGCCTTTGACCGCGCAGATGTGGTTCATGTTCTCCCTGCCCCAGGCGCCGAGTGCGGCAAGGGCCGCGTTGAGCGACACCCCGCGCTCGGTGAGTGAGTACTCGACCTTCGGGGGAACCTGCGCGTAGACCTCGCGATGGATGATCCCGTCGTGTTCGAGCTCGCGCAGTTGCTGGATCAGCATTTTCTCGGTCACGCCGGGAATCAGGCGTTTCAGGTCGCCGAAGCGCTGGGTGCCGGTGGACAGGGCCCACAGGATCAGCGCTTTCCACTTACCGCCGACGACGTCGAGCGCGGCGTCGAGTTCGCAGGAATACGGACGCACGCGCTGCTGCATGATGTCCTTACTTACCTTTTGGTGGGTATTGCACTTCATAGTCGGTACTTGTCGATTGTAGCGCAGCAGGCAAATCTAGAAGTGCGTTGCCGAACCGGCAGCAAGAACTTCGACGCAAAGGCAGCTATGACGAATTCAACGGCAGCACAGCGTGTTTCGGTGATCGGCCTCGGCGCGATGGGCACCGCGCTGGCCGAGGCGCTGTTGGCGGGCGGTCATCAGGTGGTGGTGTGGAACCGCACCGCGGCGCGGGCCGAAGCGCTGGTGGCGCAGGGCGCGCGGGTGGCCGCGACCGCGGCCGAGGCGATGGCGGCGGCCGATCTGGTCATCCTGTGTGTTCTCGACGACGCTGCCGTGCGCGAGCACATCGAGCCCGCCGCAGCGCTGGTGCGGGGCCGAACGGTGGTCAACCTGACCACCACGACTCCTGAGCAGGCACGTGCGCTGGGCAGGTGGGCCGCGGCCAACGAGGTCGAGCTGATCGACGGCGGCATCATGGCATCGCCCGAAATGATCGGCGGCGCGGCTTCGCTCGTGATCTACAGCGGGTCGACCGCGGCATTCGATCGTCACCGGTCGGTGCTGGAACTGTTCGGCCGGGCCGAATTCGTCGGCGCGGATCTCGGTGCCGCCGCCATGTACGACCTGTCGATCCTCTGCGGGATGTATGCCATGTTCGCCGCGTTCCGTCAGGGCGGCACGATGGTTCGCACCACCGGCGGCACCGCGGCGCACCTGGCCGCGCTGATGGTCCCGTTCCTGCAGGCGATATCGACCTCGTTGACCGCGCAGGCCGTCGGCATCGACACCCCCGCCGACTACGTGCAGATCCAGAGCGACGAGTTCACCGCCGCCGCCATCGATCTGATCGACAAGGCGGCGGTCGAATCAGGCACGTCCACAGACCTTTTCGGTGTGCTGCGCCGTACGCTCACCGGGCTCTGAGCCGATTCGCGCCGCCACCGAGAGCCGGTGGTGGCGACGGGATCAGCGCGCGGCCTGGTGTTCGGCCGACCGGCGCGCTTGGGCGGTCGGCCGAACGGTCGTTGTCAGGCGGCAACGCGACTCGCGGCGAGCAATGCGTCGACGAAGCCCTCGGCTTTCGCGTCGAAGGCGGCGTAGTGGGTGGTCCGCGCGTCCCCGCTGATCGCCTCGCCGATCACGAGATTGCCTTCGGCGTCGAGACTTTGGGGCTGCTCCTCGGCATCGGGAAGCAGGCCGACCCGCGAGTCGGCGAAACCGCTGTAGTAGGCCAGGCCCTCGTTGAGCTGGGCTTCCAGCAGCTGCTGCATGCCGGGGATGATCGCGTCATCGGCTGTCGCTCCGGCCAATCCGAGCCACAGGATGCGCTTGCCTCCCAGCCGCGGCTTGCTGCGGCCGTAGGCGAAACCGTAGTTCCATACGGCGTCGATCCAGCCTTTGAGCAGGGCGGGCACACTCTGCCAGTAGACCGGGAACACCACGACCACAATGTCGGCGGCCAGCATGCGCCGCATGTGCGCCTCGGCGGTGGGGGAGTAGATCTTGTCGCGGTTGCCCCACTCGGGCTGGTCGGCGACGGTCATCCGCGGGTCGAAGTTCTCGGTCTGCAGATCGAGGAAATCGACCGTGTACCCGGCGGCGGTGAGGCGGCCGACGGCGCGGTCGGCAACATGGGCGGACAGCGAGTCGGAGCGGTGATGGCCCAGGACCACGAGCGCGGTGGGACCCGGCGCCGAGGGATCGGTGGTGCTCGATCCGGTGGTGGTCAGTTCGGCGGTGGCAGTCGTGGTGGCGGCGGACTGGGTCACGGTGAGCTCCTGTTCGATCGGGTGCGGGCTGGTCGGCCCGGTCGCTTCAGTCAACCGTGGATCGCGTGGACGATCTATGGGCGATCATCTCCAGTCGATAGGAATTCGTCTACGCTGGTGGAGTGGACCCGTTGAGTTCGTTGCTGAGCGGCATTCGTGCCGAAGGATCGGTCGTGGCCCATGCGGTACTGCGACCACCGTGGACGATTCGTTTCGCCGACCGTGCGCCCTTGATCATGGTGACGGTGCTGCGTGGCGGCGGCACCCTGGTGCTCGCTGACGGATCACGCACGACTCTGATCGCCGGTGACACCGCGCTCGTGCAAGCGGGTGAGCCCTTCCATCTGGCAGACACGCCCGCCGCGCTCGGCCGTCCACACGAGCGCTACGAGCTGTCCTGTTTCGTGCCGGACGGCTTCGGTCCCACCGACATCAGTTGTGCGACATCGGAATTGATCGTCACGCCAGCGACAACCGGTGCGCCCGGCGAGACTTCGCTGCTCGTCGGCGCCTATCGGGCATCGGGGCGACGCCACGAACGGCTGTTGCGAGCGCTACCGCAGGTGATGGTGGTCCACGAAGACCCGGAAATGTGTTTGTGGCTGGAACAATCCGCCGCCGACGCGGTCCGGTTCAGCGCGGGCTCGCAGGCGCTGATGGACCGGCTGCTGGACTGGGCGCTGGTCTGCACGCTGCGCTCCTGGCTGGCCGAACAGCAGCATTGCGCGCCCGCCTGGTACCGGGGGATGGCCGACCCGATCGTCGGCCCGGCACTCACCGCCATCCACGACCGGCCGTTCCACCGCTGGACCGTGGCGAGCCTGGCCACCGAGGCGGCGGTCTCGCGCGCCCTGTTCGCCCGGCGCTTCACCGAGGTGATGGGCGAACCGCCACTGGCCTACCTCACCGAATGGCGCATGGCCGAAGCCGAAGAGCTGCTCGCCGACCCCGCGCGCAGCGTCGCCCAGGTGGCCACCACGGTCGGCTATTCCGACGCTTTCGGCTTCAGCGCGGCTTTCAAACGACTCCGCGGGACGAGTCCCACCGAGTTCCGGGCCGCGCTGGTGTAGGGCGGGCATCGTGTTCGATGCCCGCCCGCCGGCAGGTGGGTCAGTTCCTCGGTGTGAGCAGGACCAAGGGGATCTCGCGTGTGGTTTTCGTCTGATAGTCGGCGTAGCCCTTGTAGGCCTCGGTGACCCGAGGCCACAGTGCCGCGCGTTCGTCGGGGGTGGCGACATGGGCTGTCATCGGGCGCACGGGGCCGTTGCGCAGTGACACCTCGACGTTCGGGTTGTCGCGCAGGTTCACGAACCAGGAGGGATGGGTGGGGTCGCCGCCGCGGGAGGCGACGATGACGATCGTGTCGCCGTCGATGATCGGCGCGGTCAACATGACCTTGCGCGGCTCGCCGGATTTGCGGCCGATCGTGGTGAGTTGCAGGGACGGCATCCCGAAGAACGAGTTGCCGAGGCGTCCGCCTGTCACCGTGAGCAGGGTGCGGTGGACTCTGTTCATGATCTTCAGCTGAAGGTCGCTGGGCATAGCTGAAATCTACCCCGATCTCAGTGCAGCTGATCGGTGAGGCGGTCGAGGAAGGGGCGCTGGCCTTTGCCGAGCTTTTCCCGCGCCGTGGCGGGGTCGAACCAGTCCGCCCGGTCGATCTCGGGGAATTTCGCGACCTTGCCCGACCGTGGCGGCCACTGCATCTCGAATGTGCCCGGCACGACATCGGCCGGGTCGAGATCGCCCTCGACCGCCCACACGGTGAGGTACTTGCGTTTGGCCCCGCTGCGATAACTCACCTCACCGAGGTCGATCCACTCGCCCTCGGGTACCGGCAGCCCGAGTTCCTCGGTGAACTCCCGCCCGGCGGCGTCGCGCGCGGACTCTTCCTCGGACAGGTACTCGCCCTTGGGAATCGACCACGCCGAGGCGTCCTTCTTCGCCCACAGCGGCCCGCCCATGTGCCCGAGCAGGACCTCGATTCCGGCCTCGACGCGGCGATACACCAGCACGCCCGCACTGAAAACGTCCGTCATCGGAGCGAGTCTGCCAGGCGCCTGCTCGCGCGACGTCGCCAGCCTGGGTGACGGCGAAAGCGAGCTGCACACCGGCGAATTCGGGGTCGGACGACAGCTCCTGATATCACGCGTCGCCCGCTCGCAGACGTGCGGCGCGCAGCAACAGGTAGTCGCGTTCCGGCACGCTGGCGGTCTGTCTGGCCGCCCGCTGGTATTCGCGCACGGCCGCAGCCTGCTCGCCTGCCATTTCGTGAAGATGCCCGCGCACGGCGGCGAGGCGGTGCGATCGCGCCAGCGGCTCGGCGACGCTGTCGGCTACCGCCAGCCCCGCTACCGGACCGTGCACCATCGCGGTGGCGACCGCGCGGTTGAGGGTGATCATCGGATTGGGGGTCAGACGTTCGATCATGGTGTAGAGCTGCAGGATTCGCGTCCAGTCGGTGTCCTCGGGGCGTCGGGCCTGCGCATGCAGAGCCGCGATGGCGGCCTGCATCTGATAGAGACCCGTCAGCCCGGCAGGCATGGTCGCGGTGAGCAGGCGAAGACCCTCGGTGATCTGGGTGCGGTCCCAGCGGGAGCGGTCCTGCTCGGTGAGCGGGATCAGTTCGCCGTGCGCACCGGAGCGGGCGGCGCGCCGGGCATCGGTGAGCAGCATCAGCGCGAGAAGACCGGTGACCTCGGCGTTCTCCGGCAGCAGCGTGCGCAGCGCACGCGTGAGCCGGATCGCTTCCGCCGAGAGGTCCCCGCGACGCAACCCCGTTCCGGCGGTGCTGGTGTGCCCCTCCGTGAAGATCACGTACAGCACCTGCAGCACCGCGCTCACCCGGGTGCTGTCGTGCGCGCCGTCGGCGAACGGCCGATCCGATTCGGCCAGACGCTTCTTCGCCCGCGAGATACGTTGACCCATGGTCGATTCCGGGACGAGGAAGGCCGCCGCGATCTCGGCGGTACTCAGGCCGCCGACCGCCCGCAGCGTCAGGGCCACCGCTCCGGCGGGCGGCAAGTCGGGATGGCAGCACAGGAAGTACATGTCGAGGGTGTCATCGCGACCGACCGCCTCGACGGGCACATCCCGCACGAAAACCGTGGTCTCCCTGCGTCGCCGCGCCACCTCGGCGCGCACCGCGTCGGCCATCCGCCGCTGCGCGACCTGGATCAACCAGCCACGCGGATTGTCCGGAAGTCCGTCGCGATCCCACTGGGTTGCCGCCGCGAGCAGCGCGTCCTGCACCGAATCCTCGGCGAGGTCGAAATCACCGAAGCGGCGGACCAATACGCCGAGGACCTGCGGCGAGAGTTCACGCAGCAGGTCCTCGATGCGCGCAGTCAGCGTCTCGCCTCAGGCCACGTCGGGCGCGCTCATGATCTGGCGCACCTCGATGTATTCCCCGATCGGCTTGCCACCGGGGCCCGGCGCCGCGGAGGCCTGCGCGGCGATCTCGACCGCGCGCTCGACAGAATCGACATCGACCACCCAGAAACCGGCCAGGAACTCCTTGGTCTCCGGGAAAGGCCCGTCGGTGACGACCGGCGCCGAGCGACCGTCGGAGCACACGATCATCGCCTGATCGGGTGCGGCCAGGCCCTGCGCGTCGACGAGTTCGCCCGCGGCGGCGAGTTGTTCGCCCAGCGCCCGCTGGAAGTCGATATGGGCGGCGATGTCCTCGGGTGCCCACTCCGGCAGCGGGATGTCGCAGTAGGCGGTCTCGGAATAGGTCTTGACCAGCATGAATTTCATTGTTCGGCTCCTGCTCGCTGCGCCCTCGCGGCGCGTTCGACGGTTGGTCGGAGCCGATGAGCAGTCTTCGACACAACGATCGCTGTGAAGTGGATCACAGCGGGATGCCCGGGTCTGCCAGCCGGTCGGGGTCGACGGGCTCCGCCGATCCGATCAGCTGCTTGATCCGGTCGGTCACATCCCACACATTGACGTTCATCCCCGCGCGCACCCTGTTCTGCGTGTCCAGCCAGAACGCGACGAATTCGCGCTCATCGAGATCGCCACGCACCACCACCCGCACGTCGTCGCCGCGTCCGACATAGCCGGAGTACTCCATCCCGACGTCGTACTGATCGCTGAAGAAATACGGAAGCCGGTCATAGACAGCCGCTTTGCCCAGCATCGTCTTCGCGGCGACCGCGGGCTGATTCAGCGCGGTCGCCCAGTGTTCGATGCGGATCGGCCGGTGCAGCAGCGGATGGTCCTGCTCGGCGATATCGCCCACCGCCACCACATCGGGGTTGCTGGTGCGCAGGGCGGCGTCCACCAGCACGCCGCCGTCGACCGCCAACCCGGCCGCCGTGGCCGCCTCGATATTGGGCTGCGCGCCCACCGCGACCAGCACCGCCTGCGCGGGCACCACGGTGCCGTCGCCGAGCTGCACGCCGGTCGCCTCGTCCTCGTCGGTGAGGATGGCGTCGACGGAGGTGTTCGTGCGCAGGTCGACGCCGTGCGCGCGATGCAGATCGGCGTAGAACGCGCCCATCTCCGGGCCGAGCACCGTGACCAGCGGCAGATCGGCCGTCTCGATCACCGTCACCTCGACACCCTTTGCGCGGGCCTGCGCGGCGACCTCGAGACCGATCCACCCGGCCCCGATGATCACCAGGCGCCGGTCGGTGCGCAGTATCTCGAGCAGCGCGTTCGAATCGCCGATCGTGCGCAGCGTATAGACGTTGGGGGCGTCGGCGCCGGGAATGTCGAGCGTGCGGGCTCGCGAACCGGTGGCGAGAGCCAATTTGTCGTAGTCGAGCGTGGAACCGTCGGGCAGTGTCACCGTCTTGGCGATCGGATCGAACGCGGTCGCGGTGGTGCCCAGTCGCAGGTCGACGTGGTGATCGCGGTACCAAGCAGCCGGATCGACGGTGAAATCGGGCAGTTGCTGGGTGCCCGCCAGGTGCTGTTTCGACAGTGGCGGGCGCTCGTACGGCAGCTCCTCTTCGGCGGCCAGCAGAGTGACGCGGCCGTCGAAATCGTTGGCGCGCAGGGCTTCGGCGATCTTCGCTCCGCCCAGACCTCCACCGATGACGACGAAATGCTGATTCGAGCTCATGAACGGACCCCTTCTCGCGGACGACCCGGACTCCTCGCAACCCGAGCTTAGTGCGCGTTTTCACCCACGGGAACGATTCCGGCGGTGATGCGGTTGCACCAATCGGTGGGGCGACCCGGCCCACCGCAGCTGACCCGAGAGGAACCCATCGTGAGCGAGCAGGCCACCAAGGATGTCGCCGATTTCTGGTTCGACCCGCTGTGCCCGTGGTGCTGGATCACCTCGCGGTGGATCCTGGAGGTCGAGAAGGTGCGCGATATCGAAGCGCGCTTCCACGTGATGAGCCTGGCGGTGCTCAACGAGGGCAAAGAGGGCCTGCCGGAGCGGTATGTCGACATGATGGCTGCCGCGTGGGGCCCGGTGCGGGTCGTCACCGCCGCTGGTCAGAAGTACGGCGACGAGATCCTGTCCCCGCTCTACACGGCGCTGGGCACCCGGATCCACGACCGCAAAGCCGAGTACGAGCGCGAGACGCTGCAGGAGACCTTCGACGCGGTCGTCGCCGACGCGCTCGCCGAACTGAACCTGCCCGCCGAACTCGCCGAGGCCGCGACCAGCACCGACTACGACGAGGCGTTGCGGGCCAGCCATCACGCGGGCATGGACAAGGTCGGCCCCGATGTCGGCACGCCGACCATCCACATCAACGGGACTGCCTTCTTCGGGCCGGTGCTCTCGCGCATCCCGCGCGGCGAGGACGCGGGCAAGGTGTGGGACGGCGTGGTCGCGCTGGCCTCGTACCCGCACTTCTTCGAGCTCAAGCGCACCCGCACCGAGGACCCGGTCTTCGACTGAGCATGCGGTCGGGGGGGGGGGGCGGCGGGGCCCCCCCCCCCGCCCCCCCCCCCAGCGCGCCGCCGCCGCGGCGGGGGCGTGTAAGGGTGAACACCCCGCCGC
>NZ_JBSGSS010000005.1:419580-438897 GCF_053606985.1 Nocardia sp. NPDC055165
TTTTTGGCTGGGCGGCCGTGGGTGCTCGGGGGGTCCCTCACTAAAAACACTTCCGGGGGGGGGGGGGCCCCCCCCGGGCCCCCCCCCGACCGATCAGACCGGCTTCGGCGGCAACGCGGGCGGCGTCGAATTCAGCGGATACCCGCCGTGCGGCGGGATCATGCCGGGACGCGGCGCACTCGGACGCCAGAACATCGGGCCCGGCCTGCTGCGATCGCGCAGCGCCCACATCCGCCAGGTGAGCACCGGGTGGCTGGCCATCGCGTTGACCAGCCAGATGAAACCACCCCGGTCGAGCGCGGCACGGTCGGCCATCTCGTCGACACCGACATCGGTGTTGAGGTACTTGCCCGCGGCGAGCGTCGCCATCGCGGTGGACGCGCCGTGCGGCCGGAAACAGAAGCCGTGATTGTCGGCGGTGTACTCCTGGGCACGGATCAGCGACGACCCGAGTATCGGCAGCCACGGTGCGACGAACATGCCCAGCTGGCGCCAATAGGAGACGTGACCAGCGGCGATATGGCCGACTTCATGCCCGATGATGAACGCGAGTCCGTCGGGCTCACGCGCCGCGCCGCCGATTTCGAACAGGTCGCTGTAGACCACGACGAACCGGCGGAACCCGTGGCCCGCGGCGAACGCGTTGATCTGGCCGTTGCCCAGGATGACGTAGGCGTCCGGCGCCTTGTACATCCCGAATCGCGCCGCCGCCTCCTGCACCATCCGGTACCCCTCGGGGAACTGGGTGGGCGACATCTTCACCCCGTTCACGCGCTGGGTCGCGAGATTCAGACCACGACCCGCCCACAGCAGCACCGGCGCGAACAACAGCAGCAGCACATACGGACTGGTGACGATCGAACTGGTCTGCTCCACACCGTGCTCGTCGACGATGGGATCGGCGAACAGCTCGACCGTCATGAGCGCGAGCGCGAGCAGGTACGCGACCGCGGTGATCATGATGACGACGATCAGCAGCGGGATCTCCCACGGATGCCGGGCGGGACGATCCCACGGCATGAGTCCGCGCGGTCGGTGCTGCGGCGGTGCGGGCGGACCGCTCGGCGGGTAGTAGCCAGGGGCGTACTGGCCGGGCGCGATCGGCGGATAGGGGCCGGCCTGCGGCTGAGGTGGGATGTCCTGCGCGGGAAATCCGCCCGTCCGTGGATCGGGCTGGGCCCACGGCGAGGGCGGCGCTGTGTCCTTGTCCAGTGACGGTGTTCGGTCGGGCTGGTGTCCGGTGTGCTCCGGCGGGGAACCTGCCGAATGCGGGGAATGCGGTTCGTGCGGGTGCATGAAACGACTCTAAGCGGGCCTGCGACAATCGCAGCCATGCGCGTTTACCTGGGTGCCGACCATGCCGGTTTCGAACTGAAGAATCACGTCAAGGCTCATCTGCAGGAGGCCGGAGTGGAGGTCGTCGACTGCGGCGCCCTCGAATACGACGCTCTCGACGACTACCCCGCCTTCTGCATCGAGGCGGCCCGACGCACCGTCGCCGATCCGGGCTCGCTCGGCCTGGTCTTCGGTGGCAGCGGCAACGGCGAGCAGATCGCCGCCAACAAGGTCGCCGGCGCTCGCTGCGCCCTGGCCTGGAGCGTCGAAACCGCGGTGCTGGCCCGCGAACACAACAACGCCAACCTGATCGGCATCGGCGGCCGCATGCACTCCACCGCCGATGCGCTGGCCATCGTCGACGCGTTCCTCGCGGCCGCGTGGTCGGACGAGGCGCGTCACCAGCGTCGCATCGATATTCTCGCCGACTACGAGAAGACCGGCATCGCCCCCGAAATCCCCGCGTACTGACGTAGTGCCGGAAGGACATACCCTCCACCGGATCGCCGACCTGCATCAGCAGCGGTTCTCCGGTGGGGTGGTGCGGGTTTCGAGTCCGCAGGGGCGGTTCGCCGAAGGCGCCGCGCTGGTGGACGGGCAGGTGCTGGAGCGGGCCGAGGCCTATGGGAAGCATCTGCTGCATCACTATGCGTCCGGATCGACGGTGCATGTGCATCTCGGGCTGTACGGCACTTTCAGCGAGGCCGAGTTGCCGATGACGGCGCCGGTCGGGCAGGTGCGTATGCGAATGCTGGGGGCCGCAACGGATTTCGGCACCGATCTGCGCGGGCCCACGGCGTGTGAAGTGCTGATGCCGCCCGAGGTGGACGCGCTCACCGCACGCCTCGGCGCCGATCCGTTGCGCGCCGACGCCGACCACGAACGAGCGGGCGCGCGAATTCGGCGCTCCCGCAGGGCGATCGGCGCACTGCTGATGGACCAAGCCCTGATCGCCGGTGTCGGCAACGTCTACCGCGCGGAAGTCCTTTTCCGCCACGGCATCTCGCCTTTCCGCCCCGGCACCTCGATCACCCCCACCGAATGGGACGCGCTCTGGGCCGACCTGGTCGACCTCATGCCGATCGGCGTCACCACCGGCCGCATGCACGTGGTCCGGCCCGAACACGACACCGGCGCACCGTCTTACACCAAAGACCGCCCCCGCACCTACGTCTACCGCCGCCAGGGCGAACCCTGCCGAGTCTGCGCCACTCCCATCGCGCACAAGGTCATGGAAGCCCGAAACCTCTTCTGGTGCCCCACCTGCCAGCCCCGCTGACAACCGCCGGTGTGATTCCCGCCGGTGTGCGAGCATGATCGGATGACGCAACCCGGGCCGGAATATCATGGCGCCGATGGTGATCCGCGCTACCCGTCACCGCGCAAGTTGCGCAACGTAGCGGCCAACCTCGCCGACATCGTGCTTCCCTACGGTGTGCTCGCGGTCGCGTTCGTTGCTGTTGTGCTGCTCGTCGGTCACGACTGGATCCTCGACATGGATGACCAGGCCCCGGTGATGTTCGGGTCCATGATCTTGCTGGTGGTCCTGCTGGTGATCAACGCCACGGTGCTGCCGAGTGTCTTCGGCGCGACCGCCGGTCAACTTCTGATGGGCCTGAGATGGATCCGCGGCACGGATGGCCTCGGTCCGAGCGCACGTGACATGTGGCGAGCATTCCGGCAGCACCGCACCGTTTTTCGGCTCGGCGGCGTCGCTCAGTGCGCGCCACTGATCGTCGTGGTGCGCAGATGCGACACCACCGAGGATCGGTCTGCCGTAGCGGTCGACACCCCCGGCCAGGCTGCGGTCACCTATCTCGAACACTGAGCGCACGGCCACGATGCGGGCCGTCGACGCGCCGTAACCAGTCGGTGCCCCCGATGCCGAGCACGGACTCCCGTGATGTCACGACTCGATCCGGTCGAAATCGGCTGAGCCGGAACGCGAAGTGCAGGCTTCGCGATCCGACTCAGCCGGCGACCGCCGTTCCCAGTTCGGGGTCGCCCGATTCAGCGAGCGCGAAACGCCGCCCGCCCGCCGATTTCGCCGAGTACATCGCGCGGTCGGCGCGACGCAGCAGGTCGGTGAAATCGCACGTCTTTCCCGGTGGACAGAACGCGGTGCCCACGCTGGCCGAAACCGGCACGGGGCCCGCGCTCGACCACACCGGGTCGCGCAGTGCGGCGACCACGAGGTGCGCCAACTCGCCGAGGGTGTCGCGGCGGGGGTTGGCCGCCACCACGAACTCGTCGCCGCCGTATCGGCAGATCACCGTGTCGGGCGGGCACACCTCACGCAAGCGGTTGGCCAGTTCGACCAGTACCTCGTCGCCGATCGCGTGTCCGTAGCCGTCGTTGATCTGTTTGAAGCGGTCCAGGTCCACCACCAGCACACCGACACCGCGGCTCGGGTCGGCGGCGAACGCGCGTACCCGTTCTTGCAGCAGCGTGCGGTTCGCGAGATCGGTGAGGGCGTCGTGGGTCGCCTCGTGGCGCAAGCGGTGCTGCAGCGCGGCGATCTCCTGTACGCGCAGTGACACTTTCGCCGAGATGTTCTGTTCCTGTTGCGCCAGAGCGCGTTCCTGCAGAGCCTGTGCGTAGCTGTCGATGGCCTGGCTGGCCACCAGCGGCCAGCGGGTCGCCACCAGCGAACCCGGAACCCCCGAGGGGAAGCCGAGCAGCCAGCGACTGGCGTGGGCCAGCATCCTGGTGCGTTCGAACGGCGCCTCGGCCAACCGCGCGCCGAGCTTGCGCGCCTGTGGAACCGGGAACGGTTCGGTCCGAGCCAGGTGCAGCAGCCGCTCGACGATGTCGACGAGCACCGGCTCCAACTGGTGCGGCGCCGTGGAAGAGCCCGGTTCGGCGCATACCGCGCGGGCCCAGGCGCGGGCCATCGCGGCGACCGGTGGCTCGATGTGGACAGTCATCGACATCACCGGCGGTAGGTGGCGACGAACTTGCCACCTCGATCATTCGCACTGCTACGCGGTTGGGTCCACCGAGTTCGGCACACGCTCACCGCCCCCTTTCCAGATACCCCCGTCCGGCAAAAAGGATCCTAGCAAGCCACCCGAGACCGAAAAGTCACGTTCTGCAACGCGTTCTCTGGTCTCTCGCGAATGGCGATCGGGTATGACATCGCTGCAGCGTCTCCGGCGTTACATATTTCCCGAAAAGAAATTTCGTGAGCCGAAACATACAGCGTGATGCCCTCCGCTGGGCGGTGGACGTTGCGTCGCCATGGGTCCCTCCTGGCACGGGGTGCGAGTCGTGACGATGTGGCAGTAGTCGTCACGCGCATTCTCATGGTGGCCTACTCGCCGCCCACGTGCCGGGTTTTTAAGGAAAATTCTCCTATTTAATCCCCCGGTGGAGCAGGCGCCGGTCCCCATGGGCGCATCAACCATCGTCGCCGGGAGGGGGTTTCGGGGATAGGGTCATTAGGCCCTAATCGGGCATGGCGAGGGTTGGTCGCGTGGGGAGTGGGGTACACCGGCGGCCGACACGCATCAATCGGGCAGGCAGGGGCCGGATTGGCATTTTTCGCGCGGGGTTCGGTACAGTCGTGGCGCACACGACATCGTGGCGATCCCATCGATGTCGTATGCCTGCGGGTGTAGTTCAATGGTAGAACCTCAGCCTTCCAAGCTGATGGTGCGGGTTCGATTCCCGTCACCCGCTCAAACATGTATTGCCTCCACGGTGCTCTCGCCGGTGAGGTATCGGGGTGTAGCGCAGCTTGGTAGCGCATCCGCTTTGGGAGCGGAGGGTCGCAGGTTCAAATCCTGTCACCCCGACCATCACCATTCGCCCAGCTCAGGCTTGTAGGAGACGGATGCCCACGCAACGCAAGGTCGCGATCGTCACCGGAGCCGCCCGTGGCATCGGCGCCGCAGTGGCCACGAAGCTCGCCGCCGACGGATACGCCGTCGCCGTCCTCGATCTCGACGAAGCCGCCTGCGCGGGCACCGTCGCCGCCATCGAGGCCGCCGGGGGCGCCGCCCTCGCGGTGGGTGCCGACGTGGCCGACGAAGCGGCCGTCGCCGCCGCGGTGGAGCGGATCGCCACCGAGCTCGGCGCGCCGACCGTGCTGGTCAACAACGCGGGCGTGCTGCGCGACAACCTGCTGTTCAAGATGTCGGTCGACGACTGGGACACCGTCATGAACGTGCACCTGCGCGGTGCCTTCCTGATGACCCGCGCCGTGCAGAAGTACATGGTCGAGGCCAAGTTCGGTCGCATCGTCAACCTGTCGAGCACCTCGGCACTCGGCAACCGCGGCCAGGCCAACTACGCCGCGGCCAAGGCGGGCATGCAGGGGTTCACCAAGACCCTCGCCTTCGAACTCGGCAAATTCGGCGTCACCGCCAACGCGATCGCGCCCGGCTTCATCGAAACCGAGATGACCGCGGCCACCGCCGCCCGGGTCGGCGCGGACTTCGAGGCCTTCAAGGCCGCTGCGGCCGCGCAGATCCCGGTGAACCGGGTCGGCACGCCCGAAGACATCGCCAACACCGCCGCGTTCTTCGTGAGCGAGGGCGCCGGCTTCGTCTCGGGCCAGGTCATCTACGTGGCCGGTGGCCCGAAGGACTGAACGTCGGTCAGGCGCAGCCGAACCGGAAGTCCGCCCGCGCCTCCGTACCCGCGGCCACGGTGACCCGCACCGGCTCGGTGACGGCCAACCCGCAGCCGCCGGGCACCGTCACCACCTTCGCCTCGTAACACCCCGCGGGCAGCGCCACCGTGGCGCGCCCGTCGGCCCCGCTGACCAGCGTCGCGACCACCTTTTTCGCCTCGCACGGCGTCACCTCGATATCGGCCCGGTTCACCGGAACCGGCTCCCGTCCGGTGAACGTCCACGCCGTCAGCGTCCCCGTCCCCTGCGGTGCTGGATCGGCGCTCGCGACACCGCTGACCATGAGCGGAGCGAATACGGACAGAGCGAGAAATGTACGGCGCATGAACCTCTCCTCGTCGATGAGTCGGGTCGTCCGCTGCTGATGGTAGGCCCATCAGGTGGGAAATCCGCACGTCACACCCGGGTTCGACGTTGACGATTCGGCGACGGGTCCCGGCGCCCGGCGTTGCGGTGTCGCGTCGACAGGCTCAGTCGGGCACGGGCGTGATGCCCGCGCGTTCGCTCCAGACCTGCTCGGCGGGGACGGAGATCGTGGTCATCTCGGGGTAGCGCAGGGCGGAGAGGGTGCCGCCGAAGACGGCGCCGGTGTCCAGGCAGAGGGTGTTGTTGACCCAGGTCAAGGTGTGGACCGGCGTGTGGCCGTAGAGGACCGTGGGGGCGCCCCGATAGTCCTTGGCCCAGTCGTAGCGGACGGGATAGCCGTGTTCGTCGAGCTCACCGGTGGGGGCGCCGTAGAGGGCGAAGGAGCGGGCTCGGCCCGACGTGCTGCCGTGCAGGCTCTCGGGCAGACCCGCGTGGGCCACGACCAGCGCGCCGCCGTCGAGGAGGTAGTGGCTCGGCAGGGTGCCGAGGAAAGCGTGTGCGGCCGTACGGAATTCGAGGTCTTCGTCGGCCAGTTGGGACAGCGACTGTTCGAGGCCGTGCGCGATGCGGACATTGCGGCCGTCGAGGGCGCGCATCAGCTTGTGATCGTGGTTGCCGGTGACGCACAGGGCGGTCCTCGCGGCCACCATCCCCATCACCAGGCGCAGCACCCCGGGTGTGTCGGGGCCCCGGTCGACGAGGTCGCCGACGAAGACCACGGTGCGCTCGCCCGGGTGGGCGGCGCCGATCGGGCGGCCGCGGTTGTCACGGTCCAGGACGTAGCCGAGTTCGCCGAGCAGGGTCTCCAATTCGGAGCGGCAGCCGTGGACGTCGCCGATCACGTCGAACGGTCCGGTCAGATCGCGGCGATCGCGGGGGAGGAGCTCGGTGCGGCGGGATTCGGTCATATCCCTTCCATCGTCGTGCAGGGCGGGCCCGCGCCGCAACCGTGTTACCGCGCGGTGGGAATCGCCGAGTCGGGCCAGACCCAATCGGCCACGACCGGGATATCGGCGCCCTGTTCGCGGGTCCAGCGGCGCGCGATCAACCGGGCGTCGACGATCTCCTGGCGCAGACCCGCGGCCCGCTCGCGCAGCCCCGGAACACGGTCGATCACGTCGAGCACCAGATGGAAGCGGTCCAGATCGTTGAGCATCACCATGTCGAAGGGCGTGGTGGTGGTGCCCTTCTCCTTGTAACCGCGCACGTGCAGGTTGGCGTGGTTGGTGCGGCTGTAGGTGAGCCGGTGCACCAGCCACGGGTAGCCGTGGAAGGCGAAGATCACCGGGCGGTCGGTGGTGAACAGGGCGTCGAACTCGGCGTCGGGCAGGCCGTGCGGGTGCTCGCCCGCGGGCAGCATGCGCATCAGGTCGACGACATTGACGAACCGAATCCGCAGGTCCGGTAGCCGATCCCGGAGGATCGCCACCGCGGCCAGAGTTTCCAGGGTCGGCACATCGCCCGCGCATCCGAGCACGACATCGGGCGTGGTGCCGGGGTCGTCGTTGTGACACGCCCACTCCCAGATTCCGAGGCCGCGAGTGCAGTGCAGCCCGGCCTCCTCGGCCGAAAGCCAGTCCGGCCCCGGCTGTTTGCCCGCCACGACCACGTTCGCGTAGTGCAGCGATCGCAGGCAGTGGTCGTAGGTCGACAGCAGGGTATTGGCATCCGGCGGCAGATACACGCGCACGATATCGGGGCTCTTGTTCGCCACCACGTCGAGGAAACCGGGATCCTGATGGGTGAACCCGTTGTGGTCCTGACGCCACACATGCGAGGTGAGCAGGTAGTTCAGGCTGGGGATCTTGCGCCGCCACGGCACCGCCGAGCTGGCATCGAGCCATTTGGCGTGCTGATTGAACATGGCGTCGACGATGTGGATGAACGCCTCGTAGCAGGTGAAGACGCCGTGGCGGCCGGTCAGCAGATAACCCTCCAGCAGGCCCTCGCACATGTGCTCCGACAGCACTTCGACCGCGCGCCCGACCGTCGACAGATCCACGTCCCAGCGCCCGACTTCCTCCTGCCAGTCGCGTCCGGTCACCTCGAGAATGTCCTGCAACCGATTGCTGACCAGTTCGTCGGGGGCGAAGGTGAGGAAGTTGTGCGGATTGCGGGCGGTGACATCGCGCAGCCAGCCGCCGAGGACCCGGGTGGCCTCGTGCTCACCCGCACCTGGCGACACGACGTCCACGCAGTAGTCGCGCCAGTCGGGTAGATCGAGATCGCGAATCAGCAAGCCGCCGTTGGCAACCGGGTTCAGACTCATCGGATTCGCGGGCACCTGCTGGAGCAGGGCCGGTACCGGCGACCCGTCCCGGCCGAACAGTTCCTCCGGCCGATACGACCGCAACCACAGCTCCAGCACCCGCCGGTGCTCGGAGTCGGTACGCGCGTTCGGCAGCGGCACCTGATGGGCGCGGAACGTGCCCTCCACCCGTTGGCCGTCGACCACCGGGGGACAGGTCCAGCCCTTCGGCGTGTGCATCACGATCATCGGCCAGCGCGGACGTTTCGTGTCCCCGTCCTCGCGGGCCGCCCGCTGGAACTGCGCGATCCGGTCCATGCAGGTGTTCATCGCGGCGGCCATCGCCTGGTGGACCGGTGCGGGGTCGTTGCCGGAGACGATCAGCGGTTCGTAGCCGTAGCCACGGAGCAGCTCGATCAGTTCTTCCTCGGGAACGCGGGCGAGGATCGTCGGATTGGCGATCTTGTACTCGTTGAGCGCCAGGATCGGCACCACCGCGCCATCGCGCCCCGCGTTGAGGAATTTGTTCGCGTGCCAGCTGCCCGCCAGCGGACCGGTCTCGGCTTCGCCGTCACCGACTACGCAGAACACGACAAGATCAGGGTTGTCCAGGGCGGCGCCGTAGGCGTGCAGCAGCGAGTAGCCGAGCTCACCGCCCTCGTGGAACGACCCCGGCGTCTCCGGCGCGCAGTGGCTCGGCACACCGCCGGGGAAGGAGAACCGATGGAAGAATCGGCGCATGCCGCCGACGTCGCGGGGGATGTCCGGCTCGAGCTGGGCGTAGGCGTCCTCCAGCCACGCGCAGGCGTTGGGGCCGGGGCCGCCGTGACCGGGGCCCGCGACATAGACCGCGTTCAGGCCGCGGTCCCGGATCACCCGATTGGCGTGGGCCCACACCAGATTCAGGCCGGGCACGGTGCCGAAGTGGCCGAGCAGGCGCGGCTTGATGTCGTCGGGGACCAGCGGGGTGCGTAGCAGCGGATTGCTCATCAGATAGATCTGGCCGACCGCGAGATAGTTCGACGCCCGCCACCACGCGTCGACGGCGACGAGTTCCTCGCGCGAGAGCGGACCGGGCGCGTCGGTGAGGACGTAGGGCTTCGGGGCGATGGTCTCGCCCTGACCGTCTCCCACATTGTCCGCCGCGGTGTCGCCCACGGTGGTTTCGGTCATCGCGGACTCCTCGAACTCGATGAGGTCACGGCGCCGTCCGCGCCGCGGGGGCCTGCACGGGCGCCGATCGAGGACCGGCGACACCGGTGGAGAAACGCACCGCCGAGCCTACCGTCGTGCCGGTTCCCGACGCCGCAACGGCGGTCGATTACTCTGCGGGCCATGCATTCTCTCGGCAGGATCATCGGAATCGGACTCGTCGCGGCCGCCGCGATCACGACAGCGGCCTGCGGCTCCGACACGGATTCGAGCAGCGCGCCGAGCTCGAGCGCGGCCGGCGGGAGCTCCGCGAGCACAGGTCGCGAATGCACCGCCGACGACGTGAAAGTCAGCGGCGGTTACGGCGAGGCGCCCAAGATCACCATCCCCGACAGCTGTGACCCGCCCAAGACTCTGATCACCAAGGACCTGGTGGTGGGCACCGGGCCGGGCGCGGTGGCCGGCCAGCCGCTGACGATGAACTACGAGCTGGTCACCTGGTCGGACAAGCAGGTACTCGACAGCTCCTTCCAGCGTGGTAAGCCGTTCGGGCTCACCCTCGGCGCGGGCCAGGTCATCCAGGGCTGGGACGAGGGGCTGATCGGCGTGCAGCAGGGCACGCGCAGGCTGTTGATCGTGCCGCCGAACCTCGGCTACGGCGAGGGCGGCAACGGTGTGCCGCCGAACGAGACGTTGGTCTTCGTGACCGACGCCGTGCAGGTCGGCCGCTAGCGGCACCCTCAACCAAACACCGATTGCGCGACCGCGCAGGCGGTCAACTACCCTGGTCGGGATGCGCATTGTGCGCCGCACCTGGCTTAGCCGTGCCTGACTATGGCGCGTCGCCCCCTGTGGGGACACCACCATGAACTACGAACCAAGGAGTATGTCCGTGAAGAGCACCGTCGAGCAGCTGAGCCCGACCCGGGTCCGGATCAACGTCGAGGTGCCCTTCGAGGAGCTGAAGCCCGACTTCGACAAGGCCTACAAGGCGCTGGCGCAGCAGGTCAAGATCCCCGGCTTCCGTCCCGGCAAGGCTCCGGCCAAGCTGATCGAGACCCGTGTCGGCCGTGGCGCCGTGCTCGAGCAGGTCGTCAACGACGCACTGCCGAACAAGTACGCCGAGGCCATCCAGACCTCGGAGGTCAAGGTCATCGGCCAGCCCGAGATCGAGATCACCAAGATCGAAGACGGCGAAGAGCTGGCGTTCACCGCCGAGGTCGACGTGCGCCCCGAGATCGCCCTGCCCGACTACTCGGGCATCGAGGTGACCGTCGATTCCTTCACCATCGGTGACGACGACATCGAGGAGCAGCTCACCTCGCTGCGTCAGCGCTTCGGCACCCTCACCGGTGTCGAGCGTGCCGTGGCCGATGGCGACTTCGTGTCGATCGACCTGTCGGCCACCGTCGACGGTGTCGACGTCCCCGAGGCGGCCACCACCGGGCTGTCGCACGAGGTCGGTTCGGGTCAGCTGATCGAGGGCCTCGACGAGGCCGTCATCGGCCTGAAGGCCGGCGAGTCCGCCGAGTTCACCTCCACCCTGGTGGCGGGCGACCACGCGGGCAAGGAAGCCGTGATCACCGTGACCGTGCAGTCGGTCAAGGAGCGCGAGCTGCCCGAGGCCGACGACGAGTTCGCCCAGCTGGCCAGCGAGTTCGACACCATCGACGAGCTCAAGGAAGACCTGAAGGGCCGCGTCGAGCGCGTCAAGAAGGTCGAGCAGGCCGGTTCCATCCGTGACAAGGTGCTCGACACCCTGCTCGAGACCGTCGAGGTCCCGCTGCCCGAGGCCGTCGTCAAGGCCGAGGTCGACGCCGTGGTCCACGACGCCGTCCACGGTTTCGACCACGACGAGGCCAAGCTGGCCGAGGCGCTCGAGGCGCAGGGCTCCTCCCGCGAGGAGTTCGACAAGGACACCCAGGAAGCCGCCGAGAAGTCGGTGAAGACCCAGCTGCTGCTCGACGCCATCGCCGAGGCCGAGAACACGCAGGTCGGCCAGCAGGAGCTGACCGAGCGAATCCTGTTCCAGGCGCAGCGTTACGGCATGTCGCCGGAGCAGTTCATCCAGCAGGTGCAGCAGGCGGGCCAGCTGGGCGCGGTCTTCGCCGACGTGCGACGCGGCAAGGCGCTGGCCGGAGTTGTCGGTCAGGTGAAGGTCACCGACTCCGAGGGCAATGTGGTCGACACCACCGAAATGTTCGGTGACCCTGCGGAATCCGCTGAAATCGAGCTGGACGAAGCCGCTGCCGAGTAGGTTTCGGCGGCGTGATTTGATTGCGCTGTGAGCGAAGAAGGGCGGTGCCGGGAGTTCGGCGCCGCCCTCCTTCGTTAGTGTTTGTGACGACGAACCGTATTCGTATGGCCGTAGCAATCGGTGAGAAGAGAAGGCAGGTATCCGTGACGATCAACCAGGCAGGGGTCATGACAGCCGCTACCGCTGGACTCAACCTCAGTGATTCCGTATACGAACGGCTGCTTCGCGAGCGCATCATCTTCCTGGGCACCCAGGTCGACGATGAGATCGCGAACAAGATCTGCGCGCAGATCCTGCTGCTCTCGGCCGAGGACGCGACGAAGGACATCGCGCTCTACATCAACTCGCCCGGTGGCTCGGTCACCGCGGGCATGGCCATCTACGACACGATGCAGTTCGCCGAGTGCGACATCAAGACCGTCGCGATGGGTCTGGCCGCATCGATGGGACAGTTCCTGCTCACCGCGGGCACCAAGGGCAAGCGTTTCGCGCTGCCACACACCCGGATCATGATGCACCAGCCGTCGGCGGGCATCGGTGGTTCGGCGGCCGATATCGCGATCATGGCCGAGCAGTTCGCCCACACCAAGCGTGAGCTCAACGAACTGCAGTCGCTGCACACCGGCAAGTCGGTGGAGCAGGTGACCGAGGACGCGGACCGCGACCGCTGGTTCACGGCGAAGGAAGCCCTGGAATACGGCTTCATCGACCACGTGGTCACGCACGCGAACCAGGCGAAGTAACCGCCGCCGTCCCCCCTCACTCGAGACAAGCTTGGAGATAAAGATGGCCAACCTCTTCGACCCGCGCGCCGGCCACGGCTCCGGTGCGAGCCTGCCGCAGTCGCGCTACATCCTGCCGCAGTTCACCGAGCAGACTTCGTTCGGCGTCAAGACTTCCGACCCGTACAACAAGCTGTTCGAAGAGCGCATCATCTTCCTGGGCAACCAGGTCGACGACGTGTCCGCGAACGACATCATGGCGCAGCTGCTGGTGCTGGAGTCCCAGGACCCCGACCGCGACATCACCATGTACATCAACTCGCCCGGTGGTTCGTTCACCGCGCTGATGGCGATCTACGACACCATGCAGTACGTGCGCCCCGACGTGGTGACGGTCTGCCTGGGTCAGGCGGCCTCGGCCGCCGCGGTGCTGCTGGCCGCGGGCGCTCCCGGCAAGCGCGCCGCGCTGCCCAACGCGCGCATCCTGATCCACCAGCCGTCCTCCGGCGGTGTGCAGGGCCAGGTGTCCGACCTCGAGATCGCCGCGGCCGAGATCGAGCGGATGCGTCGCCTGATGGAAGTCACCATCTCGCGCCACACCGGCAAGCCCGAGGAGCAGGTGCGCAAGGACACCGACCGTGACAAGATCCTGACCGCCGAGGAAGCCAAGGAATACGGCATCATCGACCAGGTCTTCGATTACCGGAAGCTCAGCGGACAGAAGTGACACGCCCGGGCCCGCTGTCCTGATCTGGGCGGCGGGCCCGGCTTTTTCAGCCGCGGTGGCTCACAATGGTGAGGACCCGCACAACCCTTCACATCGAACATGCGCGAGTTGTCGACCTGTCTCGCGCACACCAGGTACGGTCGACTCAGGGACCATTGCTCTGATTGACGGCACCGAGACGTATTTCCGGCCCAATCGGGGGACGACGGTCGCACTCGGACAAGGAAGTAGGGACCTACGAGATGGCGCGCATCGGAGACGGCGGCGATCTGCTGAAGTGCTCGTTCTGCGGAAAGAGCCAGAAGCAGGTCAAGAAGCTCATCGCGGGCCCTGGGGTGTATATCTGCGACGAGTGCATCGACCTGTGCAACGAGATCATCGAAGAAGAGCTGGCCGAGTCGAGCGAAGTGAAGCTCGACGAGTTGCCCAAGCCTTCGGAGATCCGGGATTTCCTCGAGAACTACGTGATCGGCCAGGACACCGCCAAGCGGACCCTCGCCGTCGCGGTCTACAACCACTACAAGCGCATTCAGGCGGGCGACAAGGGCCGCGACAGCCGCGGTGAGGCCGTCGAGCTGATGAAGTCGAACATCCTGATGCTCGGCCCCACCGGTTGCGGCAAGACCTACCTCGCGCAGACCCTGGCCAAGATGCTGAACGTGCCGTTCGCCATCGCCGATGCCACCGCGCTCACCGAGGCTGGCTATGTGGGTGAGGATGTCGAGAACATCCTGCTGAAGCTGATCCAGGCCGCCGACTACGACGTCAAGCGCGCCGAGACCGGCATCATCTACATCGACGAGGTCGACAAGATCGCGCGCAAGAGCGAGAACCCGTCGATCACCCGCGATGTGTCGGGCGAGGGCGTGCAGCAGGCGCTGCTGAAGATTCTGGAGGGCACCCAGGCGAGTGTGCCGCCGCAGGGCGGTCGCAAGCACCCGCACCAGGAGTTCATCCAGATCGACACCACCAACGTGCTGTTCATCGTGGCGGGCGCGTTCGCGGGCCTGGAGAAGATCATCTCCGACCGCACCGGTCACCGCGGCATCGGCTTCGGCGCCGAGGTGCGCTCCAAGGCCGAGGTCGACACCGACGACCACTTCGCCGACGTGATGCCCGAGGATCTGATCAAGTTCGGTCTGATCCCCGAGTTCATCGGCCGCCTGCCGATCGTCGCCTCGGTGACGAACCTGGACAAGGAATCGCTGGTCACTATTCTCTCCGAGCCGAAGAACGCACTGGTCAAGCAGTACGTTCGCCTGTTCGAGATGGACGGCGTCGACCTCGAGTTCACCGCCGACGCCCTCGAAGCGATCGCCGATCAGGCGATCCTGCGCGGCACCGGTGCTCGCGGCCTGCGCGCCATCATGGAAGAGGTCCTGCTGCCGGTGATGTACGACATCCCCGGCCGTGACGACGTCGCCAAGGTGGTCGTGAACGCTGACACCGTCATCGACAACGTCCTCCCGACGATCGTGCCGCGCAAGGCGCAGCGTCCGGAGCGTCGCGAGAAGTCGGCGTAACAAACCAACGGCAAAGGGCCCCTTCGGATCTGATCCGGAGGGGCCCTTCGCTGTGCGTCGGTGGAAGCTAGGTGACGGCCGGATTACCCAGGCTCGGCGCGGCCAGGGGATCGTCGGCGTCGTCGGCCGGGATCTCCGCGCTGGCACGGACGATCGCGGTGCTGTAGCGGGCGCTGGCGGCATTGTGGATGAGCAGTGCGACACCGATCATCACCGGGGCCACCGCGTGCACAGCGGCGTCGTACCAGTGCTGTGCGCTCAGGTGTGGATAGGTGTTGAGGGCGATGGTCAGCGTGAGCAGGAACAGCTCGGCGATCAGCACCTGGTTGCGGTTGCCCATCACGCCCCACTCGGCCACTCGCGTGGTGCCGATCATGATGATGATCAGGCACACGCTGATCATCGCCTCCAGGCCGAAGCTGGCCCAGTAGAGCGGGTCGGTGGGTCCGCCGGGGGCGATGTTGTGCTGGACGTTCACCGCCGACCACAGCATGCCCGTGATCACCACGCCGGCCAGCGCCCGCAGCGACCAGGTGCGGTGCTGATAGAGCGAGGCGAGGCGGGCGCGCGGGTTGGACTCGCGACGTTGCGCGGCGATGGCCTTGCGGGCCAGCATCAGGTCCGACATCTCGGCCCGCTCGAGCTCCGCGGTGGTGTCACGCAAGCGGTCGGCGTGCGAGGAGGCGGCCTTGATGTGCTTCCAGCGCTGATCGCGCTCGTAGGTGCGGATCTTTTCGGCGAGTTCGCGCTCCGCGCGCAACTCGTCTTCGGACAGCGCGTCGGTCAGTGCCGGGTCGGACTGATAGGCGATGCGACGCCTGGCCCGTTCCACCCGCACGGGTAGAGCGGTGACCTCGTGGTCGAGCGGGTGTTCCTCGCGCATCGCAACTCCAGGTAGCAAAAGGGTTCGCCGGGTCGCGTCATTGTTGCGCATCGAGCGGGCAGAGGACACCCGCGGGCCTGAATTGCTCGACCCGCAGGCGCTGAAAATGTCTGGCGCACAACTGTGTAGCTGTCGATGTAGCGCAACGGGAGACGGTGACGACCGTTCGAGAACGGGTCGCGCCCGGGCCGAGGAGCTTCGTTGATCCTCCGTGGTTCGCCGTTGAACCTTGATCCCGCAAAAGTGCTTCTGATGATGTTTCGTTGCTGGTCACCGCGGTGTTACGCCCTCCTGAACCGCCCGTCATTTCGTCCGTTTGGTCCGTCTTGCAGGGCCTTCACTGAATACGACGGGTTCGGCAAGCAAAACTCATCGGCGTATCCTCGCGGTGTGTCGGACTGGTGCTGCCGATTTCGTGCTGTTTACTCGGTCCGTCAATCAGATGTTCGAGTGACGAGTGGAAGCGGAGGAGACATGGCACTGCCTACGATGACCGCCGAACAGCGCACCGAGGCGTTGGCCAAAGCGGCTGCCGTGCGCAAGGCGCGCTCGGAACTGATCGGCAAGGTGAAGGAGGGCAAGGTCACCGTCGCCGATCTGCTCAAGAAAGCCGACAGCGACGACCTGGTGAAGAAGACCAAGGTCGCTGCCGTGATCAAGGCACTGCCGGGCGTCGGTCCGGTCAAGGCCGCCAAGCTGATGGACCAGGCCGAGATTCCCGAGGATCGCCGTATCGGCGGCCTGGGTGCTCGTCAGCGCGCGGCCCTGCTCGACGCCCTCGAGGCCTGAGCCGATTCGCGATCCGACGCCCGTGGAGCTGGATGCACGGGCGTCGGGATGGTCTGTGATTCGTAGTAGGTGATTTACACGCAGTAGGTCAGCAGGAAGTCGTTGATCCGCAGGCGCCATCCCGGTTGCAACTCGATCGGGAGGGTGCCGACGCGAGACCAGCGTTCGCTGTCGGGGGCGGCGAAGAAGGTTCCGGAGGTCGCGGGGGCCTCGCGGACGAACACCTTGCCACGGTCGGGGGCGACGAAGGCATGGACCCGTGAGACGAGCCGATCGCGTTCGATCAGTATCGGCGTCGCCGCGGAAGCGCGAACCGATTCTTCCCCCGAGGGGTTGCGGCCGAGGACGTAGGGCCGGTCCAGTGGGTAGCTCAGCCCGTCTTCGGTGACCAGGGCGCCCCGGGAACCACTGTGGGACGGCGCGCCCTTGCTCAACGCGACCGGTTCGGCGCGCTGGGCGGCATCGAGTGCTTGGGACCAGGCGCGGGGCGCGTTGGCGGCGGGTGAGCTGCGCGGACCCGTGCTCACGGTGACGCCGTCAGAGTTGCTCGATCCGGTGCCTGCGACATCGCCGGTGGTCGGCCGGCTGCCCGTGCTCACCGTCTCGCTGTCGGGTCGGCCGGTGTCGGGCTGGAAACCGGAGGTCGCGGGTTGGTCGGGTGTCGGCGCCGGGAATCCCGCCGTGGCCGGGAGCGCGTCGCTGGTGTCGGCGGGTCGCGCGGTCGGTGGGCGCAGGGCTTGGAAGCCGGTGGCCTCCGTCGGGGCGGGCTCGTCGACGGATTCGACCCGGCGCGGTGGGGGATTGCGGCGCCGGCCCAGGTTGAGCACGAAACCGTTGCCGGTGACGATGCCCGCGCGCAGGTCGGTGCGGGGATTGGCGCTGGTGGGGTCGGCCATCTCGGCGCCGACCGCGATCCGGCGGACAGGTTCGCGGATGATCTCGTCGACCCAGGTGAAGGCCCGGTCGCCGGCGAGGCGGCGGTTGCCCTCCGCACCGGAGATCTCGGCGATCACCGCGCCGCGCAACAGGATCAGCATCCCGTCGGCGGTCGGGGCGAGCACGCCGAAAGGCGGTGGGGCAGAAGCGCCGCCGAACACCACGCCCGCCAGGCGCTGCGCCAGGGCCGCACCGGGCGCGCTCGCCGCGGTGTTGTTGGCGACGGTTTCCACCGCACCGAGTAACCGATCGGTCGACGGCGTCTCCCCGGCCAGATAGACGACGACATCGCCGAATCGAGCGACGATCCCGGTCCCCGGCACGATGGCCACGGTGGACGAATGCGCGTGCATCAACGCCTCCTTGTCGGACTGGCCTTCACCGCTGCCTCGGCCGACCCCGCTGTGCGGCAGACCGCGACCTTGGTCTCCGCCGCCAGCATAGATGGACCGACGCCCGGGGATAAGGTCCGAAGGTAAATTTCGAACGGCGTTCGTACCAAACGATGTTCGTCAGCCGCGTAGGATCGGCGCATGAACGCCGCACCCGTCAGTCGCCGGGCCCGACCGGCGAAAGTCCCGTTGAGCCGCGAACTCGTGATCGAGACCGGACTGCGCATCCTCGACACCGAGGGCGCGGCCGCGCTCACCATGCGCCGGGTCGCCAAGGAACTCGACACCGGCGCCGCGTCGCTGTACGTCTACCTCGCCCATCGCGACGACCTGCTGACCGGCATGCTCGACCACGTTCTGTCCCAGGTCAAGGCACCCGCCGAGGGTGGCTGGCGTACCAGGGTGACCCAGCTGGTCGAGTCCGCGATCGAGGCTCTCGGCCGCCACGACGGCCTGGCGCTCGTCGCCTTCGGCCGATTCCCCACCACCGAACACGCCCTCGGCCTGATCGAGCAGTTGGTGGCCCTCCTGCGCGACGGCGGCCTCGATCCCGCGACCTCGACCTGGGCCGTCGACCTGATCTACCGGCATATCGCCGCCGAATCCGTACAGCGCACCGCCGGTGACATCCGTGCGCGCTGGGCCCTGCGCGCGCTGCTCAACGGGATCATCGCCACTCCGGTGGCCGGTGGACCAGCCCGGCTCGCGCGCGAGGACGAGATCGCGGCGCTGCAGGAGATCGAGCGGCGGGCCGGTGCGCCGTTCGCCGAGGTGGGCATGACCGCGATCGCCGAGGACGAGCCGCCCTCGCGAGAGGTGTTGCGGGCCTTCGTCGTCGAGGGGCGGGCGTGGGTGTGGCCGGACGACGACGATCAGCCGATCGGCTACCTGGTTCTCGGGCTGGTCGACGGGCAGCCTCATATCGATCAGGTTTCCGTCGACCCGGCCCATGCGGGGGCGCGGATCGGCAAGCGGCTGATCGACCATGCGGTGGCGTGGTCCAAGAGCAACGGACTCGACGAGATCACGCTCACCACGTTCACCCAGGTGCCGTGGAACGGTCCGTATTACGAACGTCTCGGGTTCACCTACATCCTGCCAGCTGACGAAACTCCTGGGTTGCGGGCGATACGTGCCAGTGAGATCGCTCATGGGCTCGACGAATGGCCGCGGGCTTGTATGGGGGCTGACCTGGCTGGTTGGAGAAGTGACTGATCAGGGGTTGGGTAGTCCCGGGACGGTTTGACGCTGTGTTTATTGGCGCGCTGGCGCGCGCGTGTCCGCGGCCCTGAGGGGCCGCCGGTCAGGCGCCGCGGAATCGCTCCTTCGTCGCATCTCCGCGGCGCCTGAC